>JABFXX010000061.1 GCA_013368795.1 Kofleriaceae bacterium
GCCCGCGCCGCCGCCGCCGCCCGAGTTGAACGGGCCCGCGTTGTCGCTACCGCCGCCGGTCGGCGAGCCGCACAGCGCGCCGCTCGCTTCGCCCGCGCCGACGATCTCGGCCTGACCGCCGCCGCCGAGCGACATGCGATAGCTCGCGAGGTCGAGCAGGCCCGCAGCGGTGATGTCGATCGTGTCGGTCGCCAGCAGCAGGAGCGGCCGCGCGCCGCCGACGGTCACGGGGCCGGTGACATGGATCGTCTGCGCCGCGATCACGCACAGATCGGGACCGTCGGTCTGCTGCTTGATCTGCGTGCAGGTCGCGGCCGAGCTCGTATCGAGGGTACCCGGTAGGGTGAGGTCGCCCGACGGCAGCGTCGTGAAGCACGTCGACACGAATGTGCCCCAGCACGCGCGCGCATCTGGCGGCGCGTCGGGCATCGCGTCGATCCGCGAGCCGTCGATGTCGGGGCCGCCATCCGAGGGACCATTGCCACCGATCGAGGAGACGCCGTGGTCGAACCCGCAGGCGGCGCATGTGATCGCGATGAGACTGACCCGCACCGGCAACATCGCGCGCAGACTGCTCGAATTCCGAATCGGGGTCAACGCCAAGAACTCGATGGAGATACCCGCCAATTCGCCTGTAAGCTGGCTTGCATGGGCATAAACGAGGCGGCCGAGGCGATCGAGAAGTTCCTGGGCTCCTATGACGGCGGGAGCGGCGCGCCGGTCGACGTGAAGGTCCACCCGTCGGGCGACGATCTCGACGTGATCAAGATCTGGGTCGATCTCGGCCCCACCAAGGTCAACGTCGGCGCGTGGGAGAAGGCGGCCGCCGCCGCGATCCGCGAGGCCCTGCCCGACACCGGGTCGTTCCGGCTCGAGGTCCGCGCCGAGGTCGACCGGCCGAGCCAGATGTGACGATCCCGCCGCGATCGACGCGAACTTGCACGCGATCTCCAGCACTGTTCAAATGACCAGGTGGAAGTCGCGACCCGTATCGAGCAGCACCTGAACGAGCAGCAGCGGAGCGCCGTGCTCCACCGCGATGATGCCCCGCTCCTCGTGATCGCGGGCGCGGGCACCGGCAAGACGACGACGCTCGCGCACCGGATCGCGCAGCTCGTGGTCGATGGCGCCGATCCGCGCCGCATCCTCCTCCTCACGTTCTCGCGCCGCGCGTCGCAGGAGATGATCCGCCGCGCACAGCGCGTGGTCCCGCATGCCGACGTGCCGTGGGCAGGCACGTACCATGCGGTCGGCTCGCGCCTGCTGCGCATGCACGCGCTCGCGCTCGGCCTCGATCCGCAGTTCACGGTGATGGATCGCGGCGACGCCGCGGACCTGCTCGATCTCGTGCGCGTCGATCGCGGCCTCGCGAAGGGCGAGCGGCGGTTCCCGAAGAAGGACACCTGCCTCGCGATCTACTCGCGCACCGTCAACGCGCGCGTGCCGCTCGACAGCGTGCTCGGCGAGTCATACCCGTGGTGCCGCGAGCACGCGGGGGCATTGCGCCAGCTGTTCGGTGCGTACGTCGAGGAGAAGCTCTCGCGCCACGTCCTCGACTATGACGACTTGCTCCTGTGGTGGTGGCACGCGATGAGCTCGCCCGAGGTCGCACAGCAGATCCGCGCGCGCTTCGATCACATCCTCGTCGACGAGTATCAGGACACCAACGCGCTGCAGGCCGAGATCATCGTCGGCCTGTCGCCGACCGGCAAAGGCGTCACCGCGGTCGGCGACGACGCGCAGGCGATCTACTCGTTCCGCGCGGCGAGCGTGCACAACATCCTCGCGTTCCCGTCGGCGTTCACGCAGCCCGGCCGCGTCGTCCCGCTCGAGGACAACTATCGCTCGACGGTGCCGATCGTCGCCGCGTCGAACGCGGTGATCGCGCAGTCGTCACAGCGCTACGACAAGCACCTGCGCTCGACGCGCGCCGCGCAGGGCTCCGGCGAGAAGCCGATCCTCGCGCTCGTCGACGACGAGCTCGCCGAGGTCGACTACGTCATCGAGAAGATCCTCGCGTACCGCGAAGCCGGCCTGCAGCTGAAGGATCAGGCCGTGCTCATGCGCGCCGCGCACCACGCCGACCTGCTCGAGCTCGAGCTCGGTCGCCGGCGCATCCCGTACGTGAAGTACGGCGGGCTCAAGTTCCTCGAGGCCGCGCACGTGAAGGATCTGCTCTCGATCCTGCGCTGGGCCGAGAACCCGGTCGATCCGATCGCGGGGTTCCGCACCGCGCAGCTCGTGCCCGGCATCGGTCCCGCGTTCGCACGCCGCGCCGTCGATCAGATCCGCAGCGGCGCGACCCCTTCGCTCTCCGCGCTCGCGTCGATGAAGCCTCCCGCCGCCGCACGCGCCGCATGGCCCGCGCTCTGCGAGCTGCTCGTCGCGCTCGCCGATCCGTCGGCGTCGTGGCAAGGCCAGCTCGGCCGCGTGCGCGCGTTCTACGAGCCAATCCTCGTGGAGCGCTACGACGGCGCCGAGGCGCGGCTCGGCGATCTCGCGCAGCTCGAGGCGATCGGCGCCACCTATCCATCGCGCGCCGCGTTCCTCGACGATCTGACGCTCGATCCGCCGAGCGCGACCGGCGACTACGCGGGACCGCCCGCGCTCGACGAGGACTGGCTCGTGCTGTCGACGATCCACTCGGCGAAGGGCCAGGAATGGCGCGCCGTGTTCATCCTCGATGTGATCGACGGCCGGATCCCATCGGACCTCGGCGTCGGCACGACCGATCAGCTCGAGGAAGAGCGCCGCCTGCTCTACGTCGCGATGACGCGCGCACGCGATCACCTCCACCTCGTCCAACCGCTACGCATGTTCGTCGAGAAACAGCACCGCCATGGCGACCGGCACGTATTCGCGCCTCGCTCGCGGTTTCTGCCCGACGACATCCTCGACAACTTCGAGCGCGTGGTGCGCGGCAGAGGGGTCGCCGGCC
The DNA here is from genome assembly GCA_013368795.1 of Kofleriaceae bacterium. GTDB lineage: Bacteria > Myxococcota_A > Polyangia > Haliangiales > Haliangiaceae > JABFXX01. The sequence continues at coordinate 2,939 of JABFXX010000061.1, forward strand.
TGGTGGCGGAACCTGCAAGCGTCGTCGTCGACGTCGCATCGCGGCTCCGCGCGATGTGGTGACTGTTGCGATCAACCCGGGGCGCGGATTACCCGCGCTTTCTTACCTGCGTACGTCATCTCCGGGGGCCGAGAACGCTGCACCGTATGGATGGCCGAGAGCGGCGTCAGTTCGTGGTCCTTGAACACCACATGATCCGCGCCCTCCCATTTGATGATCTCTTGCACACGATCTTCGAACTGTCGTCCGTCTTGTAAATGAACGACGACAGGCCTTCTCATCATCGCTGACTCTTCGAGCATATCGATCACATCTCCGATATCGAACCGATGTCCCATGGAGTCCTCCTGACCAAGACTCCCCGGGCATCGGTGCATCGGCAACGTGCGCGCCCGTCACATCAGTAACAGGCGGGGTTCTTCGCGCGAACCGTCATCGTCATTCCGAGGTCAGACTCGTAGCTCGCGGCGACGTAGCAGATCTGAGAGGTGTCGACCGACGCCATCTCGGAATAGAGGGCGCCCGCGGCGGCGAACGGCATTTCCTGCCATGCGATCGAGTGCTGGTCAGCGGCGAGGATCGGCGCGAGTGCGTAGCGCTTGCCACCATGCTGGACGACGACGTCCAGCCGGACCGCGAGGCCGGGCGCCGGCTGCCAGCCGCTCGCGCCCATCTCGTGCCACGCGATGTCCAGCGCCGTCGGCTTGCCGTCCGTCGACGAGATGCGGATGAACGGAACGCGGTAGTCGGTCGCGTCGGCGAGCGTCGCGGCGCTCGGCGGCTCGACATCGGAGAACGTGAGCTGGCCGTTGTCGAACGCGAGCTCGTAATTGCCGCGCGGCGCATCGTGATCGCCACGCGCCGAGATGCCGAGCGCCGGCATGCCCTCGAGCTCGCCGAGCAGGACGTGCGGCTGGCCGATCGCAGTGCCCGCCTCGATCATCGGCGTCGCCGGACCGAGCGCGGTGCCGTAGTACGGCATGTCGAACGTGATCGTGCCGGACGCCATCGCCATGTTCATCGCGCGCGGAACGAGCGTGACGAGCATCGTGTTGTCGTAGCGGATCGTCGGAGCTGCGAGCCCGGTGACGAGATCTGCGACCGTCGCTTCGCGATCGCCGATACCGAGCGCGAGCTGGCCCGAGACCTCGAGGCGGATGTCGTGACCCTCGAGCGCGTCGAGCTCGCCGTTATTGTCGATGTCGGGGTTCGCGTAGCGAAGCGCGAGGTCGTCGGTGCGCGCGAGGCGGGCCGCGGTCGCGTCGTCGAGGCCGAGCGCGTCGATCAGATCGGCGTGCGCGATGCTGCCGGTCGCGCGGCCGCTCGCGAACGACACGGTGCCGAGCTCGAGCGAGCCGGCGCGGGCCGGTGCGAGCGCGTCGAGGCCGTCCGAGCCGAGCACGCCGACGCGCATGTCGGCGCCGACCTTGGAGGCATTCGCGAACGTCACCGCCCAGGTCTTGCCGGGCGCGACCGCGAGGTCGAACGAACCGTCGCTGCCAACGTCGGCGACGACGCGCTCCGCGGTGACCGGATTTGTCGCGATGACGTGCGTGACCTGCGAATCGGTCACGCGACCCGACACGTGAAACGCGCTGTCGGACTCCGCGGCACATCCCACAAGAAGCGGGGCAACGGTCAGAGCGAACAGCGCGGCGGCGAGGTGCTTGGTCATCGTGACCGAGCCCTATTGCTCGCGGCGCGCCAGGTATCGGCGCGCACAACTCCGCGACTCTCCGAAGATCGACCCGGGTATTCCCAGACCTCCGGGGTAACGGGCTACCCAGCGGAGAGAACGACGCCGATGTAGGTCACTTCTTCTTCGTGTACTTGTCCATCCAGGCGAGCACTTCGTCGTGCCACAGCTTGGAGTTCTGCGGCTTGAGAACCCAGTGGTTCTCGTCGGGGAACGACAGGAAGCGGCTCGGGACGTTCCGGCGCTGGAGCGCGGTGAACGCCGACATGCCGTGGGTCTCCGGGATGCGGTAGTCGAGGCTGCCGTGGATGACGAGCATCGGCGTCTTCCAGTTCTTCACGAACGCGGCCGGGTTGTACTTCTCGAACTCCTCCGGCGCGGTCCACGGCGTGCCCTTGTGCTCCCACTCGGGGAACCACACCTCTTCGGTGTCGAAGTAGCCGCCGCGCGTGTCGAACACGCCGTCGTGGCAGATGAGCGCCTTGAAGCGATCGGTGTGGCCGGCGATCCAGTTGATCATGTAGCCGCCGTAGCTCGCGCCGAGCGCGGCGACGCGGTTGCCGTCGAGCCAGCTGTACTTCGCGAGCGCGGCGTCGAGGCCCGTCATCAGATCCTCGTACGGCGCGCCGCCCCAGTCACCGCTGATCGCGTCGGTGAACGCCTGGCCGTAGCCCGTCGAGCCGTGGAAGTCGATGAACACGGTCGCGTAGCCGTGGCCCGCGTAGAACTCCGGGTTCCAGCGGTAGTGGAAGTGATCGCCGAAGCTGCCCTGCGGGCCGCCGTGGATGAGGAACGCGACGGGGGCCTTGCCACCGGTGTAGCCGGCCGGCTTCATCACATAGCCGTAGACGGTCTCGCCCTTCGCGCCCTTGAACGAAAACTGCTCGTAGTCGCCCCAGGTGATCGCCTTGACGCGCGCGTCGTTGAAGTGCGTGAGCTGGCGGACATCGCTGCCGTCGGGCTTCATCGTGAACAGCTCGGTCGGCATCTTGAGCGTGTCCTTCGCGAACACGATGCGATCACCGGCGAGGCGCGGCGACGTGTTCGTGCCCTTCTCGACGAGCGGCTTCGCGGTGCCGGTCGCGACGTCGACCGCGTACACCGCGTTGTTACCGATGTTCTCGGCGTTCGTGTAGATCGTCTTGCCGTCGGCGCTCCACTCGAGCGAGCCGGCGCTGCGATCCCAGTTCTCGGTGACGACGCGGCTCTTCTTGCCGGCGACGTCATAGATCGTGATGCGCTGGCGGTCGGCCTCGAAGCCGGGGCGCTTCATCGCGGTGAACGCGAGCTGCTTGCCGTCGGGCGACCACACCGGATCGAAGTCGTACGCCTTGTTGTCGCCGGTGATGTCGATCGCCTTGCTCTTGCCGTCGCTCGGAACGAGGAAGATGTCCGTGTTCGTCGTCCACGCGGCCTCGCGGCCGCCGACGCGCGCGACGTACGCGACCCACTTGCCGTCGGGCGAGACGGTCGCCTGCTCCATGCCGCCGAACGGGTGCGCCGGCGTGTCGGTCTTGAGACCGGCCGTCAGGTCGCGGACGTTGTCGTCGCTCGTCCACACGAAGAGGTGAGAGAACTTGCCGTCCTCCCACTGATCCCAGTGGCGGAACAGGAGCTGGTCGTAGGCGCGCGCCTTGGACTTGGACTTGTCCTTCGCCTCGTCGCGCTTGACCGAGTCGGCGATCGACTTGGCGTCGGGCCAGACGTCGATCGCGAGCAGGAGGCGCTTGCCGTCGGGCATGACCCGGAAGCCGTTGATGTCGGTCGGCAGCTTCGTGACCTGCTCGGCCTCGCCACCGGTCGGGCGGATGCGCCAAACTTGCGCCGAGCCCGACCGGGTCGAGCTGAAGTACACCCACTTGCCGTCCGGGGACCACCGGGGGTCGGAATCGCTCTCGGGGGCGGTGGTCAGCTGGGTGACCGAGCTGCCATTGACCGCCGCAACCCAGACATCGAAACGGCCCTTGTTGGCGTCAAAGTCCGTCGTGCGAACCGAGAACGCCACCCACTTACCGTCCGGGGACACCACCGGGTCGCCCACTCGCTCCATCGCGAGCATGTCTTCGATGGTGAGGCCTTTTGCCGCGGCCGGTGTCGCCGCGATCGCGGTGAACACGAGCGCGGCGTAGAACGTCTGCTTTCCGAGCATGCTTGCGTACTATCACGGGATGTTGTCGTCGCGCATGCGGGTGCATGCGATGGCCGCGCTTGTCGCGGCTGTCGCGGCTGTCGCGGCGTGCGGCGGCAAGGCGCCCGCGCGCGTGCGGCGGCCCGGGACCGAGTACCTCGCGGCCATCGAGTTCGACGGCAACAAGACCATCTCGAGCGAGGCGCTGCTGCGCGGCCTGGCGCTCAACCGCAACCTCAAGGCCGGCCGCGCGCTCGACGAGTACCAGCTCGGCATCGACGTCACCCGCATCGAGGGCGCCTACAAGAAGCGAGGGTTTCTCTCGGTCGTCGTCAGCACGAGCACCGAGACGAGCGGGGACGCGACGACGCTGTTTTTCACGATCCAGGAGGGGCCGCGGGCGACCGCCAGCGTCGAGATCACGGGCCTGCCGCCCGAGGTCGACCCCGAGGAGGCGCGCGCGCTCGTCAAGCTCGAGGACGGCGAGCCGTTCATGTACGCCGCGTTCGACGAGGCGAAGGCGCCGATGCTCGCGCTCGTCGAGGACAAGGGCTACGCGCACGCCCAGCTCGACGCGAGCGTGATCGCCGATCGCGCGAAGAACACCACGACGCTGCGCTACTGGTTCGATCCGGGGCCGAAGGTCTTGTGGGGCGACGTCAAGATCGTCGGCGTCGAGGGCCCGCTGGCCGACGCCGCGCGCGCTCGGCTCGCGTTCAAGCCCGGCGATCCGTATTCGACGAAAGCGGCCGCCGCGAGCCAGCAGGCAATCTACGGTATGGGCCGGTTCAAGACGGTGCGCGTCGACGTCGACCGCTCGTCGCTCGCGACCGTCGTGCCGGTCAAGGTCTCGCTCGAGGAGTCGACCCGGTGGGAGGCGCGCGGCGGTATCGGCGCAGGCATCGACACACTGACCTACCAAGCTCGCCTACGAGCAAGTCTGACCCACGTCGGCTGGCCGACGCCGCTGACGACGCTCGGCGTGGAATTCCGTCCCGCCTACACCGTCCTGCGCGACAATTGTGACTTCTTCGAGGTGTGGAACTGCGACTACGAGCCCCGGATTCGCCTGCTCGGCACGGCGACGCAGCAGGACCTGTTCCGTCCGGAGGTCAAAGGCGAGCTGACGGGTGGTCTCGATTACCTGACGCTCGAGGCATACACGCAGCAGGGTGCGCGGCTCTCGCTCGGCATCGATACGCCGATCGCCGCATCGAAGCGGCTCCAGCTCCACCTCGGCTACTTGCTCGCCGGCTACGACTTCACCGACATCAACGCGCTGATCGGACCGACGACGGCCGCGCGACTCGGCATCGATCACTTCGAGCGGCTCGGCGCGTTCACCGAGACGCTCGCGCTCGACTTCCGCGATAACCCGGTGTCGCCGCGCCTCGGCCTGTACGCCGAGCTCCGGCTCGCGCAGGGCGGCGCGTTCGCGGGCGGCGCGTATCACTACACCCAGGTCATGCCCGAGCTGCGCGGGTACGTGCCGGTCGGCCCGCTCGGCGTGCTCGCGGCTCACGCGCGGCTCGGGATGTTGCTCGGCGACGTGCCGCCGACCGAACGGTTCTATTCGGGCGGTGCCTCGAGCCAGCGCGGCTTCGCCGAGCGCCGGCTGTCGCCGACCGTCGACGGGATCGATGCGAACGGCAATCCGACGAGCGTCGTCATCGGCGGCGGCGGTCTGATCGAGACCGGCGTCGAGCTGCGCACGCGGTTCTCGCCGTTCGGGATCAAGGCGGGCGGCGTCGTGTTCCTCGACGGCGGCGACGTCACCGAGGACGCGTACGACCTCGACCCGACCGACCTCCACTGGGCGGTCGGCATCGGCCTGCGCTTCTACTACTTGCCGATCGGTCCGATTCGACTCGAGGCCGCGTACCGCCTGAATCGCACGGGTCCCGGCGAGCCCGCCGGCGGCGATCGCTTCAACTACCTGCTGTCGGTCGGCGAGGCGTTCTGATGGCGACGTGGCGGAGAAGGGCCAAGGTCACGTGGCGCTGGACCAAGCGGGTCGGCGTCGGCATCGGCGCGTTCGTGATGTTCGTCGCGTGCGTCGTGATCGGCGCGCTGCACACGCACTGGGGCCGCGAGAAGGTGCGCAAGGAGGTCGTCGCGCAGCTGCAGGCGGACTTCCCCGGCACGTCGATCGGCAGCCTCGACGGCAGCATCTTCGGCACGCTGACCGCGCACGACGTCGTGCTCGGCGCACGCGACGGCAAGCCGCTCGCGACGGTGAAGACGCTCGAGCTCGCGGTCGCGCTGCGGCCGATCGTCGGCAAGACGGTGCGCGTCGAGTCGATCGTCGCCGACGGCGTTGTCGTGTACGCGCGGCCGCTGCCGCCGGAGCCGCCGAAGCCACCGTCGCCGAAGCCGACCACGCCGAGCGAGCCATCGAGCTGGACGATCGATCTGCCGGCGATCCACGTGACGAACGCGCGCGTCGAGATTTCGAAGGAGACCGGCGTCGAGCGCATCGACGGCGTCGCGCTCGCGGGCTCGCTGTCGCTGAAGGCGGGCGTGCTGAGCGGCGCGGTCGCGGCGCAGGCGACGTGGCGAGGGCTGCCGGTGACCGCCGCGGCAGCGCTGCGCATGGACAAGGACATCGAGATCCCGTTCGCGAACGTGACGCTCGGTGGCGCGACGGTCGTCGCGTCCGGGGTCACCGTGCACGATCCGCTCGCGGTCGATGCCACGCTCGCCGTTCGCGCGCCGGGCTCGCTCGCGAAGGCGCTCGGCGACGTCGACCTCGCCGCGATGGATCTGCCCGGCGACCTCGTGCTTGCCGGCACGAGCCGCGGCGGTGCCGTCGAGCTGACCGGCACGCTCGGCGCGGCGCGCACGACGGTGCTCGGCTCGATCGATCTCGAGAAGCTCGCAGGCAGCGCGCTCGTCATCGCCGAGGCGCCTCAGTTCGCGCGCGGCACGGTCGTCGCCGCGATCGCGGGCAGCGCCGCCGGCCTCGACGGCCTCGTGTCCGCGGTCGGCGAGCGCGAAGGTGCGCACGTCACGTCGCTCGTCGCGGTCAGCGCGACGCCGGACAGTGCTCACGCGAGTGGTGTCGCCGCCGTCGACTCGCCGTACGGCCACGCCGACGCGCGGTTCGTCGCGGACGGCCCGCTGTCGCCGGAGCCGAACCTCGTCGCGAGCGGCACCATCGACGGCAGAAAGCTCCACTATGACGATATCCGCCTCGGCGGCGCGGTCGTGCGGTTCGACGCGACCGGCCTGCCGGCGCGCCCGGTCATCGCATCGCGCCTCGAGGCGAAGTCGCTGCGCCAGGGCGATCTCGTCGTGCCGAGCGCGACGCTGGCCGCGACGACGACGCTCGACGAGAACGCGATCGGCATCGACCTCGGTGCGCATCGGATCGTCGCCGCCGACGGCAGGGTGCTCGCCGGCAGCGGCGGCAAGGTGACGATCACCGACGGCAGCATCGCCGTCAGCGGCTTCCACACCGGCACCGCCGGCAGCGAGCTCACCGCCGACGCGCTGATCAACCGCGCGAACGACGACCTCTCGGGCCAGGTCATCGCGAAGAACATCGCGCTGTCGATGGTCGATCCGACGTATCGCGGCACGGTCGCCGCGAGGCTGAGCGTCGCGCGCACCGGCGGGATGTGGTCCGGCGGCGGCACTGTCGACGCACGCGGCGTCCAGCTGCCGGAGCAGCCGAGCGTCGACGGCCACGTCGCGTTGAAACTCACGAATCGGCGCGTCACCGTCGACGGCACGGCGACGAGCAGCATCGGCAAGGTCGAGATCGGCGTCGACGTCGTCGGGCCGCGTGACATCACCGACGCTGCCGCGTGGCGACGTCTGCAGCGTTCCGCGATCACGCGCGCGCGCGTCGCGCTCTCCGGAATCGACGCGCACGCTGCAAATCCGCAGCTCACCGGCACGCTCGATGGCGAGCTGTCGCTGTCGGCGAACGACGCGCAGGGCGAGCTGCACGTCCGCGGCGTCGAGACGAGCGCCGGTACGATCACCGGTGACATCACGTTCGACGGCGGCGCCAACGGCACGATCGTCACGCACGCGACCGCGACCGTCGCCGACCTCCCGCCCGCGACGGTCGACGCGACGATCTCCCTGCCCTCGCATCCGTTCGACGTGGTCGCGTGGAAGCAGCTCCGCGCCGATGCCTTGCGCGACGCGACGATCACCGGCGAGCTCGCCGTCGATCCCGCGCTGCTGGCGAAGCTCGGCATCGACGCGCAGATCAGCGGCAAGGCCGCGACCCGGCTCACCGTCGGCGCGGGCGCGCGCACCGCCGACCTCACGCTCGACGTCACCGGCGTGAAGGGCGAGGAGCTGCACGCGCCGGTCGATCTCCACGCGTCGGCCCACGTCGACGGCCGCGGCGTCACCGGCAACGTGAAGCTCGCGAGCGGTGGTGTCGCCATCGAGATCGCCGGGAAGACGCCGCTGACGCTCGACACGCAGCTCGACGGCAAGGAGCAGGCGACCGCGATCGACGCCTCGCTGAAGATCCCGCAGGTCGGCGCGCGCGAGCTGCTCGCGCTGATCGGCCGGCACGACGTGCTGTCGGGCACCGCCAGCGGCAGCGCGACGATCTCCGGCACCGTCGGCCGACCGGAGCTTCACCTCGAGCTCGCGGCCGCCGACGTCGCGCTCGCATCGGCGACGAGCGCGAAGAAGCCGCCGAGGCTGCAGAAGCTGTCGGTCGACGCGCGCTGGGCGAGCGGCACCGGCCAGGTCGAGCTGATCGGCTACGAGGACGGCGGCCGCATGCTCAAGATCGCCGGCCACGGCGATGTCAGATCGCTCGAGACGATCGTCGCATCGATCGAGGCGGCGAACTTCGACATCGCGCCGATCGTCGCGTTCGCACCCGGCGCGCTCGGCGCAGCGCGCGGCACGCTCGACGCCGCGCTGACGATCAGGGGCCTCGATCCGCAGCGCGGTGACGTCCGCGGCGTGTTGCACCTCAAGGACGGACGCATGGCGCTGTCGCCGGAGCTCGGCACGATCCGCAGGACCGACATCAACGTCACCGTGATCAATCAGAAGGTGAAGGCGACGCTCGACGCGCGGCTCGGCGCCGGCTCGATCAAGGGCACCGCCGACGCGCAGCTCGCCGGCGGCATGCCGACATCCGCGAAGCTCGCGCTGACGCTGTCGAAGATCTCGCCGATCGGCGCGATCCAGCCGGTGCTCGAGGCAAAGGTGAACGGCTCGTTCGCGCGCGTCGACAAGACGTGGACGGGCAAGCTCGCGATCCGCGAGGCATCGGTCTACGTGCCACCGGAGTCCGGCAACGACTTGCTCGGCGCGGGCGCGCCCGCCGACATGATCTTCGTCGACAGCGCGCCGGTCGCGCCGAAGAAGGGGCGCCGTCCGCCGAGCCATCCGTGGCTCTACGTCGACATCGACATCGAGCCGACGTCGATCGTCGTCGAGGATCCGGACTTCACGTTCCGCGGCGAGGCGACGGGCCTCCTGAAGCTCACGTACGGCGACGGCATGGCGCTCGACGGCTCGATCTCGACGCAGACCGGCATCGCCGACATCTTCGGCCGCCGGTACCAGCTCGACCATGGCGTCATCGACTTCGACGACGGCACGACCGATCCGCGCCTCGACCTCAGGCTCGCGCACAACTTCAAGTCGCTGACGCTGACCGTCGATATCCTCGGGCGGTCGAGCAACCCAGACGTCCGGCTGAGCGGTGACCCGGGCACCTACACCGAGGGCCAGCTGCTGTCGTTCCTCGCCGGTGCCGAGCCAGGCGACGATCCGAACACGACCGCGAACTCCGCGGTCCTCGGCGCCGCCGGGACGCTGATCAGCTCGCGCATCGGCCGCTGGGTCAACAGCAACCTGCCGTTCAACATCCGGTTCGACACGCTGAACTACGAGGCGGCGACCGCGACCTCGAGTCGTGCAGTCCGCGTCGGCCTGCGCCTGAGCGACAAGCTGTTCGTATTGTGGCGGCAGCGTCTCGAAGCGCGCCCGGACGAGAATCCCGGAGAGGGACTGCTGGAGTACCAGCTCGCACCATGGGCGCTGATCGAAGGCACCGCCGGCCAGCGTGGCGGCGGCGCCGACCTGCTGCTGCGCACGCGCTGGTGATAATCTCCGGGCTCGGGGGATATGGTCGAGACCATTCTCGAGTACCTGCGCGAGCCGCTCGTCACCCTGTCGGGCACGCCGGTGACGACGCTGACGCTGCTCGCCGCGATCGCGATCGTGATCGCCGCGCGCATCATCGCCGCGATCATCGGCCGCAGCATCGAGCGCATCCTCGAGGCGCAGGGCCTCGACCGCGGCATGCGCCACGCCGCGAACAAGATCACGCGCTACGTGATCATGCTCGTCGGCACGTTCGTCGCGATCGGCACGCTCGGCGTCGACACGAGCGCGATCATGGCGGGCGGCGCGGTGCTCCTCGTCGGCATCGGCTTCGGCCTCCAGAAGCTCGCCGAGAACTTCATCTCGGGCCTGCTCGTGCTGATCGAGCGGCCGATCAAGAAGGGCGACTTCATCGATGCCGGCGGCGTACTCGGCACCGTCGAGGACATCGGCCTGCGCGCGACGCGCGTGATGTCGCGCGATGGCGTCGCGGTGATCGTGCCGAATGCAAATCTGATCTCCTCGACCGTCATCAACTACTCGGCGCCGACCGCGGAGCGCCGGTTCCAGATCGACGTCGGCGTCGCCTACAGCACCGACCTCGAGGTCGCCCGCAAGGTGCTGACCGACATCGCCGACGCCGAGCCGATGGTGCTGAAGACGCCGACGCCGGAAGTCCGCTGCTACGGCTTTGGCGACAGCTCGATCCACCTCGTGCTGATCGTGTGGATCGCCGAGGCCAAGGAAGACCTGATTGTCGGAAGCAAGCTGAGGTTCGCCATCGACAAGGCGTTCCGCCAGCACGGGATCGTCATGCCGTTCCCTCAGCGCGAGGTCCACATGGTCCCGCCCCGTGCCGCCTGATAGACAACGTCCGTGGACACGCTCTCGGCGAAAGATGCACGCGCGGTCGCGCTCGCCGCGCAGGGCCTCGCCGCACCGCGGCCGGCGAAGGTCGACGCGCGCGCGATCAAAGGGCTCGTCGATCGGCTCGGCGTCGTCCAGATCGACTCGGTCAACGTGCTCGTCCGCGCGCACTACATGCCCGCGTTCAGCCGGCTCGGCGCGTACGACCCGATGCTGCTCGATCGGCTGAGCCATCGCGCGCCGCGCGCGGTGTTCGAGTACTGGGGTCACGAGGCGTCGCTTCTGCCGGTCGCGCTGCACCCGCTGTTTCGCTGGCGGATGGCGCGCGCCGCCGAGAACGCGTGGGGCGGCATGCGGCGCATCGCGAAGCGCAACCCTCACTTGGTCAGCGACGTGCTGTCCGTCGTCGCCTCGCATGGACCGATCGCGGCCGGCGAGATCGAGCCTGCGATGGAGGCGGCCGGCATCGTGCCCAAGAAGCCGATCAAGCGAGGCAAGGCGGGCTGGTGGGAGTGGTCGGATACGAAGAAGGCGATCGAGTTCCTGTTCTGGAGCGGCCAGGTCACGAGCGCGCGCCGCCGCGGCTTCGAGCGCCTCTACGATCTGCCCGAGCGCGTGATCCCGCAGACGATCATCGGTGCGCCGACGCCGACCGAGGCCGACGCGCAGCGAGCGCTCGTCGAGCGAGCCGCGCGTGCGATGGGCATCGCGAGCGAGGCCGACCTGCGCGACTACTACCGGCTGCCGCTCGCCGACGCGCGGCGCGCGATCGCAGACCTCGTCGAGGAAGGCACGCTGAGCCGCGTCGACGTCGAGGGCTGGCGCAAGCCCGGCTATCTGCACCGGCGCGCGCCGGCACCGCCGAAGGTCGATCCGGATCGCGCCGCGCTGCTGTCGCCGTTCGACTCGCTCGTGTGGGCACGCGAGCGGACGCACCGGATGTTCGGCATGCACTATCGGATCGAGATCTACGTGCCACAGCACAAGCGCGTGCACGGTTACTACGTGCTGCCGTTCTTGCTCGGCGACGAGCTGGTCGCGCGCGTCGACCTCAAGGCGGACCGCGCAGCGGGCCTCCTGCGCGTGCAGTCGGCACACGCGGAGACGCATGCGGCCAAACCTCGCGTCGCAGCCGCGCTGGCCGGGGAGCTATCCCGGATGGCAGCGTGGCTCGGTCTCTCGGGCGTCGAGGTGACGCAGCGCGGAGACCTTGCACGAGCGCTCGCGAAGGTCGCTCGCTAGATCCGGCTGCGATCGCTGCCGGAGATCTTCACGAGCTTGTTGTAGATGCCGACGAGCATGAACGTCGGCGCGAGCTGGCCGACGAGGATCGCCGTGTGGTTCTTGCCGGCGATCCGCAGGCCGAACGCGCTGGCGATCGACGCGCCCGCGAGCGCGAGCCACGTCGACGACGGCAACATCGCGCTGACGCGCTCGATCTTGCGGGTCAGCTGACCTTCCTTGCGGCTCTTGACCTGTGCGGTCTTGCCGAGCTCGTCGAGCTTGCCTCCGACGGTGTGGCGTACGCCGTCGACCTTCTCTTTGAGATTCAGCCCGAAGTCCGATAACGGACGCTTGCTGAGGGTACCCATCGAAATCCTCCTTACGCCCTAAGGGTGCAGCGCATGTGCCGCCAGCCTCGTCGTTTCACTGGTGCTGCCCTCGAAAAGTCAACGCGATCGGTCGCGGCGGCATGCTCGACTGCACTTCGAGTAGGTACATCCGTTGCTTCCTCCTTCGGGATGAAGCGTGCACGGCTCCTAACGGCAGCAGGGATCGCAGGCACGGGCGCACTGGCCGCGGCGATCGGCGCGCGAATCGTGCGCAAACGCCGCGCTGCGCGCCAGGCGATCTGCACCGACTTGCACGCTCCCGACGAATGCGCGGCCATTCACCGCCGCAAGGTCGAGCGCATCGCGGCACAGCTGCGATCTCACGATGGCAGCCGGCCGGTGTCGCTGCGCAAGAAGGCGCCGCCGCACCAGGTCCCCAAGGGCGGCGACCTGCGCCGGCGCGACGGCAAGATCGACATCTCGGATCTGACGCAGATCGTCACGATCGATCCGATCGCTCGCACGTGCACCGCCGAGTCGGGCGTGACGTTCGTCGATCTCGTGGCGGCGACGCTCCGCTACGGCCTCGTCCCGATCGTCGTGCCGGAGCTCAAGACGATCACGATCGGCGGCGCGGTCTCCGGCTGCTCGATCGAGTCGATGTCGTATCGCTACGGCGGCTTCCATGACACGTGCCTCGCGTACGAGGTCGTGACCGCAAACGGCGAAGTCCTTCATTGCACGCCGGACAACGAGCACGCGCTCGTGTTCCAGATGGTGCACGGCTCGTTCGGCACGCTCGGCATCCTGACGAAGCTCACGTTCCAGCTCGTGCCCGCGGCGCCGTTCGTGCGCGTCGAGTACGAGACGTACAGGAGCGTGCTCGAATATCAGGCCGCGATCCGCAAGCACTACGAGATGCAGGACGTCGACTTCATGGACGGCATCCTTCACACGCCGAACAAGCTCGTGCTGTGCGTCGGCCGTTTCGTCGAGAAGGCGCCGTACACGAGCAAGTACGACTGGACGAAGGTCTACTACCAGAGCACCGGAACGCGAACCGAGGACTACCTGACGACGCCTGACTACTTCTTTCGCTACGACCGCGGCGTCACGAATGTCCATCCCAGGTCGTTCGTCGGCCGGCTCCTGTTCGGCAAGCTGATGGACTCGGGCACGACGCTGCGCCTCGCCGACAAGCTCAACTTCCTGTTCAAGAGCGATCGGCCGACCGTCATCCTCGACGTGTTCCTGCCGTTCTCGAAGGTCGGCGCGTTCCTCGACTGGTACCAGCGCGAGGTCGGCCACTTCCCGCTATGGGCCGTGCCCTACAAGCGCGTCCGCGACTACGAGTGGCTCGACGAGAGCTTCTACGCAGGCATGCAGGACACGCTGTTCCTGGACATCGCGATCTACGGAATGGAGCAACCCGAGGGCAAGAACATCCACCGGATGATCGAGGAGAAGCTTCGAGAGCTCGGTGGGATCAAGACCCTCATCTCGCACAACTACTATTCGAAGGACGAGTTCTGGTCGATCTGGAACAAGCGGAACTACGACCAGGTCAAGGCGATCACAGATCCGCGTAACGTGTTCCGCGATCTCTACTCGAAGACCTGTCGCGCTGCGATGGGACTGCCCGGCTAGTTGCGCGATCAACGCACGTGTAGCGGATCGGCTCAGTCGATGCCGCGACAGGCAGGCTCGTCCTGGCCCTCGTCTTCGATCCACCGAGCGACTGCGGCACAACGTTCGTCGACCACACGCCGTTCGCGCAACGTGCGCTTGATAGGTTGCGTGTCTCGAGTGTTGCGCTGCTGACGTTCCTGCTTCTCGCTCATGGCTGCGGCAAGGTGCAACCGGTGTGCTTGCCCACAGCTCGACGGTCCGAGCGGTTCCGCTCCTCGATACGAGCGTGCATGCACGTCGTGCGATCCTGCGCACCAGAGTGTAATCCTCGCCACATGAAGCGACTCGCTCCTCTCGTCATCGCATCCATGCTCGCGACCTCGGCCGGTTGCTACGGCAGCTACGGCGCATTCAACGCCCTCCATAAATGGAACGGGCACGCGACGGATAACAAGGTCGCGAACTCGGCCATCCATTTCGGCCTCTGGGTGCTGCCCGTCTATCCGCTCGCGCTCCTCGGCGACTGGGTGATCTTCAACAACATCGAGTTCATCACCGGTAACCCGGTCTTTCGCTGAGCGGATTCGCGCGCACGTGGCGAATCTGAGCGAATTGACCGCGTGAGCGCGCCGATTCGCGTGGTTTGCGCGGTCTTGCGTTTGCAGACGTGCGCCGCATGAACAAGATCACCCGCGCGCTCGTCTTCGCATTGCTCGTAGCTCCCGTCGCCGCGTCTGCCGAACAGCCGAAGGCCCCGGCGGCGGACACGACGCAGAAGGACACGACGCAGAAGGAGAAGCCGGCCAAGCTCACCGACACCGAGCTCCAGGTCATGGCGCACTACCACGGGGTCAATCAGATGGAGATCGACCTCGGCAAGGCAGCCTCGAAGAAGGCCGCGAACAAGGACGTGAAGGCGTACGGCGACATGCTCGTCAAGGAGCATGGCGAAGCCGACAAGAAGCTGATGGCGCTCGCGAAGCAGACCCACCAGACGGTCCCCGCGGAGAAGCCGGCGAGCGACGTCGAGAAGCAGGCGAAGGCCGAGCAGAAGGCGATGGCGACGAAGCTCAAGACGATGAAGGGCGCGGACTTCGACCGCGAGTACCTGCGCATGATGGTGCAGGGGCACGAGAAGGAGCTCGCGCAGATCGACACCAAGAAGTCCGAGGTCACCAACGCCGAGCTGTCGGCCATGCTCGACGAGCTGAAGCCGATGCTGCAGCACCACGAAGATGCGGCCAAAGAGCTGCAGAAGAACGAGCCGACCGCGACGCGCTAACGTTTGATCGACCTGCAGAGCGCGAGTGCCTGCTCGCGCGTGGCGTCGTCGGTACCGCTCGACGCGCAGAGGAACCACTCGCTACCGAGCTCCTTGACGACGTAGCCCTCGGTCGACGTGGGCGACTCGATGATCGTCGCGTAGCCGTCGGAGAGTGCCTCGCGCTTCAAGATCCGACCGGTCGCGCCTTCGCTCCAGCGCTTCGTGCGCAAGAAGTAGAACAGCGCGTCGGGGCTCGCGACGGTCTGCGGTGGCGCGCGGTCAAACGTGACCGTGGCGGTGCCGTTCGTGAATCGCCAGCCGTCGATCAGCGCGTCGTACTGCGAGGTCCAGCCCTCGGGGACCTTCATGCGCGCCGCATCGACCCGATGCTTCACGTACGACTTTGCCGGGGCCTGCTGCTTCTTCGGCTCGTCCTTCTTGCCGCCACACGCGGCAACGGCGATGCAGAGGAGCGCGCTACTCGCTCGCACGGGCCTCCACGCCGATCAGCTCGCGCGCCGCGGCGAGCAGGTTGATGTCGGTCGTGCCCGCGCCGAGCTCGAGCAGCTTCGCGTCGCGCGCGAGCTTCTCGAGGCCGAGCTCCTCCATGTAGCCGTACCCGCCGTGAATCTGGACCGCGGTCAGCGCGGCATCGACCGCCAGCTGCGCGCACATCGCCTTGCTCGCGTTGACGAACGGCATGTCCTTGACGCCGTTCTGCTGCATCCACGCGGTGCGGTAGACGACGTTCTCGACGGTGCGGAGCTTCAGGTAGAGGTCGGTGATCTTGAGCTGCACCGCCTGGAACGCGCCGATCGGCCGGCCGAACTGCTCGCGCTCGCGCACGTACTGAAGGCTCGCGTCGTAGCAGCGCTCGATGATGCCCCACGCCATCGCGGGCACGCCCGAGCGCTCGCTGCCGAGGCTGTCCTTCGTGTCGCTGCGGCCCCCCTGCCCTTTCTCCTTGCCGCCGAGCAGGTGCTCGACGCCGAGGCGCACGTCGTCGAAGAAGACCTCGCTGGTCGGCGAGTCGCGCATGCCCATCTTCTTGAACGGCGGACCGACGGTGACGCCGGCCATGCCGCGTTCGACGATGAACGTCGCGACGCCGCCGTCCTCGGTCTTCGCGTAGACGAGGAACACGTCGGCGCCGGGGCCGTTCGTGATGAACGTCTTGCCGCCCTTCAAGAGGTAGTCGCTGCCGTCGCGCCGCGCGGTCGTTCGCATCGAGCCGAACGCATCGGAGCCGGCGCCCGGCTCGGTGAGGCACCACGACCCGATCTGCCGGAGCGTCGCGAGCGGCAGGCCCCACTTCTCGATCTGATCGGCGGTGCCCTTCGCGACGATCGCGCCACCGACGAGGCCCATCGAGACGCCGAAGCCCATGGCGAAGCCCGGCGACACGCGCGACAGCTCCTTGACGACGACGTGCATCATCATCGGGTTGCCGACGCCCGCGCCGAGCGTCTTCTCGACGCTTCCGCCCTCGGCCTCACCCGCGCGCAGCTTGGCGATCCGTTTCTGGACCGACGCACCGAGCATGGCGTCGAACCCGAAGGCCTTCGCCATCTTCTTCATCAGATCGAACGGCTGCTCCTCGCCGTGCTCGAGCGCGGGGATCTTCGGAGCGAGCTGCGACTGGCACCACGAGCGCACCATCGTCGCCACCATCTGCGTTTGCTCGTCGAGACGGAACATGAACGCATACTAGCTCGACGTTCGGGGCGTTCGGGAGACGTGCGTAGGCCTAGGCGTAGGCGTAGGCGTAGGCGAGCGCACGCATTGGCCGTACGCGTCAGGACCGGCACTCCTCGCACGGCCCTTCGTTCGCCGTCTCGGCATGCGCGCTTGGATTGCAGCCGAGAGCGCGGCCGGTGTTCGCCTCGCCTTGGGACACCGTACATCGGCACTTCTCGTCGGTTGGTCGCTGTCGAGCCGTCGCTCGCGCAGGAGCACGAAGACTCCGGGCCGACGGATTGCGAGCTCCCGTGCTCGCCTACGCCTACGCCTACGCCTACGCCGGGGAGCTCAGAGCGGATTCCAGGAGGAGCAGGTGCCGATCGGGCCTTCCTTCGTCGACGTGCTGACGGGAGTCACCCAGCCCTGACCGTTGCACTGGTACCACTTGCTGTCGCTCGCGGCCTGCACGCACGTGCGCGGCGGGACGTTCTCGCCGAGCGTCGCCGAGGCACAGAACCCGTACGCCGTCGGGCAACCCGACGACGACGACTTCGCGGTCCACGTGCCGTTGGTGCACTGGTACCACGTCGCGTCGTTCGACGCCTGCACGAAAGTGCCGCTCGGGACGTCGCGATCGAGCGTTGCCGACGAGCACGCCATCCCCGTGCTGCCGCCGCCACAGCCGCCTCCTCCTCCGCCCGGGGTGCACGGGCCGAGCGGAACCGACGTGTCGACCTCGGTCACGGTGACGACGAGGTGATCGCTCCAGCCCGCACCCGACACGCCGAACAGCGCCTTCGACGCGAGCGGCGAGACATCGATGATCGGCATGCCGGCCGCGTTCTCGACGCAGACGTCGGGACCGTAGTCGTCGGTCTGGAGCACGACGCACTTGCCGTTCGCCTCGACCTTGATGTGCGAACCGCAGCCGTAGCGCTGGCGCGACGCCGCGTACCACGTCGTGCCGCTGGCGTAACCGCCGCACGACATCTGCTGGTGATCGCCCGGTCCGCCGAATGTCGTGATCGTGTAGCGACCGTTCGCCGGGATCGATGACGACGCCTGACCGTGACAACCCGACAGGCCTCGCGCGCTCGTCTCGATCGAGGTACCCGACGTCGCGTCGGTGTCTTCGCTGAGTATCTCGACCTCCGCCGTACACGCGGTGGTCACCAGGAGAAGGATGGCTGGGTAACGCACGGCCGCCGCGTTCTGCAGCGGTCGTGCCCGCACGAGCAAATTCCCGGGCTTGATCGCGGCGTGCAGCGCGATGCGCGACGCGTGCACGACAGATGTGTTGTCGACGGCAATTTCGTGGACGAAAACTGCACACTCGAGTACGCGCTGAGGGAGACAGCCCCACGGCGCGTGGGAGCGCTTACGGCTTTGACGACATGGAGTCAGGGTAGGACCGTGAGGCGAGCAAAAGACCCTGGATCGACGTGCCTTCGCCGACGATTCTGGTCGTAGGGGGCAGCAGTATGGATACCCGCTCGACGGTTCGTTATCCGATCGATCTCGCCGCGCAGCTGCGCATCGGCGAAACCGAGCTCTCCTGCCGAATCGCGAACCTCTCGCTCGGCGGCGTCTACATCATCGGCCCGAGCTTGCCGGTCGGCACGCGCTGCCGGCTGCGCTTCAAGGGCCCACAACGCGAGACGTTCGACAGCGCATGCGTCACGCGGTGGACGACGATCGATGGCTGCGGCCTGCAGTTCGACTCGCTGCACGCGATGGGCACCTACCAGCTCGCGCGTCTCATTCGCCAGGCTTCGCGCGTGACGTTGCGGATGCCCGCGCTCGATCGCCTGCGACCGCCCGCGCGCTGATCGCGGCCATTGCGGGAGCGTCCGCGTGCGCGCGTCGCTCGGCGCACGCTGCGATCACGGTAGCGCGCGTCGCCTGCACGTCCGAGCTTCCCGCGACCTCGAGGCACGGCTGGTGCAGACCTGCGAGCCAGACGGAGGTCTCCATGACCACAGCTCGAATCCTGATCGCCGCGCTCGTTGCCTGCGTGGCTCCCGCCTGTAGCGACGACGACGACGAAGGCGTGATTGTCGTCGATCCCGTCCAGGACGCGACCGAAGACGGCTTCGCGCGCGGCACCGCGCTCGCGGACTCCGCGTTCGCCGAGATCTCCGGCAACGACTACGCGACCATCATCGGCCAGACCGCGTCGATCATCGTCGCGATGAATGACGGCGTGATCGAACAGGCGGACTTCGCGCTACAGGTCGCGGTCAGCGTCGACGTCGCCGCGTTCGCGAACGTCCTCGCGAGCGAGCATGAATTTCAGAACGCGAACGTCGATGCGATCATCGAGGTCTCCGGCGTTCCCTTCGTGCCGAGCCAGACGGTGGCCGACGTCGCGACCGACTACGCGCTCGGACTCGACGATCTGCACGCCTCGCCGTCGAGCGACTTCGACTTCGTGTACGTCGATCTCCAGGTCCGGAATCACGCCGCGAATCTGGTGCTGATCGATCAGCTGCTCGAGATGGTCAACGACGATGACGCCATGGGCCAGCTCCTCGAGGGCATGCGCGGCCTGGAGGACGAGCACCTCGCGCAGGCGCAGACCCTCCTGGCGTCGTTCTTCTAGCGATCGAGATGCGCCGCGCGCTCGCGGACGATGTCCTTCGCCGGCTTGTCCGCGCGCAGCCCCTGGAACACGGGATGGCGTAGCCGGCCGTCGTCGGTCCACTCGCCGAATGTCACCTCGGCGAC
This sequence comes from Kofleriaceae bacterium, assembly GCA_013368795.1. GTDB lineage: Bacteria > Myxococcota_A > Polyangia > Haliangiales > Haliangiaceae > JABFXX01. The sequence goes on from JABFXX010000061.1 coordinate 22,579, forward strand.
GAGGCGCGGTGTCACCCAGTGGCGGCCCGCGCCGGTCCACGCGCGCTTCGGCTCGGGATCGAACGGGCTCTTCGCGATCTCGAGCGGCGCGAGCGCGCGGATCAGCTGGTCGAGCACCTTCATCGAGAACCCGGTGCCGACCTTGCCCGCGTAGCGAAGCGCGTTGCCCTCGTAATAGCCGACGAGCAGCGCGCCGATCCCCGAGCGCGAGCCCTCGGGATCGGTGTAGCCGCCGATCACGAGCTCCTGGCGGAGCCAGCACTTCGTCTTGACCCACGACGAGCCGCGTCCTGGCGAGTACGGCCGGTCGCGCCGCTTGCTGACGATGCCCTCGAGTCCCTTCTTGCACGCGAGCTCGAAGAACGCGGCGCCGTTGCCGATGACGTGGTCGGAATAGTGGATGACGCCCTTCTTCTTGCCGACGAGCTTCGCGAGCTTCTGCTTGCGTTGCTCGAGCGGCAGCTTCATCAGGTCTTCGCCGTCGAGCGAGAGCAGATCGAACACGTAGTAGACGACGTTGCGGTCGCGCTTGCCGAACGCGTTCTGCAGCGCCTGAAAGCTCGTGCGGCCGTCGGGCATGACGACGCACACCTCGCCGTCGAGCATCGCGCTCTCGCACGGCAGCGCGCGCACCGCGTCGGCGACGGTCGGAAACTGCGGCGTCCAGTCGTTGAACCTGCGCGAGAGCAGACGCGCGTGATCGCCGTCCTTGCCGGCGACGATGCGGTAGCCGTCGAACTTCTGCTCGTGCAGCCATTCGTCGCCGGTCGGCGGCTCGTCGACGAGCTGCGCGAGCTGGAGGCTCTTGACCTTCATGATCTATGTCACTGCAATGCTTGTTCTTCGCCTGGACAGACCAATTATCTTGACGGTCTGACCAATCTTGGGTTGGAGTCCGGGCATGCGCCGACTCGCCCTTTTGCTCGTGCTCGCAACCGGCTGTAGTGACGATCCATGTGAAGGGGTGCAAGGCACCTGCATCGCGATCCAGGAGGGCGCGAGCGCCACGGAGGTCCAGGCCGCACTCATCGAAGTCCCGAGCGGCGGCACGGTCGCGTTCCCCGAGGGCACGTTCGCGCTGAAGGCCGACCTCTCGCTCGACGTCGACAACGTGACGATCAAGGGCGCGGGCATGGACGCCACGATCCTGTCGTTCAAGGGTCAGGAGAGCGGCGCGCAGGGTCTGCTCGTCACCGGCGACAACTTCCTCATCCACGACATCGCGATCGAGGACACGCGCGGCGACGCGCTCAAGGTCCTCGGCACGACCGGCGTCACGATCCGCAGGACGCGCGTCGAGTGGACCGCCGGCCCGAACGAGACGAACGGCTCGTACGGGCTCTATCCGGTGCAGTGCAAGAACGTGCTGATCGAGGACAGCGTCGTGAAGGGCGCGAGCGACGCCGGCTTCTACGTCGGTCAGTCGGATCAGATCATCGTTCGCAACAACCGCGCCGAGCACAACGTCGCCGGCATCGAGATCGAGAACTCGACGAACGCCGACGTCCACGACAACACGGCGACGCACAACACAGGCGGCATCCTCGTGTTCAACCTGCCCGGCCTCGAGGTCGAGAACGGCGCGATCACCCGCGTCTACAACAACCAGATCGTCGAGAACGACGAGATCAACTTCGCGCCCGCCGGCAACATCGTCGGTCTCGTGCCGCAGGGCACCGGCATCGCGATCCTCGCGGCGCACCAGGTCGAGATCTTCGGCAACACGCTGAAGGATCACCGGTCGATCAACCTCGGCATCATCAGCTACGTGCCGACGGGCATCGCAGTCACCGATCCGAACTACGACCAGTACCCGACCGCGCTCTACATCCACGACAACACGATGACCGGCACGAGCGATCGACCGACCGGCCAGCTCGGCGCGCTGCTCATCTCCGCGCTCGGCGAGATCCAGAGCGCGCCGCCGTACATCATCCCCGTCGTCGCGTGGGACGGCGTGCTCGATCCGAACCGCACGTACGGTCCGGAGGACAAGATCTGCATCAAGGGCAACGGCGACGCCGACTTCATCAATCTCGCGTGGCCGCTCGCCGAGGGCGACAAGCCGTCGCTCGACGCGGCGCCGCACGACTGCACGCTCGCGCCGCTCCCCGAGGTCGTCCTGCCGTGACACGTCTCGCTGCGTTCGCGATCTTGCTAGCGGCGTGTGGCGGCAGCGACGGCGACGAGGTCTGCAACCTCGACGGTCCGATGTGCAAGAGGCTCTCGAGCTGGGAGCTGTTCGACGACATCGCGGCGCAGCGCCCGGTTGCCGGCGTGATCCCGTACGACCTGAACACGCCGCTGTTCTCCGACTACGCGACCAAGGATCGCTTCGTCCGCGTCCCCGAGGGCACGCCCGCACACTGGTCCGCCGAGGACGCGCTCGACCTCCCGGTCGGCAGCGTGCTCGTGAAGACGTTCAGCTACCTCCATGACCGCCGCGATCCGAGCGCGGGCAAGCGCCTGATCGAGACGCGCGTGCTCGTCCACGGCGAGTCCGGCTGGCACGGCGGCTCGTACGTCTACGGTGACAAGACCGACGACGCCGAGCTCGCGGTCGCCGGCGCGTTCGTCGACACGAGCTGGATCCACGACGACGGCAGCGAGCGCACGAACCACTACGTCGTCCCGAACCAGAACCAGTGCAAGCTCTGCCACGCCGAGCACGACGACACGCTGACGCCGGTCGGCCCGAAGGCGCGCCACCTCCAGCCCGATCGCCTGCAGGCGCTCGTCGATGCCGGCGCCCTCGTCGATGCACCGCCGCGTGCGGACTGGCCCGCCGCGGTGAACGCGTTCGACGCGTCGACCGGCTCGCTCGATCAGCGCGCGCGGGCGTGGCTCGATATCAACTGCGGCTTCTGCCACAACCCTCGCGGCGCGGCGCGCACGTCGGGCCTCTACCTCGATCACGCCCAGACCGATCCGGCGAAGTTCGGCGTGTGCAAGGCCCCGGTCGCGACCGGTCGCGGCTCGGGCAACCTGCAGTACGACATCGTGCCCGGCAATCCCGACCAGTCGATCATCATGTATCGAATCACGTCGACGGAGCCGGAGATCCGCATGCCCGAGCTCGGCCGCAACCTCGTCCACGAGGAAGGCGTCGCGCTCGTTCGCGAGTGGATCACGGCGATGACAGGAGATTGCAGTGCGGTGGCCCCGCACCCAGGCGGCGGGACTAGCCACCCGCCCGCGTTCTAGGTCGTCGAGATCACGGGCGCGATCGTGGCGCGGAGGCTGCAAAACGGCCCCGCATGCTCTCGCGCACCGCGGTTTCGTTTCTTTCTGCAACGCTCGCAGCAACTGGACTAGCCGCGTGCGCGGCTGACTCGCCCGAACAAGCCGGCGGCGGCGGTGGTGCCGGTGGTAAGGCCGACGGCACGCTGACCGAGCTCGTGTTCGGCGCCGACTGGTCCGAGTCGCAGACCGGCGACATCGTCGCGGGCCAGACGATCCGCGTCGACTACGACCTCGCTCGCCTGACCGAGTGCCGCGGCTCGACGAACGGCAGCGAAGTCTGGGGCGTGACCGGCTACGCGAGCTTCGACGGCGGCGCCCCGGTGACGTTCGGCGTGTCGAACCTCGTGTCGGGTGCCGTGAAGCCGGTCGTCGCCGAGCTCGACGTGCCGGCAACCGCGACGTCGGTCGAGATGTGGTTCGCGATCAACAACCGCTGGGGCTGCATCGCGTACGACTCGAATGACAGCGCGAACTATCGCTTCGATGTCGAGCGCGCGAACGCGGGCGCGGTGCTCGCGTTCGAGAGCGACTGGAGCGAGACGCAGGACCGCGCGCTGCACGCCGGCGATCAGGTCATCGTTCACTACGATCCGGCGCGGCTCGCGCAGTGCGCGGCGTCGACCCACGGTGGCGCGGCGTGGAACATCACGATGAGCTACCAGGCAGATGGCGGCCCGATCAACTCGCTCGTCGTCGGCAGAATGAACGGCAGCGAGCTCGTGGCCGCCGACTCGTCGTTCACGGTGCCGCGCGGCAACGATCTCGCCGTGTGGTTCCATGCGACGAGCGTCTACGGCTGCAATCAGTACGACTCGAACATGAACGCGAACTATCACTTCGCGATCGAGTGACCTAGCCCGGCCCCGGCGTGAACGGCTGCGGCGTCGTTCCCATCGGCGGCGTCTGCGGCGCAGGTTGCGGCGCGACCGGAGGCGTCGCCGGCGGCGTCGTCTGTGGCGTGCCCGGCGCCGCCGTGCCCGGCGTCGGCTGCACGGTCGTCCCCGGCGTCGTCTGCGGTGTGGTCAGCGGCGGACGGACCGGGTTTGGCGCTGACACGCCGGGCGAGACGCCCGAACCGAACGTCTGTGTTCCCGGCGGAAGGTTCGGCGTCGGCGTCGGCGTCGGCGTCGGCGCGTTCTGTGGCGTGATGGGCTCGGCCGGTGGGACGACCTCCGACGGCGGGGTGATGTTGTCCTGTGGCAGCGTCGTCTCCGCCGGCGGGGTGATCTGCGAGGGCGGTGTGAACGTGGGCGGCTCGAACTGGCTGCCCTCGCCCGGCACCTCCGGCTCGGCCTGCGCCATCGACTCCTTGTCCTTCACGACGGTCGACCGCCGCTGGAGCGACGGCCGCCGGCTCGAGCGTTCGGGCTTGGGCACCTGCGCGTCACCGCGTAGCGCGTCGTCGGGAATGACCGTCGGATCGCGCGGTGTGCCTGCGGTGTTCTCCGTCGGCGTCGCGTTGTCTTGCGTACGAGAAGTGTCCTGACGGCAGCCGCTCATCGCGGCCGCGATCGTGAATGCGAAGAGAGCTGAACGAATGGCTGACATCGAGTCCTCCACACGATCAGCTTCGCAACGCGCGTGCCTCCGTGAGGCGCTGATGCGCTCAACGCGGCGGTTGCGCCTGCGCGCCGGCTCCGCCGCCGGTGCCCGCGTTCTCGGTATCCGTGCCGCTGTTCGTCGTGCCGGTGCCGGTCGCCGTATCGTTGAGCGCCGGCGGCGGCTGATCTGACGGCAACGCCTCTGCCGAGCCGGTCTGATCGCTCTCGTCGAGCGGCGGCGTCTGTCCCATCGGCGGGTTCGGGTTGACCGTCCCCGACCCGCTGCCCCGCGCCGTGCGGTTCTGATCGGTGACGCCCGCATCTCCCGGCATCGTGTTCGCGGTCTGGTTCGCGGTGTCGGAATTCAGCGTCCCGCCGCCGGTCACGCCCGACGTGTCAGATGTGTCGTTCTGCTCGGACACTGTTCCGCCCGCGCCCGTTTCGGTTGTCGATTGCGCGGTCGTATCGGTCTGCGTCGTAGTCGCCGGCGTCTCGGTCGTCGTCGGCTCGATCGATTTCGTCGCTGGAGCGGGCGGCTCTAGCTCGTCATTCCGGTTGTTTCGGCAGCCGACCGCGGCGGCCGCAAGCGTGAATACGAAGAGCGCTGAACGTGTGAGAGACATCCTTTTCCTCCTCACGTCCCACTTCGCAACCCCCGTGCCTACGGCTTGTATTCGTCGGCGCCGAAATCCTTCGCGTCGCCGAGCGGGCGGAACTGGCCGTCGAAGTCTTCGTCGACGGTCGACGGCGTCATCGCGGCATCGCGCGCCGTGCTCGCCATGCCGATGTGATAGTCGTACGGCGCGGTCGTCGCGTTGACGAACGCGAGCGGCGCCGGATCATCGGTGACGCTCGAGCCGGCGAAGTCGCAGTAGTACGTGTTGCTCGGCGTGTTCGCGACGATCAGGTTGTTCGGCGCGGGCAGCGGCGAGATCGACACCGGACACGTCATGCCGCCGGCGAGCGCGACCTGGTCCTTCGCGATGTTGTGCGCGACCGTGTTGAACTCGAAGCGGTTCATGCCGATCGTGGGCGAGCCGATGAAGACGCCACCGTGCGTGCTCGCGGTGCTGCCGTTGTGGACGATGAACGAGTTCGTGATCGAGAACCCGGCGCTGCTGTCGGTGACGATGCCGTCGGCGTTGTCGGCGATGCGCGAGCGCTGGATGATCAAGAAGCCGCCCTTGGCCTCGACGCCGATCTTGCCGCACGAATGGACATAGACGTTGCTGAGCGTCGTCGTGCTCGCCATCTCGCTCTTCACGCCACCCTGCGCGGGCGACGAGGCGCACACGATCTCGAGGTCGTAGATCTTCACCTCGCTCATCTGCATCTTCAGCACCGGATCGGCGTCGCCGGTCAGCGTCGTGCCCGGGCCCGCGAGGATGCTCGCGCGCTTGGACGTCAGCGTCGTCGAGCCGACGATCGCACCGGAGAGCTTGATGTAGCGGCGCGTCGCGGTGAGCACTTCGGCACCGCGCCCGAGCGTCGCGCACGGCGAGCCGAACGTGCAGTCGTTCGAGTCGGAGCCCTGCTGGTCGACATAGATCACCGTGCTGTCGTCGCCGCACGTGCCGTCGGGCAAGCAGGCTCCGGACGCACAGTCGCTGTGCGCGAGGCAGCCCTCGCACGTGAACGTGACGGGATCGCAGTTGGGCGCGCTCGGATCGCGCGTGCAGTCATCGCTCGTCAGGCACTCGACGCAGATGTGCGCGCCGGGCTCGCACAGCGCCTTCGCCGGATCGCTGCACCCCGTGTTGTCGGTGCACGTCATCGGCGGCTCGACCATCGCGTCGGTCGGCTCGCAGTTCGCGAGGTCCTCCGGGTTCTTCTCGCAGTAGAGCTGGCTGCGCTTCTCGCAGCCGGCGAACGACAGGGCGGCGATGATGATCAGAACGCGCATGACACTCCGATGCTCGCGCCGTGCGGTCCGATCGCGGCAACCGGCACCGCCGAGTCGCGCGGTCCACGCCGCAGCCACAGCCACGTACCGATCCCGGTGAGCACGAGCCCGCCCGCGGCGACGCCGGCACCGAGCAGGCGCGTGTCGCGGTAGTAGAGCTGCGTGCCGTCATCGGTCTCGCTCGTGAAGTAGAGAACGCCGCCGGCGACGAGCGCGGCGCTGCCGAGGCCAAATGCGAGGCCAGGCAGCACGCGCGATGGCTGCGGCGGTGCGACCGGCTCGTCGGGAATCGTGACCGGGATCGTGATCTCGGCGGTCACCTCGGAATGGATCTTGAGCGAGCGCTCGCCGACCTTCTTGCCGTTGCGCATGAGCACGATCGTGTGATGGCCCGCCGGCACCTCGCGCTCGAGCGGCGTCGCGCCGATGTTCTCGTTGTCGAGCAGCACCGTCATGCCCTCGGGCCGGCTGTGGACGGCGAGCCGGCCGCGCTCGACCGCGCTCGCGCTCACGACCATGCCGAGCACCTCGTCGAGCATGCTCGCCATCAGATCCTTCGTGCAGCTCTCGCACGTGCGGCGCATGCCGACCGGGTCCTTGCCCTTCTGGATCCAGTTGAGCGTCACGATCGTCGACGTCTTCTCGGTGCGCGACTTCGCGATCTGCCCGTAGAGGATCGCGTCGGTCTTCGCGCGCGCCTCGACCACGCCGCGCGCGCAGCCCTGGTCATCGATCAGCATGCAGTTGAGCAGCGTGTTGACCGCCTCGGTCGGCAGCGACGGGCCGATCGTATGGCCGTGGCCGCGCAGCCAAGCCTCGAGCTGTTTCGCGAGCTCGGGCTGCAGATCGACATCGCCGCTGACGACAACCCCGACAGTGCCGGCGCGCGCGGGCGCAGCCAGCACGGCGAGGGCAAGGATCACTCCCAGGAATCTCACCTCGCTCCACGGTATCACGCGCGACGGCGTATCATCCTGTGGTGCCACTCACGCTCGCGTTCCGGGCGGGCCTCGCGCTCGTCCTGATGGCGATTTACTTCGCCCTCGCGGCCGGCGTGATCGTGGGCCTGTGCTGGGTCGGCCAGTGGTTCCTCCGCGTGCTCGCCGCGGGTCACGGCTCGATCTGGTTCCTCGCGCTCGCCATCGGCAGCTTCATCGCCGCCGGTGTGATCCTGTGGTCGACGTTCCCCCGCTTCGACAAGTTCGAGCCGCCCGGTCCGGAGGTCACCGCCGAAGAACAGCCGGCGCTGTTCGCCGAGATCGCGAGGATCTGCGCGCTGACCGGCGAGCAGCTGCCGCGTCACGTCTACCTCATGTTCGCGATGAACGCGTTTGTCGCGCAGCGCGGCGGCATCATGGGCTTTGGTAGTCAGCGGGTGATGGGTGTGGGATTGCCGCTCATGCGCGTGCTGCAGGTCAGCGAGCTCCGTGCGGTCCTTGCCCACGAGATGGGGCACTTCGCGGCCGGCGACACGCGCCTGTCGCCGTGGATCTACAAGACGCGCAACGCGATCGCGCGCACCGAGATCAACCTCGTCCGCGTCGCCAGGAAAGCTGCGGAGGTCGCGACGCTGATCTACTGGCTGTTCCGTATCGTGATCGCGCCGTTCAAGTGGTTCGGCATCGCGTTCATGCGCATCACGCAGTCGATCAGCCGCGCGCAGGAGCTATCTGCGGATCGTCTCGCCGCGCGCATCGCTGGGCCCGAGCAGCTCGTCGAGGGCTTCAAGAAGACGCACGGTGGCTCGCTCGCGCACCAGCTCTTCCTCAGCACGGAGCTGTCGCCGCTCGTCGAGGATGGCCGGCTGCCGCCGGTCGGCGAAGGCTTCTCGAAGTTCCTGGAGACCCCGCTCGCCGCGAAGATGCTCGAGGACGTCGTCGCCGGCGCGCTCGAGGATACCGACCACGACCCGTACGACTCGCATCCGCCGCTGCGCGAACGAGTCGAAGCGCTCGAAAGCGTCGACTGGGAGGCGATCGAGATCGATCCACGGCCCGCGATTGTTCTCGTCGAGAACGCCGAGGCGATCGAGCATCGCCTGGTCGCTGCGAGCATCGCCAGAGAAGTCACACCGATCACCTGGGAAGAGGTCGGCCAGTGGTGGATCGCGCGCTGGCGCATGACCGCCGAACGCGTCGCACGTAGTGCCGGCGCGCTCACGGTCGCAACGATCCCGAGCGCGCCACACCAGCTGCGCCGGCTGTGCGAGGCCATCGAGGGAACCGATACCGCGTCGAAGATCCCGAACGAGCGGCTGACCGAATGGGCGCAGCCGGTGCTCGGTACCGCGCTGTGCGTCGCGATGATGAATGCCGGGTTCACGCTCGAGACCGGCATCGGCGAGCCGGTCCACGCGCGACGCGACGGCCTCACGCTCGAGCCGTTCGTCGACATGAGCCGATACCTCGCCGGCGAGCTCAGCGCGGACGACTGGCGCAAGCTCTGGGCAGACGTCGGCCTCGCCGACTACAGGCTCGGATCCTAGCGCTGGTCTTCGCGCGGCACGCCGAACAGATAGTCGTCGGTGGCGCGCGGCAGATGGCAGCCGTGACACTCGGTCAGCCGCCCGAGCTTCGTCGGGTTGCCGGCCGGATCGGCCTCGCCCCACCACCAGTCGCCGATGCGCGGGTCGTAGCCGCTCGGGCCCTTCGCCATCAGCGTCAGCTTGCTGACCTGGCCGTTCGCGTCGAACACCTCGCGAACGATCAGCGTGCCGACGGCGAGCGTCGTCGCGCCGGTGCCTGTCGTCTCGGGATGGATCTTTCGGTACGCGCCGACATCGCCGTCGACGTACACGTTGATGTCGAACGCGCCGAGCGATGACGTGTACGCGCTCTTGTCGATCCGTTTGAACGACTTGTAAGAGCGACCGAGCTCCATCATCTGGCGATCGAAGTCAGTTTCCGTCGGAGAAGCCGCTGCATCCGGTTCAGCTTCGGTGGGTGCATTACCGTTCCCACCACCCTCGATCCCGCCGGTGCATCCCGCGAGCAGCGCTCCAGAAACGACGGCGAGAAGAATGCCTCGCATGCCGTCGGCCACGAGCAAGTCGCGGACCTACGCTGCAGCGGCCAGCGCGCGCTCGTTTCGGCGCCGGTTCGTCGTCGGGCCGATGCGTGCGCTCGACGGTCGTGTGGGAGAGTCCTCACCGACGACGTTCGAGCGCGACGCTGTGCAGGTCTCTCACAATGTCGAGGCCGGGTCAGTCTGTCAGCTTGCAGACCACGGATTCGCGGCCTAACGTCCGCGGCATGCGTTTCAAGCTCGCTGCTGTTCTCCTGGCCACACTCGCCTTCACAGGGTGCAAGAAGAAGAAGGAGCCGCAGATGCGCGAGCCGGTCGGCTCGGGCTCTGCCGCCGCGGCGGCGCCGAAGAAGCACGACGCGATCGCGCGAGCCGACTTCAACCGCGTCGCGGTGTACCAGAACATCCCGGTCTACTGGATCGCCGACGCGAACAACAACAACACGCTCGATCCGGACGAGGTCGCGACGCTGCGCTTCTACGACACGTCGCCGAAGTGGGTCGAAGGCGGCGCGTTCACGCCGGACTTCGAGACCGCGTACGACAAGATCGTCGGCGAGTCGAAGGCCAAGCTCGACGAGTCGAGCGAGGACGGCAAGCGCCGCGCGCTCGTCCGCAAGGACCTCGACGCCGGTCGCCCGAGCCTCGTGCGCACCGACTTCACGAACCTGTCGGCCGACGAGAAGAAGTTCGCCGAGATCATGCTCGCCGTCGGCGATCAGATCGACGACCTCTACGAGCAGGCGAACGGCGCGACCGCGCTCGCCGCGAAGCTGCCCGCTGATCCCGAGAGCCGGAGCCTCTTCACCCGCAACCGCGGCCCGAAGTGCGTCGGCCCGGCGACCGAGAAGGATCCCGCGTGCTCGGCGATTCCCGGCTCGCCGAAGGTGATCTTCGACATCTACCCCGCCGACATCCAGGCGAAGGAAGGCTTCTGCAAGACGCTCGAGGACCGCAAGGACGCAGACAAGCTGATGGACCACTTCAACGTCGTGAAGGGCGAAGGCGACAAGCTCGAGGCCGTCGCGTACCACGACGCGTACAAGGACCACGTCACGAAGATCGCGCAGTCGCTGAACGACGCGGCGAAGGCGATGAAGGACCCGAACGAGAAGCCGCTCGTCGCGTACCTCGAGGCGGCGGCGACCGCGTTCCTCACCGACAACTGGGTCCCCGCCGACGAGGCGTGGGCGAAGATGAACGTCGACAACAGCAAGTGGTACGTGCGCGTCGCGCCCGACGAGACGTACTGGGAGCCGTGCGCGCACAAGGCCGGCTATCACCTGACGTTCGCGCGCATCAACCAGGGCAGCAAGGCGTGGCAGGACAAGCTCGTGCCCGTGCAGCAGGAGATGGAGGACCTCATCGCGAAGCAGGCCGGCGCACCGTACAAGGCGCGCAAGGTCACGTTCCACCTGCCCGACTTCATCGACATCGTGATCAACGCGGGCGACGACCGCGATCCGCTCGGCGCGACGATCGGCCAGAGCCTGCCGAACTGGGGACCGGTCGCGAACGAGGGCCGTGGCCGCACCGTCGCGATGGTCAACATCAACACCGACCCGGATAGCCGCGCGGCGCGCAAGCAGCAGATGGAGAGCGTGTTCGACGCCGCGAGCGCGAAGCTCTACCCCGAGTCGACCGAGCCGGGCCTCCTCTCGACGATCCTCCACGAGGCGACGCACAACCTCGGTCCCGCGCACGAGTACCAGGTGAAGGGCAAGAAGGCCGACGCGGCGTTCGGTGGCCCGATCGCGTCGATGATGGAGGAGCTCAAGGCGCAGACCGGCGCGCTGTACCTGACCGAGTTCTTGCGCAGCAAGAACATCATCACCGCCGAGCAGGCGCAGCAGAGCTTCATCGACTCGATCGTCTGGGCGTTCGGTCACACGTCGCAGGGCATGTACGCCGGCGACGGCAGCCGCAAGGCGTACGGCAATCTCGCCGCGATCCAGCTCGGCTACCTGATCGACAACGGCGCGATCACGTGGGACGCGAACGCGACGGCGGCGAACGGCACCGACAAGGGTGCGTTCACGATCCACGCCGACAAGCTCGTCCCGGTCGCAGACAAGCTGATGAAGGAGGTCGCCGGTATCAAGGCGCGCGGTGACAAGGCGGCCGCCGAGAAGCTGGTCGCGCGCTACGTCGACTCCGAACAAGTCGTACCGCACAAGCTGATCGCCGAGCGTTTCCTCCGTCACGCCAAGCCGAGCTTCGTCTACTCCGTCTCGATGTAACGCATCGCGGCTTACGCTGCCGGCTGGGACGGTTGCGCGGGGTGGGATCGTGTGATGGCATCGATCCGGGGTGAGTCAGTCGTTCAAGATCCCAAACGACTTCCGCGCGTTCATGCGCGAGGTCGCAGCGCACATCGACTTCGGTGACATCGGTACCGCCGTCGGCGACGACGCGCTCCAGCACGAGTGCGGCCGCGGCGGGAGGGTCGAGGGCAACCCGAGCCTCTATCGCTTCACCTACCTCGCGAAGGACGGCCACGGCCGCTGGGAGATCGAGCTGCGCGAGCAGCAGATCCGCGACATCGCCGGCGGTCTCGTCGAGGAAGTCGAGGCCAACCGGATCGCCGAGGGCACGCGGACGAACCGCGGCGACGCGCTGATCGTCTGGGGCGAGTACGACGAGGACGCGCTGCGCATCCGCAGCCTCACCGACCTCGGGATCGCGCTCGACGCGATGCACGCGGTCAGCTTGATCGAGCCGCGCATCGTTCGCCTGTGGTCGACCGGCGATGACCAGGTGGTCGCCGCGCTCAACGGCCTCGACGTCGCGCTGTACGTCGTCGCCTCGGAGCACGGCTATGGCCGCTCGGTCGGCGATCCCACGCGCACCGATGCGTTCGAGATCATCGACCACGACGTCGGCCCGATCCCGATCGCGTGGGCCGACACGATCCCGTGGCACGTCGCCCGCACCGCGCTGCTGCGGTTTGCCGAGAAGGGCGAGCTCGGCGATCAGGTGATCCTCGACGGGTCGATCCCGACGCAGTTCTTGATGCTCGGCGACTACGACCGCGGCGCGGAGCTCGCGTCTCGCCGCGTACCGCCCGCCGATCCGGCGCTGTCGAGCATCCCTCGCAAGGCGCCGCACGGCGAGTGGGCGCGCCGCCTCGTGAAGAGCCTGCTCGATCTGCAGCTGATCGAGATCGACATGCACATCCTCGAGGCCGTGATCGCGCGCATCACGATCCTCCTTCTCCAGTACGGCGACGACGCGGTCGACTCGCCCGAGATCGCGAACCGGCTCGCGAAGGAGGTGGAGCGCGTGCGCGGCGTCGGTGCGCTGTTCGCCACCGGCGGCGACCTCCAGATCGCGATCCGCCGCACGCAGGAACCTCCGACGATGCCCGTCGAGGTTCCGTTCACGTGAGGCATCAGAACTCGTAGCCGACATTCAGGCTCGCATCCCAGCTGTGCATCGGCGCGTACGTGCCAAAGCCGGTCTGCAGCGTGGCCTCCGGATCATCGAGCACGAGGTTCGCGCCGCGCGCCGCGCGGAATGTTCCTCTCACGTCGGTGACAAAGCCCGCATGCCGGTACGCGATGCCGCCGCCGATGGGCATCACGAGCAGATCGTCGCGCGTCGCGATGCCGGTGTCGTTCAGCTCGAATGTCTGGTCGTTGATCCGGTAGCTCTGCCAACCGACGCCGCCGAGCAAGTACGGCGTGACGACCGACTGTGGCGCGAGGTTCAGGCGCGCGACCGCTTCGAGCGTCGTGCCGACAAGATTTGCCTGCGCGCGGCCGAGCTGGCCCTCGATCGACGTCGCGCTGCCGATGTAGCCGAGCTCGAGTGCGAGCGGGGCATGCGTCCCGAACGCGGCCCGAAAGCTCCACTCGCCGCCGACGGTGCCGGTCGTGTTGCGAAGCCGTTCGCTGACGAACCCGGTCACGCCGCCGCCGACGTGAATGCCGACGCCGATGCCGGTGCGGAGAGCTGGATCCGACCAGACCGTTTCGGAGCGAGGTGTCGGGAGCCCCGTGTCGGTTTGATCGGGCCAGTTGGTGTCTGCGCGCGCTGCCGTCCCGCCGCCCATCCCCGCCACACACGCGGCGATCGCCAACGTGCGAAGTGTCGAGCTCATGGGGTCCTCCTCGTGGACGAAGCAAAGGACGAGCATCAGCCGTGCCCGTCGATTACGATGAGCACGTGCGCTGGCTCGTGGTGGTTCTTCTGACGGTGTCGCGAGTCGCGGTTGCCGACGAGACTGCGACGAAGCGCGCGATCGAGACGAGGTTCGCGAAGGATCCGAAGGCGAAGACGCTCGCGGTCGAGCTGTTCGCGGATCTCGAGCACGTCGTCGAGCCCGGCGACGACGAGGTGATGGACGGCGGCTACCGCGGCAAGATCCACCTCGTGCCCGAGCTACCCGCGGGGCGCTATCGCCAGCAGCTCGCGTGGGTCGCCGCGGCACTGCACTCGATCGACGCGTTCTTCGACAACTTCGACAAGGCGCCGAGCTATCGCTGGCGCGCGCTGACGCTGCGGTTCGTGCGATCGGTCGGCAAGCGAACGCCGAGCGCGTTCGCGTCGGGCTGGACGATCACGCACAACGTCGTTGGCTCGCTGCTGGGTAGCGAACGCGGCGTGCGCGAGACCTACTTCCACGAGCTGTTTCACCTGAACGACTTCGATCACGGCGACTGGTCGGCGAAGACGCTCGCGAAGGACTACGCAGCGATCGTGAAGAAGTGCGGGACGAAGTCGGCGTGCCTCGCGCCGTTCGCGCCGAACGTCACGAAGGTCCGGGCGACCGGCACCTACTACGCGTTCCAGCCCAACAACGGCGACTCGGTGCACGAGTACGCGGCCGAGCTCGCGGTCCGCTACTTCAAGGAGCAGACCGAGATGGCGGAGCGCGGGAAGCTCGCGCGGTCTGCGTTCAAATGCGGACCCGCCGAGAACGCCCGTGCGTGGAGCGCGCTGGTGGACGAATTCTTTGCCGGGCGAGATCTCGTTCCAAGTTGCACGGATCCGTCCAATCCCTAAGGGAGCTGCGGCGCTACAGCACACACGTGCGCGCCCGCGCACTGTGCGTACGCGCGCGGTCCATCAACGGAAACCCTACGATTCATTGGGCTTGGATCGTGCGCGGGCGGGCACATGGCGTGCACTGATGCGCGCGGATGCGCGAAGGGGCGAACACCGTGAGCAGAGCTGCGAACGGACCTGTTCGTGCGGGAGTGAACGATCCACGCTGCCACCGACGGTTCCGCCGATGACCCAGATCGCAACACCCGAAAAACTGAGTATTAGTGGACCCGTGACCGGCTCCTCTGGACGCCCCGGCACGGATCCGCCGCTGGAAGATGGCGAGCTCGAGGACGGTGAGGGCAGCGGATTCGTCCTGACATATGGCCGCGACATTCTCGTGGTCGACGACAACGACACGAACCTCGTTGCGATCGAGGCAGCGCTGTTGCCGCTCGGCCGCAAGCTCGTGCTCGCGCGCTCCGGCGTCGAGGCGCTCGCCCGCCTGCTCGAGCAGGACTTCGCCCTGATCATCCTCGACGTCGCCATGCCCGGCATGGACGGCTTCGAGACCGCTCGCCTCGTCCGATCACGCGCCCGCAACCGCGCGACGCCGATCATCTTCATCACCGGTCTGTCGTGGCAGGACGACGCGATCCTGAAGGGCTACGAGCTCGGCGCATTCGACTTCCTGATGAAGCCGATCCGCGCCGAGGTGCTGCGCGCGAAGGCGACCGTGTTCATCGAGCTCCAGCAGCGCACGCAAGAGCTCCGCGACAAGGCCGAGCAGCTGCGCGAGGAGCAGGCGCGCGCCCACGAGCGCGAGCTGACGATGCAGCGCAAGCGCTTCGAGGCCGACGCGCTCGAGCGCCAGGTCGCGCAGATGGCCGAGATCGATCGGCGCAAGGACGAGTTCCTCGCAATCCTCGCCCACGAGCTGCGCAACCCGCTGCAGCCGCTGCAGACCGCCGTCGAGCTGATGGCGAACAATGCCGAGGCGCCCGTCCCCGAGCGCGTCCGCAACATCATCGCGCGCCAGGTCACCCACATCGGCCGCCTCGTCGACGATCTGCTCGACGTCGCGCGGTTCCAGACCGGCAAGCTCGATCTGCGCCGCGAGCCGGTGTCGTTCGAGATCGTCGTCAGGGAGGCCGTCGCCGATTCGCGTACGTCGGTCGAGGCGCGCAAGCACGCGCTCTCGGTGTCGGGCATCGACGATCCGCCGATGGTCTACGGCGATCCGATGCGCCTCGTGCAGGTGCTGTCGAACCTCCTCTCGAACGCGACGAAGTACACCGACCCGGGCGGCAAGATCGATGTCCGCTGGGGCATCGCCGGCGATCAGGCGTTCGTGCGCGTCACCGACAACGGCCGCGGCATTCCCGCCGCGCTGTTGCCGCGCATCTTCGACATGTTCGTGCAGGAGCGAACCACGCCCGACGGCAAGGGCGGTCTCGGCCTTGGCCTTGGCCTCGTGAAGAGGCTCGTCGAGCTGCATGGCGGCAGCGTTCACGCGTCGAGCGACGGCCCCGGTAAGGGCGCGTCGTTCGAGGTCCGCCTGCCGCTCGCCGACGAGTCGATGCTCGCGAAGTACAAGCCCGCCGCCGTCGACAGCGGCCCGACCGAACGCAAGCTGCGCGCGGTCGTGTGCGACGACGCCGCGGACCTCCGCGAGCTGGTCGCCGACCTCCTGCGCATCAAGGGCCACGACGTCACGGTCGTCGAGGACGGCCCGTCCGCGGTCCGCGTGATCCAGAGCCAGAAGCCCGACGTCGCGCTGATCGACATCGGACTTCCCGACATGGACGGCTACGAGGTCGCGCGCACGCTGCGCCAGCAAATGAAGGAACACGTCCGCCTGATCGCGATGACCGGCTACGGCCAGGCCACCGATCGCGCGGCTGCACTGCAGGCAGGATTCGACGCCCATATCGTCAAGCCGGCGAGCGCCGACAAGATCATGCGCGCGCTCTACGGAAAGACCGAGGAACAATGAGCACCGCCGACAGCACGAAGACCAACGCTAACGGTCACCGCGCCAAGGGCACAAACGGCACCGTCATTCGCGGAGCCGGGCCCGAACAGCTCCAGCACCGCGAGCTTCTCGCAGCCCTCCGTGCATTCCGGCGCGGCAACTTCGACGTGAAGCTGCGCGACGACATGACCGGTCTCGACGGTCAGATCGCCGAGACGTTCAACGAGCTCGTCTCGATGGTCAAGACGATCAAGGACGAGGCGCACGACGTCTGCGGTGCGGTCGGCAAGGAAGGCCAGGCAGCCAAGCGCATGCGCCGCCTCGGCACCGTCGGCGGCTGGGCCGAGTACATCCAGTCGGTCAACGAGGTGATCGAGGACCTCTCCGGTCACGCGAACGAGATCGCACGCGTCGTCTCCGCCGTCGCCAAGGGCGACCTCGAGCAGACGATGGATGTCGAAGACGGCGGCGGCGGTCCGCGGCGCGGCGAGTTCCTCCGCCACGCGCGCATCGTCAACGGCATGGTGGCCCGACTCTCTCAGTTCGGCTCCGAGGTGACCCGTGTCGCGCTCGAAGTCGGTGGCGAAGGAAAGCTCGGCGCGCAGGCCCGCGTGCAAGGCGTCAGCGGCGTCTGGAAGGACCTCACCGACTCGGTGAACCTGATGGCGTCGAACCTGACGTCGCAGGTGCGAGAGATCGCCCGCGTGACGACGGCCGTCGCCCAGGGCGACCTGAGCAAGACCGTCACCATCGACGTCAAGGGCGAGATCCTCGAGCTCAAGAACACGATGAACACGATGGTCGAGCAGCTCCGCGGCTTCGCCAACGAGGTGACTCGCGTCGCCCGCGAAGTCGGTACGGAAGGCCGCCTCGGCGGTCAGGCGACGGTGCGCGGCGTGTCGGGCGTCTGGCGCGAGCTGACCGAGTCGGTCAACTCGATGGCGAACAACCTGACGTTCCAGGTGCGCAACATCGCCGAGGTGACGAGCGCTGTCGCGTCCGGTGACCTCGGCAAGAAGATCACCGTCGAGGCGAAGGGCGAGATCCTCGGCCTCAAGAACACGATCAACACGATGGTCGATCAGCTCTCGGCGTTCGCCGCCGAGGTGACGCGCGTCGCCCGTGAAGTCGGTACGGAAGGCGTCCTCGGCGGTCAGGCCGAGGTCGCGGACGTTTCGGGTGTGTGGCGCGAGCTGACCCAGAACGTCAACTCGATGGCGTCGAACCTGACGTCGCAGGTGCGCAACATCGCCGAGGTGACGACCGCGATCGCTGCCGGCGACCTGAGCAAGAAGATCGGCGTCGACGCGCGTGGCGAGATCCTCGCGCTCAAGAACACGATCAACACGACGGTCGACAAGCTCAACCGGTTCTCCGCCGAGGTGACTCGCGTCGCGCGTCTCGTCGGTACGGAAGGCACGCTCGGTGTGACCGCCGACGTGAAGGACGTGTCGGGCATCTGGAAGGAGCTGACCGACAACGTCAACCAGATGGCGAAGAACCTGACCAACCAGGTTCGCGACATCGCGGAAGTGACGACGGCCGTCGCGAACGGCGACCTCGGCCGCAAGATCACCGTCGAAGCGCGCGGTGAGCTCGTCACCCTGAAGAACACGATCAACACGATGGTCGACCAGCTGAACGCGTTCGCGTCGGAAGTGACGCGCGTCGCTCGCGAGGTCGGTACCGAAGGCGTCCTCGGCGGTCAGGCCCAGGTTCGCGACGTGTCGGGCATCTGGAAGGAGCTGACGGACAACGTCAACTCGATGGCCGCCAACCTGACGAACCAGGTGCGCAACATCGCCGACGTCGCCCGCGCGGTCGCGACCGGCGACCTGTCGAGGAAGATCACGGTCGATGCGCGCGGCGAGGTCCTCGACCTCAAGGCGACGCTCAACACGATGGTCGATCAGCTGAACGCGTTCGCGTCGGAAGTGACGCGCGTCGCTCGCGAGGTCGGCACCGAGGGCCGCCTCGGCGGTCAGGCGTCGGTCGAAGGCGTCCGCGGTACGTGGAAGGAGCTGACCGACAACGTCAACCAGATGGCGTCGAACCTGACCAACCAGGTGCGCGACATCGCCGAGGTGACCACCGCCGTCGCGCGTGGTGACCTCACCCGCAAGATCACCGTCGACGCGAAGGGCGAGATCCTCGAGCTCAAGAATACCGTCAACATCATGGTCGACCAGCTCTCGAGCTTCGCCGACCAGGTGACGCGCCTCGCGCGAGACGTCGGTATCGAGGGACGCCTCGGCGGTCAGGCCGACGTGCGCGGCGTGCTCGGCACGTGGCGCAACCTGACCGACGCCGTGAACTCGATGGCCGCCAACCTCACCGATCAGGTGCGCAACATCGCGAAGGTCGCGACCGCGATCGCCGCCGGTGACCTGCAGCAGAAGATCGTCGTCGAGGCGCGTGGTGAGATCCTCGAGCTGAAGAACACGATCAACACGATGGTCGATCAGCTGTCCGCGTTCGCCGACCAGGTGACGCGCGTCGCTCGCGAGGTCGGCACCGAAGGCAAGCTCGGTGGCCAGGCGTCGGTCGAAGGCGTCCGCGGTACGTGGAAGGAGCTGACCGACAACGTCAACCAGATGGCGTCGAACCTGACCAACCAGGTGCGCGACATCTCGGCCGTCGCGACCGCGATCGCGCGCGGCGACATGACCCGCAAGATCTCGGTCGAGGTCCGCGGCGAGCTGCTCGACCTCAAGAACGTCATCAACACGATGGTCGACACGCTGTCGTCGTTCGCCGACGAGGTGACCCGCGTCGCCCGCGACGTCGGTGTCGAAGGCAAGCTCGGTGGTCAGGCGGCCGTCCGCGGCGTCGCCGGCACGTGGAAGGAGCTGACCGACAACGTCAACCAGATGGCGTCGAACCTCACCAACCAGGTGCGCGACATCGCCGACGTGACGACCGCCGTCGCGAACGGCGACCTCACCCGGAAGATCACCGTCGAGGTTCGCGGCGAGCTGCTCCAGCTGAAGAACACCATCAACACGATGGTCGATCAGCTCGGCTCGTTCGCATCGGAAGTCACCCGCGTCGCGCGCGAGGTCGGTCTCGAGGGTGTCCTCGGTGGCCAGGCCGAAGTCCGCGGCGTCAGCGGTACGTGGCGCGAGCTGACCGACAACGTGAACGTCATGGCGCGCAACCTCACCGAGCAGGTGCGCGGCATCGCGACGGTCGTGACCGCGGTCGCCAACGGTGACCTCGACCGCAAGCTGAACCTCGCCGCCCGCGGTGAGATCGCGACGCTGGTCGACACGATCAACAACATGATCGACACGCTGTCGACGTTCGCCGAGCAGGTCACGGGTGTCGCCCGCGACGTCGGTGTCGACGGACGCCTCGGTGGCCAGGCCGACGTGCCGGGCGCCGCCGGTGTGTGGCGCGACCTGACGAACAACGTCAACGAGCTCGCCGGTAACCTGACCAACCAGGTCCGTGCGATCCGCGACGTCGCGACCGCCGTGACGCAGGGCGACCTGACCCGGTCGATCACCGTCGAAGCGCGCGGCGAGATCGCGCAGCTCAAAGACACCGTCAACCAGATGATCCGCACGCTCGCTGAGACCACGAAGGTCAACCAGGAGCAGGACTGGCTGAAGACGAACGTCGCGCGGTTCACCCGCATGCTGCAGGGCCAGCGCGACCTGTTGACGGTTGCCCGCCAGATCCTCAACGAGCTCGCTCCGCTCGTGAACGCCCACCACGGCGCGTTCTACATGACGGAGTCCGACGACGAGGGTCAGGTGCTCCGTCTGTTCGCGTCGTACGCGTACCAGGAGCGCAAGAACATCGCGAACGTGTGGCGGTTCGGCCAGGGCGTCGTCGGTCAGGCGGCGCTCGAGGCGAAGCGCATCGTGCTGTCGCGCGTGCCCGCCGATTACATCCAGATCACGAGCGCGCTCGGTGAAGCCGCGCCGCACGCGATCGTCGTCGTCCCGATCCTGTTCGAGGGCGAGGTCAAGGGTGTCATCGAGCTCGCGTCGTTCGAGAGGTTCAGTGGCATCCAGCTCGCGTTCCTCGATCAGATGCTCGAGTCACTCGGCATCGTGATCGCGACGATCGAAGCGACGATGCGCACCGACGAGTTGCTCCGTCAGTCGCAGAGCCTCACCGAGGAGCTGCGCAGCCAGCAGGACGAGCTGCAGCAGACGAACGAGGAGCTCGAGGAGAAGGCGCACCAGCTCACCGAGCAGAAGGCAGAGGTCGAGAAGAAGAACCG
>JABFXX010000661.1 GCA_013368795.1 Kofleriaceae bacterium
CACGAGCGGCATGCGCCCCGTCGTCCCGCCCAACCCCGGCGACCTCGTCATCACTGAGGTCATGCCCTCCCCCGCCAAGGTCTCCGACACCGCCGGTGAGTGGTTCGAGGTCCTCGCCAAGAACCCCGTCGACCTCAATGGCCTCGGCCTCGACCGCGCCGGTGACAGCGCCGCCCCGGTCACGCTCTCCTCGTCCTCGTGCATCCACCTCGATGCCGGTCAGTACGCCGTGTTCGCCAAGTCGACCGACATGGCAATGAACGGCGGCATCCCCACCCCGATCGCGGGCACGTTCACGTTCTCGCTCGTCGGCGGCTCGGCCGCGACGCCCGGCGACGTCCAGATCGTCTCCGGCGCCACCGTCATCGACGCGATCACGTGGACCAGCTCGCGCAGCGGCAAGGCGCTGCAGCTCGATCCCGACTTCGCCGACGCGACCGCCAACGACGAGCCGACCAACTTCTGCGACGCCACCGCCACCTACGGCATGGGCGACCTCGGCACGCCGAACGCGGCCAACACCCAGTGCGGCATGATCGCGCCGAGCGGCATGTGCGACGACAACGGCACCCTCCGCCCGATCGTCAAGCCCGCCGCCAACGCCCTCGTCATCACCGAGGTCATGCCGAATCCCAAGACCGAGCCCGCGCAGGAGTGGTTCGAGATCACGAACGCGGGCACCGCGGCATTCGACCTCAACGGCCTCGGCCTCGATCGCTCGGGCGACACCACGCCGAACATGGGCGCGCCGAGCGTCGTCTCGGGCCCGTGCAAGTCGCTCGCGCCCGGCGGCTACGCCATCTTCGCCAAGTCGGCCGATGCCGCGACCAACGGCGGCCTGCCCACCCCGGACGCGACGTTCGCGATGTCGCTCCTCAACAGCGCCGGTGACGTCCAGGTCGTCGACCCGACCTCGTGCACCACGGTCGCGCCGGTCACCTGCACGACGATCTACGACCGCGTCTCGTGGACCACCTCCGTCGACGGCGAGTCGAAGCAGGTCAAGCCCGGCGCCACCACCACCACGCCGACCGCCAACGACGACCCGGCGAACTTCTGCCCCGGCATCGCGCCGTACGGCGACATGATGAACAAGGGCACGCCGAAGGCCGTCAACGCGTGCATGTGAAGGCTGCGCTCCTCGGCGCGCTCGTCCTCTCCGCTTGCGGCGGCTCGCCGTGCGGTCCGAGCGAGGCCAAGGTCACGCGCGTCCTCGATGGTGACACCGTCGAGCTCGAGAACGGCGACAAGATCCGCTACCTCCTCGTCGACACCCCCGAGGTCTCCGGCGGTGGTGACTGCTACGGCGCCAACGCCAAGCAGTTCAACTCCGACCTCGTGCTCGGCAAGACGATCCAGATCAGCTACGACGTCGAGTGCACCGACGCCTACGACCGCACGCTCGCGTACGTCACCGTCAACGGGCAGGAGGTCAACTCGCTCCTGATCCAGCGCGGCTACGGCTGCGTCCTCCACATCCCGCCCGACGGTGACTCGCGCGTCGACGAGCTCAAGGCCCTGCAGCTCGACGCCAAGAACGCGCGGCGCGGCCTGTGGGGCGCGTGCGATCCGCTGCCCCCTGCCTGCAAGTAGCCCGACGACTACTTCGCGATGACGCGCGCGCCGTCGATCTTCGTCGGGTACTGACCCGCGAGCGTGACGACGCCCTTGTACGCCTGGCCCGCGTCCGTGATCTTCGCGATGAACCAGTTCGTGTTCAGCGCCTTCTCGCGCGACGTCGGCGGCGTGTAGACACTGCCCTCCTGGAAGTCGAGCGCGATCACGAACGAGCCGACCTTCATGTCAGCCGGCGTCGCGAGGCGCTGGCGCCACGCGTACTTCGTCCACACGAGCTCGCCCGAACCGAGCTTGAGGAACTGACCTTCGCCGCCGGTCTGCGGAGACGGCGCCTTCACGGGCAACGCGAGATCCGCCGAGATGTAGCCGCTCTCCGGCAGCTTGCTCGTGCTGACGAGCCAGTAGTCCGGCTTGACGTAGAACTTGTCCTCGGGACCCGTCGTCGTGAGGCGCGGCGAGGTGTCGCCTTCGACGGCGCGCAGCGCTTCGCGCGAAACCTTGTAGCCGCCCGACACCTGCACCTCGCCCTGCGCGAGACCGTCGACGTTGACGATGCGCGCGAGGAACCAGTTCGTCGTCGTCGCCTGCTGGCGCGACTTCGGCCCGCGATACATCCCGCCGTCCTGGAAATCGAGCGCGATCATCAGCGCACCGACCTTGATCTCGTCGTCGGTCATCGGGTGCGTCTTCCAGAAATACTTCGTCGTCTGGTTCGCACCATCGCCGAGCTTCATGAACGTGACCTCGCCGTTCGAGTTCGGCTGGCTCTGCGCCTTCGCCGCGTTCACGTTGATGTAGCCCTGCGTGAAGTCGCTCTCGCCGATCATCACGTCATCGGGCTCGAGACAGTGGTTCTGGGGATCCGCGCAGGTGTCGCCAGCTGCGCTTGCCTCACCGCCGCCACCACCGCTCGAGTCTCCTCCGCTGATCGCGCCACCGGGTCCAGCGCCCGAATTGATACCAGTCTGGACCTTGCAGCCTCCCGACGCGAGAAGGAGGACAGCGACTACGTTGAGCTTATGCACGTTGAACATCTTTTGAAGAGCGGGGATGTACGCGATGCGTTCTCGGCGCGTCAAGCGAGCGAGGTGATCTGTGTGACGCAGGTGACACCCCACGAGCGATTCCGTAGGACGATCGCCGTGCAGCTGTCGGCGCGCGCAGTCGTGTGTGCGATCGATGACTCTATTTACGGAACGCCTCTTAGCGGCGATAGCGCACGATCGTCCTCGCGCGACGATCCCACCACGTGCGTTTGCCAGGCGTTCGCAGCGACGAATACGCGAGGTGGACGATGTTGAGCGTGCACACCACGCCGAACACGACGCTATTCGCGGTCTCGATCACGTCCGGCACCGCCAGCGCGCCCAGCAGGTCATCGAGCCAGCCAAACAGCAAGATCGGGCCGAACACGAACGCGGTACGACGCAGCGCCTGCGCCAACGTCGGCCGCTTGCCGGTCTCGATGTTCGCGACCTCGAGCTCGAACAGCGCATAGCCGCCCGTCGTGCCGAACCGCGCGAACAGCAGCGACTGCGCGACCGCGAGCAGCGTCATCCCGATCGAGTCGACTGGAATCGTGCGATCCGCCGGCAACACGACCTTGACGAGCCCGAGCACGATCAGCATCGCGACCAGATCGACACCGGTCGCGATCATGCGCGCCCAGAACCCGCCGGGGCGCGTGTACTGCAGCGACACGTTCTCGATCGCGCGCAGCAGCTCGTCGTAGCTCGCGAACCGGTCGCCGGGATCGGGCGCCATCATCCTCGCGATCAACGCGTCGAGTGCACTCCCCTGCGTGCGCGGAACGATGCCGCGCGGAATCGCCGGTCGCGCTGCCGTCTCGTGCAACGTGATCAGCTGCGCGACGTTCTCCGCCTGAAACGGCGGCTTGCCGCTGACCAGCAGAAACAGCGTCGCGCCGAGCGCGTAGATGTCTGCGCGAAAATCGATCGGCTCGCCACGTGCCTGTTCCGGCGCCATGTACAGCGGCGTGCCCGCGAGCGTCGTCTGCGCGACCGGACCGTCGCCCATCTGCCCGTCGGAGCCGCCCGCCGCGATGCCGAAGTCGAGCACCTTCACCACGCCGTGACCATCGACCATCAAGTTCGACGGCTTCACATCGCGATGCGTGAACCCGGACCGCTGCGCCTCGCGCAGGCCGAGCACGGCGTCGTGGACAATGCGCAGCGCATCTTCGACGGGAAGCGGCGCACTTGCATCCGCGAGAGTCGCGCCGGTGACGTACTCCATCGCGAAGTACAGCCGCCCGGCATCCTCGCCAATGAAGTAGATGTGCGCGACGTTCGGATGCTGGACTCGCGCCTGCGCGCGCGCCTCGCGAATCAGCCGCTCGCGCGCGGCCCCCGACGTCGTCGTGCTCGGCAGCACCTTGATCGCGACCGGCCGATCGAGCGCGAGATCGGTCGCGAGGTAGACCTCGCCCATGCCACCCGCACCGAGCTTCTTGACGAGCTGAAAGTGCCCGAGCCGCATGCCCGCAGGAAGCTCCTCGGAGGCAGCAGGCAGCACGCGGGCGTGCGCCGTCGCTGTCTTGTCGAGCTCGAGCTGGGACGCCACGCCGCATCTTACGGCGCGGACGGTCGAGTTAGAACAGCGACAGCAGCGCTGCCCAGCCGACCCTCACGATGCCGTAGTAAATCGCCGTATAGAGCACGTTCTGCACGAACAGCGGCACGATGACCTTCTTCGGCGGCGCGCCGAGCCAGACGAGCGCGATGAGGACGGGCTCCTGCCCTCCCACCGCCGTACCGACGAGCATGCCGACCCAGACGCCCCAGCGTGCGAACCACGTGTCGAAGCGAGGCGCGTGAAATCGTCGCATCACGCGATGTAGCCGCTCGATGCGCAGCGCGAGGTGCGCAAGCCAGAGGACGACGAGTCCCTCGGCAAAGCCCGCGAGCATGATCACGACGCCGAGCAGCCAGACGTCGAGCCCGAAGCCAAGGCCCGCACCCCACGCGGCGGCCTGGCCGAAGATCAGCGCCGGCGTTGCCGCCAGTCCGATCACGGTCAGCCACTTCAGCATCGCACCGAGGATACCGGAAGACCCGCCGAGGGCCGTCAACGCGCGCAGGTCAGGCTCGGCCTGTGGGTCGCTACCGCCTGCCTGCAAGTAGCCGCTGGTCCACAGTCTTCATGCAGCCTGCGACGCGACGATCGTCGAGTAGCTCGAAGATCACGTACATGAGCGCCGACGGCAGCGTGATGCTCCAGCTGCGCATCGGCTGATCGCGTGCCGCATCGAACTGCGTCGAGAGCTCGTCCAAGTCACGCGGCAGATCCGGCGAATACGTCGGTTCCCTGTTCGCGGCCCGCTTGGCGCGCAGACGATAGGTCGTGCGCATGCCCTCGTCCAGCGCGAGGTCGCGGCTCGCGATGCGACCCTCGTCCGGGTCGTCGCGCCGCATGATCGGTATGACCTCCGATGCGTGACGAAACTCCGCGTGGCTGGCCACGAACGCTTCGACGAGCTCGCGGCTCGCGCGCGGCGTCGGGTCGTCGACGGTCCAGACCGACATCCGATGATTCTAGCGAGCCGGTTGTGTCATGCGGGGCGCGAATGAACCGGCAACCTGCTCCGCATGTTCAGCGGCGTGCTTCCTTTGCCGCGTGGCAGTCGGCCTTGTGCGGCTCGCCGATCAGGCTCCGGCATCCGAAACAAACACCGTCGGCGTTGGCTGCCAGATCCATGCGCGAAAGATGTTCGCCCGCGTGCCCTTTCGTCCGCATGCACATGAATGCGCCGTGTCGATCGAAGAACTTCGGCTCCTCGATGCGCTCACCGCAGGCTTCCTCGTCGCTATCTAGACGGAATCGCATCGGTCCAAGGACCTACGTTGCCGCGATCACCCGAGGCAGGCAAGTTGAACTTCTCAACGCTCGGGCGAGAATTGTGTTCCGAAGGCTCTCGCGATCAACGAGATCCCACGCAAGGAGGTGACCGCGTCTCTCCTCGTCAGCCTGCGAACAATCTGTTCTGGGAGGCACGGCATCATCGCCAGCTCCGAGGCCGCCGTGATCCGCCGTTCCAAACTGACCCTTTCGGCGCGCCAAAACTGACCCACCCCCTAGCGCCTGAGGCCTAGGCCCTGCGTTGTTCGGTTGGGCTGATCGACGTTGAGCATCGACGTGGTGGCGCGTCCCCAGCACCGCCCTTCCAACTCATAAGACGGGCCGGAGCCCATCGGGGCTTCGGCCCCAGCCCGAAGGCCATCCATTTCTCCGCATCTCGCTTCGTCCGAACTGATCGACGTCGAGCATGGACATGGTGGCGCGCGCTCGCCTCATGCGCGGCCACCGTGGACAGCGACAGCGCCGAGGTCTCGAATGCCATCAGGGCCAAGCCGCTGGACCGACTACGCACGCGCCTTCGTCGTCAGCCCGAATGCCGGGGTGGACGCGGCTCCGGCGGCCCCTCCAACGGCCAGCCGGCTGCCGCAACCACCCACCGCGGCCGCGCCATCCATTCCTCGGCATCTCGTTTCGTCCGAACTGATCGACGTCGAGCATCGACATGGTGGCGCGCTCGCCTCCTGCGCGCCCGCCGTGGACGTCACGATCGACAGCGCCGGGGTCTCGAATGTGGTCAGGACCAAGCCGCTCGACCGATTAGGCATACGCCTTCGTCGAAGGCCGCGGTTGGTGCGGCTCCTCCAACGGCCCAGCCGGATGCCGCAACCACCCACCGCGACCGTGCCATGCATTCCTCGTTATCTCGTTCCGTTTGAACTGGGCGGTGAGCATCGACATGGTGGCGCGCGCTCGCCTCATGCGCGGCCACCGTGGACAGCATCGCGATCGACAGCGCCGAGGTCTCGAATGCCATCAGGGCCAAGCCGCTGGACCGACTACGCACGCGCCTTCGTCGTCAGCCCGAAGGCCGGGGTGGGCGTGGCTCCGGCGGCCCCTCAACGGCCAGCCGGCTGCCGCAGCCACCCAGCGCGGCCGTGCCATCCATTCCGGTCCTGCCTTCTTCATGATCGAACGAACGTCGGACGCGAACGCGTCTGCGTCACATCGCGCATCAACGAAGACCGAGAAGTGCGGTCACATGCCTCCATCCGTGCAGTCCTGTCTAGATATCGGCGAATTCAAGATTGACAGGTTCAGCGACCTCGGCCATGATCTCGCGGATGGGTGGGCGGAACGATGACGGCACGCAGCTACGGCTTCCGATTCGCGACAAGAAGCCGAAGAAGCAGTACAGACACGGTGGCAAGCGCCCGGGCGCAGGTCGAAAGCCCAAGGGACGCCGCGCGGGTTCACCGCACAAGACGCGCCCGATCTTGAAGGCGCGGTTTCCGGTGCTTGTCACGTTGCGTGTGCATCGCGACGTCAGCAGCCTCCGCAAGCGCCTCATGTACAGGGCGCTACGCGAGGCAACGATCGCCGTCGCGATGCGCGAGCTCCACGATCACGAGAACGGCGCGTTTCGCATCGTTCACATCAGCGTCCAGCGCGACCACATTCACCTGATCGTCGAGGCCGACAACAAGCGCGCGCTTTCGAACGGCATGCAGCGGTTCCAGATCTCTGCGGCGAAGCACATCAACGCAGCCATCTCGGTGCGACGGATGGAGCGCCGTCGAGGCACCGTGTTTCCGGACCGATTTCATCAGCGGATCATCGAGACACCTCGTCAGGCGCGGCACGCGCTTTCGTACGTGCTGAACAACTGGCGCAAGCATCGCGAGGATCGCGTCGACCACGCGCGCACCTGGAACGTGGACCCGTTCTCGTCCGGGGTGCAGTTCCTCGGCTGGAAGGAGCGCGAGGACGCTGTGGTGCTGTGGAAGCTCCGCGAGACCTACGATCCGCTCGTCGTATACCTGCCAAAGACCTGGCTACTGCGCGAAGGGTGGATGAAGCACGGCCGGATTTCGTGGGACGAGGTTCCGGGTCCGCGGGCGAACGCGAAGGTTCGCGCGTAAGCAGGGAACGTCCTACGTCGATGCATGCGGCTTGCGGCGCGGCGAGGCTGCGCGCGCCGTGTGAAGTTCATCTTGGACCGGAAATGCCCACTCCCCGGCGCCGGTTCTTCCCCTTCGTGCGTCCACCGAGCATCGGCCGAGCTCGTGCGTGGTGGTGCGACTTCCTGCGGATCTGGCAGCGGCTCGGCCTGGTTCACGTCGAGCTCGAGACGGCGCCGGACGACGACGAGCGCTGGCGCCGATTGTGGCACCGCGACGATCGCGGACGGTACGTCTCGCATCCGTGGCGTCGCTGGCACAAGCCCGGGCGCTACGTCTGAAGGTTCGCGACCTGCCGCGATTGGCAGCGCTGCCACGACTGGCAGCGAGCTCGACGACACATCGCGAGGTTGCGCGGGCACGCGCGCTGCAATCGTGGCGCGGCATGATGAAACACATCCTCCTGTCGTCGCTCCTCTCGATGTCTCTCCTCGCCGGCTGCAAGAAGTCGGGCGGCTCCGAATGCGAGAAGGTGTTCGAGCACACGGTCTCGCTGATGCCCGCCGAGATGCAGGGCAAGCTCAAGGAAGGCAAGGCCGACGCCATCGGCAAGTGCGAGAAGATGTCGCCGGCGGCACGCAAGTGCGCGCTCGACGCGAAGAGCCTCGACGATCTGATGCAGTGCCCGCGTAACTAGGCGAGGTAGCGATAGAGCGTGCGCACGCCGATCTCGAGCGCAGCGGCGGCGGCATCGCGATCGCCACCGGCACGCGCGACCGCGAGCTCGACGTAGCGGCGCACGACCTCGTCGCGCAGCGTCGCGAGTGGCTGGGTGGCCGAGGCGACCGCGGCATCGATCAGCGCGCGCAGGCCCGCGTCGTCGGCGACCGAAGGTTCGGGGGAACGAGTCGGCGCATCGACGCGCGGGGGCGCACCGGCGAAGCCGAGATCGGCGGCGCGGATGAGCTTGCTGTCGGCGAGCACGGCGACGCGGCGCATGGTCGCGCGCAGCTCGCGGACGTTGCCGGGCCACGCGTGCGCGCGGAGGGCGGCCTGCGCGTCGTCGGTGAGCGTGTGCATGACGAGCCCGAGTTGTTGCTCGGCCTGGCGCAGGAATGCGTGCGCGAGCAGCGTGATGTCGTCGCCGCGGGCGGCGAGCGCGGGGACGTCGAGCGTGACCTCGCGGAGGCGGAACAGGAGGTCGGCACGGAACCGGCCGGCCGCGACCTCGGCCTCGAGATCCTTGTGCGTCGCGCAGACGAGGCGGAAGTCGACCGAGCGAGGGACGTTGTCGCCGAGGCGCTTGACCTCGCGCTGCTCGAGCACGCGCAGGAGGGCGGCCTGCATCGCGAGCGGCATGTCACCGATCTCGTCGAGGAACAGGGTCGAGCCGTGCGCTGCCTCGATGAGGCCGACGCGATCGGTCATCGCGCCGGTGAACGCGCCCTTGCGATAGCCGAACAGCTCGGCATCGAGGAGCGTGGGCGCGACCGACGCGCAGTTGATCGCGATCATCGGCCTGGTGCTGCGGGCGCTCGCGGCGTGCAGCGCGCGTGCGACGAGCTCCTTGCCCGAACCCGACGGGCCGTGGAGGAGCGCGGAGAGGTCGGTCGGGCCGACGCGGCGGATGAGCCCGCGCAGCTGCTGGACCGGCGCCGACTCGCCGAGGATCTCGCTCGCGCCCGGTGCTGGCTGAGCGGCGGTGCGGCGGAGCTGGGCGAGGAGCGGGACCGCGACGGCGGCGAGGATGCGCAGCTCGGCGAGCGTGCGATCGTCGACGGCGGCGCGTCCGTGGCGCGCGAGGAACACGGCACCGAGCGTGGTGCCGTCGAGGCGCATCGGCAAACAGAGCGCGGAGCCGAGCCGGAGCGACGTGACGCTCGGGATCGCGGCGTAGCGGCTGTGGGCGGCGACGTCATCGAGCTGGACGCGCTCGCCCGTGCCGAGCACGTCGCGAACGATCGTGTCGGAGAGTAGCTCGTGCGCACCGTCGAGGACGGCGCCGTCCTTGTCGCGCGCGGCGGCGACCGTGTACTTGTCGCGATCGGCGAGGATGAGCGCGCCGAGGTCGGCACCGGACGCGCCGATGAGGCCGGTCAGGAGGAGCTCGACGGCGCGGTCGGGCGAGTCGACGGCGGCGAGCGCCGATACCAGCTCCTCGATCGCGCGCTCGCGTTCGCGGACGACCGCGGTCGACTCGAGCGCGAGCGTGATGCCGTCGGCCTCGATCTGCTCGCCGTGCGAGAGCTCGCGCCGCGTGCCGGCGGACGCGACATGGACCGTGATCTTGCCATCGCCGCGGTGGACGACCGCCCACTCGGCGGGCGCGGTCGCGAGGCGCACGTCGGCGGCGCCGTCGGAACCGATCGTCGTGATGCGCTTGACCAGCGGGAGCCGCAGCGGCTGCGCGCCCCGCACGGGGACGAGCACGAGGACGAGCGCGGCACCTTCCGACATCGCCGCATCGTACTGCCAGAAGCGGCAGCGCTGCCAAACGTGTCAGCGCCATCCCTCGCCAGATCGCGCACTTGCGCTGGCACGGCCGCTGCTCATGTCGCCTCCAACCTCAACCGGAGAAATGACATGTCCACCTCGACTTCGACCAAGCTCTCTCGTCACACCACCTGGCTCTTCGCGTTCGGCTCGATCGCGACCGGCATCGTCGCGTCGTACGCGCTGAACGGGCTCGGCCAGAAGGTCACCGCTGCCGTCTACTTCGCGATCGTCGCGATCGGCGGCTTCCTCTCGACGTACATGACGCAGGCCCGCGTCCGCGGCGCCGTACTGTCGTTCTTGGCCGGCGCTGCGGTCGCCGCGATCGCGTACTTCTTCCTCGTCAGCCACCTCATGGAGAGCGCGACGACGCTCGCGACGGACACCGTGTCGGGCGGCCAGGCGACCGCAGAGGGCGCGAAGGCTGGTGCCGCGATGGGCAGGACCTTCGGCATCTTCATTGCCGCGATCGTGTTCCTCGAGACGATCATCGCCGGCATCGGCGGCGCGATCGCCGGCGGCAAGACGCGCGGTCAGGGCGGACTTGCCGCGCTCAGCGCCCTCGCGAAGTCGGCGCGTTGATCGAAACGTTCGCGAGCGCTCAGAGCGCGAACAGCGCCTGCGGCAGCTCGTAGATCGCGCCCTCGCAGATCTCCTTGCCGTTGGTCTTGTCCCTGTGACGCGCGTAGACGAGGACGGCCCCGTCTGCGCGCGTTGCCGCGTCTGCGAGCGACCACGGTCGCGACTCGAACAGCACGTCGTCGTCGAGGACACGCGCGACGTTGCCATCGGCGCCGAAGTGGATCACCTGCATGCAGTTGTTGTCGATCGCGCACACGCCGCCCTCGCCGCACGGCGCGACGCCGGTGATCGCGCAGATGCGCGTGCCCTCACCGAGCTCGGTCGGCGTCTTGCCGTCGTAGCGGACGAGCTTGTCGTAGTTCGCGACGTGGACCTTGCCGTTCACGACGACGAGCTTGCCGCGCGCCTTGTCGTCGATCTTCGCCGGCACCGCCTTGCACTTCTTGCCGAGCGCGAGCTTCTCGATGCCCTTGCGCGCGATCAGGAGATCCTTGCCGAGGGGCGCAACGCTGTCGTAACCGAACACGTCGACGCACGCGGGCTCGGGCTTGCCGCGATCGATGCGAAACAGCCCGCCGAGGAAGTCGTGCGCGTAGACCGCGTCGCGCTTCTCCGACGAGACGAGGTGCCAGGCGGCGCCACCCGAGCGCATGTAGACGGGGCCATTCAGCGACTGCGGCCGCGGGTTGTCGGGCGGCAGCTCGATCGGATCGCCGGCGGCCGCGTAGTGACAGCCGGTGTCGCCGTCGATGCGGGTGTACCGCCGTACGCGCTTGCCGTCGACGAGATACAGCATGCCCTTGGCATCGAACGCGAGCCCCGTGCCGCCGCCGATGCACTCGCCGACGAGCGGATCGCCGTCGAGCGTGCACCGCTTCGCGAGCGCGGTGCCCTTCTTCTTCGGCTCGCCGATCGTGATCTTGATCGTGTTCTTGTCGTCCTTCTTCTCCGGCTCGGCAGCGGCGTCTGCGGACACGACGGGGACGTTCATCGCGGCCGACCCCGTCTCGGCCTTCTTGTCCTCGACCTGCTCGGCTTTCTTGCATCCCGAAACGAGGACGACGAGCCCGACAACGGCGGTGATATGGTGACGGCGCGGTGCAGAAGCCAGCATCGATCGACCTGGGACCCTATCAGCTCCTCGAGCGCATCGGCGAGGGAGGAAGCGGACAGGTCTATCGCGCGAAAGGCCCGGCCGGCCCCGTCGCGATCAAGCTGCTCGGTCCCGCGTCGGACATGGACGACGCCGCCCGCGCGCGGTTCCGCCGCGAGATCACGGCGCTCGGCCAGATCGCGCATCCCAACCTCGTCACGATGTTCGACCACGGCATCGACGGCGAGCTCGGTCCGTACCTCGTGCTACCGCTGCTCGCCGGCACGAACCTGCGCGCACTCTGCGGCGGCGGCCGCGCCCTCTGCCCGGAGGCCGCGCTCCTCCTCGCACAGCCGATCGTCCACGCGACCGCCGCGCTCCACGCCGCCGGCTACGTCCACCGCGATCTCAAACCCGAGAACGTGATCGCAGGTCCCGACGGCGCGATCACCGTCATCGATCTCGGCCTCGCCTGGCGCGACGGCATGACCCGTCACACGGACACCGGCACCGCGGTTGGCTCCGTCGGCTACATGGCACCCGAGCAGATCGAGGGTCGCGCTGTCGACGCGCGTGCCGACGTGTTCGCGCTCGGCATCCTCGTCTACGAGTGGATCGCCGGCAAGCGCCCGTTCGCGCGCGCACGTCCCGCCGAGGAAGCGGCCGCGATGCTGCTCGGCACACACCCTCGTCTCACCGCCGCCGATCGCCGCGCCGACGACGATCTCGCCGAGCTCGTCGAGCGTTGCCTCGCGGTCGATCCATCCCATCGCCCCAGCGCCGCCGACCTCGCCGCCGCGATCGACGCGATGATCGACTGGACCGACTCGCCCTCGACGGAACGCGCCGCCGTCGTCGCCGATCCGACCGGCTACCAGGCGCGCATCGCCCACTTCCGCATCCGCCGGGTCGAGCGTCTCGCACGCGAGGCCCTCGCCGCGGGCAAGCCGTTCGTCGCGCTCGCGCAGTGCGATCGCGGGCTCGCCTACGCGCCCGACCACGCGCAGCTGCTCGCGCTCGTCGCCGAGGCCGAGGCCGCGACGGCGCAGCAGCGTCCGCCCGCCGCCGCGCACCTACCGCCGCGCCCGAAATCTCCGTCCGAGCAGGTCACCGCGCCACTGCGCCGGCGCGAGTCACAAGCGCCGCCCGTTTCCGATGCACCGGCCGCACACGCCGACACCGAGCTCCATCGCGCGATCGATTCCGACTCGTCGCGCTCGCCGGCGGAAACGGGGTCCGACCCCATTTCTCGTCCCGGCGTGATTCGGTCCTCGACGACGCCCGTCGGAGTTGCCGCGCCGAGCGAGCCGACGCGCAAGCCGCGCTCGAAGTGGCCGTACCTCGTCGGCGCCGGCCTCGCGCTGTGGTTCGGCGCGATCACCGTCTACCTCGTCGTCCCCGAGCGCACGCCGAAGCCGTCGCGCGAGATGCAGGTCACGACGAACAGCGGCATGAACGAGGGCGATCGCCAGCTCATGGGCGACTTCATCCACGTGTTCGACAAGGCCCTGTCGACGGCGCCGTCGAACACCGGCTCGCCTCCGCCGCCTCGCGGCAGCACGCCGACGACAGCGTCCGGCTGGCTCGAGCTCGCCGCGACGCAGCCACCGACCGAGGCGATCGCGAGCATTCGCCAGGCGCTCGCCCTGTCGCCGACCTGGCTCGATGCGCAGGTCGCGCTGTGCGCCGCGCTCGCCGCCGCGAAGGATCCCGGTGCGCTCGGCGCGTGTGACACCGCCATCCGTCGCAAGCCCGACGATGCCGGCCTGCTCGTCGCGCGCGGCTCCGCTCGCCTGCAGGCCGGCGATCCCAAGGCTGCGCTCGTCGATCTCGACAAGGCGGTCGCGCTCGATCCCGAGCCCAAGTGGCGCCGCCTCCGCGCACGCGCGCGCTCCGCCGCAGGCGACACCGCTGGCGCGCAGAAGGATCTCGACAACGCGTGCCAGCTCGGCGACGCGGCCGCGTGCAACGAGAAGCCCTG
>JABFXX010000523.1 GCA_013368795.1 Kofleriaceae bacterium
CGCGCGGACGCTCCGACGTTGGTCGACGGGCGCGTCGCGCAGAATGCGACGCAATCGCACCGCGAGAGGTTCAATCGAGTGCACTCGTGACAGCGCGGCTGCGGCTGCCGGCTGCGCTCGACCGACGCGGTCGGCCTCGACGAGGTCGAGCCAGGCATCGAGCACCGCGAGCGGGTCGAGCTCGCCGAGGCGATCGAGGACCGCGTCGAACCAGCGGTCGTCGTCGAGAGACGCCAGCAGGCCGATACCGCGCCGATCCTCGACGGTTCGCGGACGACGTTCGTCGAGGATCGCGAGGGCGCGCGCCGCCTGTACCGTATGCGACGTGTGGCCGGCTGCGAGCTCCGCGGCCTCCTCGGCGGCGCGCTCGGCGGGCAGCTCGCGCAGGCGCGCCAATGCGCTGCCGGTGTCGTCATCGCTCTCGTCCGAAGTCACGCCCTCGACGGCCAGCCTACCTCGGTTCCACCGCAGCCGCGCGTTATGATGAGTCATGCGCGCGGTCGTGGTGCTGCTCGTCGCGGCGGGATGTGGCCGGCTGGGCTTCGGCTCGACCGACGCCCGCGACGATGCAGTGGCCAGCGATGGTGCAAGCAGCGACGCGACTCGCGATGGCGCGAGCGTCGGATGCTCGCCCGCTTTCGACCTGTGTGACGACTTCGAGGGACCAACGCTCGACGGTGCGATCTGGACGGCCGATTCTATGGTCACGCTCGACACGACGCGCGCGCATCGCGGTGCGAAGTCCGTGCACGTCCACATGCCGTCACTCGCGGCGGGCAGCGGCGACTACCAGACACTGCGCGAGACGACGACGATCACGAGCGGCGCGACGACGTTCTGGGTGCGCGCGTGGTTCTGGCTCTCGGCGCTGCCCGCCGGCGGAAACGGGCTCGAGCTCGTGACGGCGGAGCGACCGGGCTCGGCCGGCGACTACCTGTTCGTGTTCTCGGACAGAACCGCCCTGTACACGCAGTTCGTGGCGGCGTCCCAGACTGCGATGGCGACCGTGCCGACCGGCACGTGGTTCTGCGCCGTGTGGAAGGTCGTGCGCGCGACGAACGCGACCGGCTCGATCGCGCTGTCGGGCGATGCGCCTGCGATCACGCTCGCGAACACGACGACGGACTCGGCGACGCTGCCGATGACGGTCGTCAATCTCGGCATTGGATTCTCGGGCACCAACCTGCCGGTCGCGCAGCCCGCGCTCGACCTGTGGATCGACGACGTGATCGCGCACTCGTCGCCGGTGGGCTGCACCGACTAGCGATGATCGGCTGGGCCTTGGTGGCCAGCTGTACGGTGCTCCTGGCGAATGCGGTGCTGTCGGGGCACGGCATCATCGTGCATCCGTTCCGCGGATCGCCTGTTACGATGAGGCATGCGGCGATGGCTGGCCACGTGTGCGCTCGCGGCGTGCGCATCGCCCGTCGAGACGAGCGGCCGAACGCAGGCGGTCACGAACGCGACGCCGGATAACGGCGACCCTGCCGTCGTCGGGCTCGTCGATCAGACGGACCAGCTCGGCTGCACCGCGAGCATCATCGGGCCGCACACCGCGATCACGGCGGCGCACTGCATCGGTACGTCCGAGCGCAAGCTGCGCGCGTTCTTCGGCGCGGACGCGGCGCTCGGCGGCACGTTCATCGCGGTCTCCGACGCGCGAATCCATCCGCTGTTCGATCCAGGCGGCCACGACATCGCGATGCTGACGCTGCGCGAGGAGGCGCCGGTCACGCCGCTCGCGCTCGAGACGGCGGCCGCCGAGACCCTCGACGGCACGACCATCCGCGTCGTCGGTTACGGCATCACCGGCTTCGGGCGCTCCGACGAGGGCATGAAGCGCGAGGGCACGGCGCGGATCGCCGCGGTGCAGGCCGAGGAGCTCATCACCGTGCCGAGCCCGTCGCTGTCGTGCAGCGGTGACTCGGGTGGTCCCGCGCTGTTGCCGGCAGGTACGATCGCAGGTGTCGTCAGCCGCGGCGACTCGATGTGCGACGACCACGCCGTGTACTCGCGCGTCGACGTCTCACGCGCGGACCTCATCGATCCGTATATCGCCGACACCGCGCCCGGGACCGCTTCGGTCGGCGAGCGGTGCCTCTACGAGGGCCACTGCGACAGCGGACCGTGCTTGCAGGCGAACGACGACTTGGAGCTCTACTTCTGCTCGCGCGCGTGCGAGCGCGATGCGGATTGTCCGTCGGCGATGACGTGCGCGGCAGACGGCTGTCGCTATCCCGAGCCCTCCCCGGGCGCGCTCGGCTCGTCGTGCGACGGCGACGTCGAGTGCACGAGCCACGTCTGCCGCGATCAGGTGTGCACGCGTAACTGCCTGCAGGAGGCCTGCCCGACCGACTTCGAGTGCCGCGGCAGCGGCTCCTCGCACTACTGCTTTCCGGTCGACAGCGGCTGCGGCTGCGCGAGCGGCGGCGGCGGGTCGGCGTCGCTGGTCGTCATCGGTCTTGTCCTGTTCGCCGGCGGAGTACGACGAAGTAGCCGTTCCTCGTCTGCTCGAGGTAATTGCTCGTCACGTACGAGTCGAGCTCGGACCACGCGACGAGGCAGCTCTTCGGCCTCAGCGATCTCGGCGTGACCGCCGCCGGCACGGCACGCGATCAATCGGGCGATCCACCTGGAGGACGGCGCCGGCCGAGGCGGACCAGCGATTCGGCGTGCAGCTGACCGCACGCGGCGTCGATGTCCGCCCCGAACTGCTGACGTCGTGTCGCTTTGATGCCGAGCCGGTGCAGCCCCCTGACGAACTCGTCGACCTTGAGTGACGACGGCGTCCGGTACGAAGGATCCGCGCCGAAGGCTGCGTTGTACCGGATGACGCTCACGTGGAAGAGCTCGGGCCGGGACCGCCGTCGTACGAGTCGCGCGAGGGCCGCGAGGTGCGCCTCGGAGTCATTGAGCCCGTCGATCAGCAGGTACGCCAGGTACGTCTTGCGGCGTGCGTGCAGGACGTGGCGATCGAGAAGAGCGAGGTTCTCCTCGAGAGAGAACCGGCGCTCCAGCGGAATGAGTCGCGCGCGCTCCTCGGAAAACGGCGAGTGCACCGAGAGCGTGATCGTGACCTGCGGCTGCTCCTCCGTGAGCCTGGCCAGCGCGGGCGCGAGGCCGACCGTGGAGACAGTGAATCGTCGCGGCGACAACCCGCCGTAGCCCGGGGCCGTCAGCACGCGCAGCGACGCGAGCAGGTTCGGATTCGCCAGTGCCTCGCCCATGCCCATGAAGGCGACGCTCTTCGGGGCGCCGCCGGGCTCCGCGCCCCAGCGCCGATGCACGACCTGCGCGCAGATCTCGTCGACACTCAGGTTGCGATCGAGACCCATCGCGCCCGTCGCGCAGAAGGAACAGGCAAGACCGCAACCGGCCTGGGTGGAGACGCAGACGGACGACCATCCCGCGCGGTAGCGTGACAGCACGGTCTCGATGCGCGCACCGGACCGCGTGCGGAAGAGGACCTTTTCGACCTGCTCCCCGGCGCGGACCGTCTCCACCTCCAGCGGGATCACGGTGGGCCCGAAGTGCGCGACCAACTTCTGCCGCAGCTCGCCTGGCACGTCGCGGACGTCGTCGAAGCTCTGCGCGCCGCGCTGAAACGCCGACACGAGTTGCTGATAGCGGTACGCAGGCGCACCGAGTGACTGCAGGAACGCGTGGACCTCGGTGAGGACGCCCGGCGGCGGTTTCGGCAGTTCGTGGGAGGTGGTTCGAGACATGGCAGGGGCTCCAGAAGGAAGGACGCCAGGTCGGCGCGCCTCGGACGACAGTGCCGTACTCCACGCAGAGTGACGCCGCCCACGCGACGCTGACTCCGTGCAACGGCAGCACGGTCATGAAACGCGCTAAACCCAGGCGCACGCACGATGGCGCGCACAGTCATTCGTGGAGGACGTCGCCGTCCTCGTAGACGATGGGGTCGGAGCGATCAGGCCATAGTCGCGCTGGTTGGATCAGCGCGGGGCGTTCGTAGCACGCGTTCCGTGGGTGCACCATCTCGAACGCTCGCCCGAGCCAGACGTCCGGGTACTCGATTCGTTGTCGCACGAGGCGTGGACGTTCAGCGTTCTCGTCGACGTTTCGCGAACAGATTGTTCGTGGCGAAGAAACGATCGAGGTGTGCAAACACGCTCTGCACAACGCTGTCCGCTTCTGTGGCAGCGCAAACGCGATCGCGCGCATGCGATGGCGCTCTCGAACGGACTTACGCCAGAGCGATCGCCGTTTTCGCCTTGGTTCGCTCCGTGCAATGGCGGCGGACGAGCATGAAACACATCGTACAGATTGCCCTTATCGTGTCTTCGACTCTCTTTGCTGCCTGCACCGACGATTCGACGAGCACCGCGCGTCGCGCGATCATCGATCAGACCTGCGCTGCCGATACCGACTGCCCCTCCGGCTTCGAGTGCGAGATCGAGGTCGAGCACGGAGTCACCACCAGCTTCTGCCAGGCGCACGACGAGTCGGGCACCTGCCCCGCCGGCTACGAGCTCGAGGTCGAGCACGGCCAGAGCTACTGCAAGCCGCACGGCGGCGACGACGGCAGCGGCAGCGGCGCGGCGGGACAGGCCTGCACGACGAGCGCGGACTGCGGCGCGGGCCTCGAGTGCGAGGTCGAGGTCGAGCACGGCACGACGACGTCGACCTGCCAGCCGCACGGCGGCGTGTGAGGCGTCGTGGCCATGACAGCCGATCGATCACGGTGCGGGTGATCGAGTCGATTGGCCTCGCGCTGGCACGCGGCGCCGGCGAGTTGCACGACGCCTCGGGTCGCGCGATCGTTCGCCGGCCATGCTCGTCGAGCGTATCGTCGACTCCGGTCTCGTCCCCGAGCCTGTGCTTCGCGCGGGCATCCGCGCGGTCTGCGCGCTGAGGCTACGCGAGCAGCGCGATGCGCGTCCCGACGAGCTGATCGAGCAGCTGCGCGCGAGCGACATCGCGATCGCGACCGACGCTGCGAACGTGCAGCACTACGAGGTGCCGCCCGCGTTCTTCGAGCGCGTGCTTGGTCCGCATCTAAAGTACTCGGCGTGCTACTGGCCACCGGGCGTCACGACGCTCGGCGGTGCGGAGGACGCGATGCTCGAGCTGTACGTCGAGCGCGCGCAGCTCGCCGACGGGCAGGACGTACTCGACCTCGGTTGCGGCTGGGGCTCGCTATCGCTGTGGCTCGCCGCGCGGCATCCGAGCAGCCGCATCACCGCGGTCTCGAACTCGCAGCCGCAGCGGCAGTTCATCGAGCGCGCGGCGGCAACGCGCGGGTTGACGAACCTGCGCGTGCTCACCGCCGACGTGCGCACGCTGGAGCTGCCGGCGGCGAGCTTCGATCGCGTCGTCTCGATCGAGATGTTCGAGCACATGCGCAACTACGCCGTGCTGATCCGCAGGATCGCCGGCTGGCTGCGTCCGGCGGGCTCACTGTTCGTCCACGTGTTCGCCCACAGCCGGTTCGCATACGCATTCGACGACAAGGGGGCGAGCGACTGGATGGCGCGCGAGTTCTTCACCGGCGGCCTGATGCCGAGCGTCGATCTGCTGCGCAACTTCCAGGACGACCTCGCGATTGCCGACGAGTGGCGCGTCCGCGGCACGCACTACGCGAAGACCGCCGAGGCGTGGCACGCCAATCTCCTCGCGCATCGCCCCGAGCTCGAGCGCATCCTCGGCGACCGGCGGCGGTTCCATCGCTGGCGCGTGTTCTTCCTCGCCTGCGCCGAGCTGTTCGGGTACCGCGGCGGCAGCGAGTGGCTGGTCGCGCACTACCGGTTCGCGAAACGCTAATCGCGATCTTCGTATTCAGGCTCGGCGTCGGCCTGAACTTTCCACATCACGCGGGCGATCTTTTTGCCGATCATCGCCTTGCCGCCCTGCTCCTGGGCGTCTTCGCAGCGCTCCTCGAAGATGACGCGGAGCCGGGCTCCCTTGTCGAAGCACGCGGTGACCTCGCCCTCGCCCCAGCACTCGCACGTCGTCGCGCCCTGGGCGGACTCGAGCGGCGAGCCGATCTTCCAGCTCCGGCCCTGGACGGCAACCTTGGGGCTGATCGCGAATACGGCGAAGATCGAGGTCGCGTACTTGCGCTCCTCGGGTGGCGCTTCGTCCTCCGGCTCGTCCGTGCTCGCGTCGTCGGGCACGACGTAGAACAGCTGCTCGGCGCCGTCGAACACCTCGAACACGAGGCCGCTGCCGCCGCCGAGATCCTTCGCCTTGACGACGAGACCGGGGAGCACTGCGCGCAGCATCTCCTCGGTCGCCTTCGTCGTCTCGTTGATCGGCCCGACGCCATCGCGAGAGATCGCGAGCGTCGTGCGCGACTCCGACTTGTTCGACAAGGTCGAGTCCTTCGCCCCCGTGTAGCAGCCGGCGAGCGCGAGCGAGACGAGCGCGGCGCGCCTCATCCGAACGCTCGATCGAGGAAGGCCTTCGCGGTCGCCGGTCGCTCGTCGGACGTCTTCGCGAGCGCCGCGAGGATCGCGCCATCGAGCTTCTCGCTGCAGTCCTTGCGTAGCTGGCGCGGCGACGTCGGCACCTCGGAGAGATGCGCGAAGCCGATCGCGATCGCGTTGTCGCCGGAGAACGGCGGGCGCCCGGTGACGAGGTGATACGCGAGCGCGCCGAACGAGTAGATGTCCGTGCGCGCGTCGACGGGCCGGCCGCGCACCTGCTCGGGCGCCATGTAGTGAGGCGTGCCGAGGATCGCGCCGGTCGCCGTGAGGCCCTCGCCCATCGTCGTCGTGGCGAGACCGAAGTCGATGATCTTCACCGCGCCGCGCTCGCCGACGAGCACATTGCTCGGCTTGAGATCGCGGTGGACGACGCCCGCGCTGTGCGCCGCCTCGAGCCCGCTGCCGATCTGCTGGAGGATGTCCTGCACGTCCTTCATCGGGACGATGCCGCGCTGGGCGATCACCTCGGTGAGCGTGCGGCCGGCGAAGTACTCCATCGACAGATAGAGCAGCCCCGGGCGCGCCTCGCCGAGGTCGTGGATGCGGATCACCTGGCCGGAGCTGACCTTGCGCGCGGCGGCGGCCTCGCGGCGGAACCGCACGCTCAGCGCCTGCTCGTCGGCGGCGAACGCGCTCGAGATGACCTTCAGCGCGACAAGCTCGCCGAGCACCTCGTCGTCGGCGAGGTACACCGCGCCCATGCCGCCCTTGCCGAGCAGCCGCTGGATCCGGTAGCGCTGCGCGAGGATCTGGCCGGGCTCGAGCGTCGTCGTCAGCGACGGCGGCTTCGCGCCGTGCGCGGTCGCGGTGCGATCGAGCGCGGGCTCCACCTTCTTCGCCTCGGTGGTCGGCGCGGTCGCGACGCTGGGCGCAGGCTGGGTCGCGCCGGCCGGCGTTCCCGTCGCGATCTG
This sequence comes from Kofleriaceae bacterium, assembly GCA_013368795.1. GTDB lineage: Bacteria > Myxococcota_A > Polyangia > Haliangiales > Haliangiaceae > JABFXX01. The sequence goes on from JABFXX010000523.1 coordinate 7,364, forward strand.
CATCGGCCCCGCGCCCGCGGGTGCGAGCACGAGCGAGCGATGCTCGTCGACGATCTTCGCGAGCTTCTGGTTCAGCTCGAAGTCGACCGAGCACACGATCGACTCGAGGTTCTCGACGCGCTCGCGAAGGAGCTTGTTCTCCTCGAGCAGGAGCTTCGTCTCCTTCGCCGGTTCAGCGTCGCTCCGGCGACCGGTCCTCGCCTCGATCTCGAGCTTGCGCGCCTCGTGCCGCGTCTTGAGCACGTAGAGCGGGATGCCGAACGAGCCGAGGACAGCGACCAATCCGACGAGATCCATGGCTCAGGAATATGCATCAATTGGCGGGCACGCACACACGAGGTTGCGGTCGCCAAAGGCGTTATCGACGCGCGCGACGGGCGGCCAGTACTTGTGGACGCGCAGCCACGGCGCCGGGAAAGCGGCCTGCTCGCGCGTGTACGGGCGATCCCACTCGGTCCCGCTGACCGCAGCCGCCGTGTGCGGCGCGTTCTTCAGCGGGTTATTCGTACGGTCCATCTGGCCGGCCTCGATCGCGGCGATCTCACCGCGAATCGAGATCATCGCGTCGCAGAACCGATCGATCTCGGCTTTGCTCTCGCTCTCCGTCGGCTCGACCATCAGCGTGCCCGGAACCGGGAACGACATCGTCGGCGCGTGGAAGCCGTAGTCCATGAGGCGCTTCGCGATGTCCTCGGCCTCGATGCCCGCCGTCTTCTTGAAGCCGCGACAGTCGAGGATCAGCTCGTGCGCGACGGTGCCGTTGCGGCCCGTGTAGAGCACCGGGTAGTGCGAGCCGAGGCGCTTGGCGATGTAGTTCGCGCCGAGGATCGCGACCTCGGTCGCGCGACGCAGCCCCGCCTCGCCCATCATCGCGATGTACGCGAACGAGATCGGCAGGATCGACGCCGAGCCCCACGGCGCCGCGCTGACCGGACCGACGGGCTGCGTGCCCTCGGCGGCGAGCGGGTGCCCCGGGAGATACGGCGCGAGGTGCTTGGCAACCGCGATCGGGCCCATGCCGGGACCGCCGCCGCCGTGCGGGATGCAGAACGTCTTGTGGAGGTTCAGGTGACAGACGTCAGCGCCGCACTCCGCGGGGCGCGTCAGGCCGACCTGCGCGTTCATGTTCGCGCCGTCCATGTACACCTGGCCGCCGTTGGCGTGGACGATCGAGCAGAGCTCCTGGATGCCCTCCTCGAACACGCCGTGCGTCGACGGGTACGTGACCATCACGCACGACAGGTTCGCCGCGTGCTTCTCGGCTTTCGCCTTGAGGTCGGCCATGTCGATCGTGCCGTCGGACGCGGTGCCGACGACGACGACCTGCATGCCGGCCATCACCGCCGACGCCGGGTTCGTGCCGTGCGCGCTCTGCGGGATCAGGCACACCGTGCGATGCGCTTCGTTGCGCGCGCGGTGGTAGCCGCGAATCGCGAGCAGGCCCGCGTACTCGCCCTGCGCGCCGGAGTTCGGCTGCAGCGACACGGCCGCAAAGCCCGTGATCTCGGCGAGCCACGCCTCGAGCTGCTCGAACATCGCCTTGTAGCCGCCCCACTGCTCGGCGGGCGCGAACGGGTGCATGCGACCGAACTCGGGCCACGTGACCGGAATCATCTCGGTCGTCGCGTTGAGCTTCATCGTGCACGAGCCGAGCGGAATCATCGACGTCGTGAGCGACAGGTCCTTCGTCGTCAGCCGGTTCAGGTAGCGGAGAATCTCGTGCTCCGCCTGGTAGCGATGGAACGTCGGGTGCGTGAGGAACGCCGACGTGCGCGCGACCCCAGCGGGCAGCGCCGGGACCTCGGTCTCCTCGACGAGCTTCGCGACCTCGAACGGCAGCTCGCCCTGTGCAAACGCCTCGAGCAAGTCGTGGACGTCGGCGTGGCTCGTCGTCTCGTCGCACGAGATACCGACACCGTCGGCGTAGCGCCGCAGGTTGATGCCGCGCTCGAGCGCGCGCGCGAGGACGGTCGCCTGCTTGTGCGCGTCGAGATCGATGCGAAGCGTGTCGAAGTACGTGCCCGCGCGCGGCGCGAAGCCGAGCTTCGTCAGGCCCGCGGCGACGAGCGAGGTGTACGCGCGCACGCGGCGCGCGATGTGCGTGAGGCCTTCGGGGCCGTGATAGACGGCGTACATCGAGGCCATCACGGCGAGCAGCACCTGCGCGGTGCAGATGTTGCTCGTCGCCTTCTCGCGACGGATGTGCTGCTCGCGCGTCTGGAGCGCGAGGCGGAACGCCGTCTTGCCCTTCGCGTCGCGCGACACGCCGATGATCCGGCCCGGCATCTGACGGCGGAACTCGTCCTTCGACGACAGGAACGCGGCGTGCGGGCCACCGAAGCCCATCGGCACGCCGAAGCGCTGCGCGGTGCCGATCGCGATGTCGGCGCCGAGCTCGCCCGGCGGCGTCAGCAGCGTCAGCGCGAGGAGGTCCGTCGCGGTCGCGACCGATGCGCCGGCCGCGTGGACCTTCGCGATCGCATCGCGCAGGTCGATCACCTGGCCATCCGTCGAGGGATACGAGAACAGGACGCCGGCGACCGTGTCGTCGAGACCGGCGAGGATCTGCTGGATCGAGCCGACCTTCAGCGCGATGCCGAGCGGCTCGGCGCGCGTGCGCATGACCGCGATCGTCTGCGGGTGCGTCGCGTCGTGCACCCAGAACGCGTGGCGCTTGCCCTCGGCCTGGCCGAAGCACATGTGCATCGCCTCTGCCGCGGCGGTCGCCTCGTCGAGGAGCGACGCGTTCGCCATCGGCAGCGCGGTCAGGTCCTCGATCATCGTCTGGAAGTTGATCAGCGCCTCGAGCCGGCCCTGCGAAATCTCGGGCTGGTACGGCGTGTACTGCGTGTACCAGCCGGGATTCTCGAGGACGTTGCGCAGGATCACCGCCGGCGTGATGCAGTCGTAGTAGCCCTGGCCGATGAACGACCGCATGACCTGATTGTCCGCGGCGAGGTTCTTCATCTCCTCGATGAGCTCGTGCTCGCCGAGCGGCTCGCCGAGCGAGAGCGGCTTCTTCAGCCGGATCGACGCCGGCACGGTCGCGGCTGCGAGCTCTTCGAGCGACTTGTAGCCGAGCTCTGCGAGCATCTCGGCAGTCTCGGACTTCTGAGGTCCGATGTGGCGGCGTGCGAAAGTATCCGATGGAGCGAGGACGTCCGGCTGCACGGGCGCACCCTAGCACCCCTGCGCCCCCGGTTGGAGAGCCCGACCGCGCCAGCGAGATCGGGGAGGTGGCCCCCGTTACGGCGCTTCGCCGGTGAACGCGTGAAACGACGCAGCGCGGCCAAGCTCGGTGGGCTTGTAGCGAACGTCGAGCAGCGTGATGACCTCGGTCAGCGCCCCCGGCGCCGAGCCGACGACGAACTGGTTGCAGCACGCATAGGCGAGCTGTAGGCCCATGCCGCCCTCGCCCGCCGCGGTCTGCTTGCCGCCTCGCGCAACGCGCCTCGTCATCGCTCCGAGGTCGGCGCTGCCCCAGCGATCGCGAACCTCGATCGCGAGATAGCGCGCGTCGGTCGCCCATCGCACGGTCACCGCGTCGCGACCGGTCAGCGGCCGCGGCGTGTCACGGCGCTCGTCGCTCCGGGTACGTGCTCCGCTGTCGTCGACCGGCGCGACGTAGATCGCATTCGAGATCAGCTCGTCGGCGATCACGCTGACGAGCGAGCCGAGGCGCTCGGGCAGACCGACCGCGACGATATCCTTCGCGAGCCTGGCAACGACCGCATCGCGATCGCGCGCGTCGGCAAGCTCGTAGCTCTGCACCTCGGCGCCCCACGCCATGTACTTCTCGAGCCCGAACACGTCGCCGCGGATCAGCTTCTGCGCGGTCGCGAGCAGCTCCTCGCCGAGCATCGGCATCGGGTGACTGATCACGTGCTGCCAGCCACGGTCGAGCAGCGTCGTCAGCGTCTCCGCCTCCGCGGGCGCGAGCCCCTCGCCGGGCACCGCGATCCACGCGCGCGCGGGCAGCGCCGGAAGCTCGGCGTTCGCGAGCGCGAGGCTCGCGTCGACGATCGCGATCGTCGTCGGATCGACGGCCTTCGTCAGCGCGTCGATGTCACCCACGACCTCGACCGGGCACAGCGTCGCGCCGACGAGCCGATGCAGCGACCGCTGCGCCTTGCGCTCGGGATGCGCAACGACGAGCTTGCAACGAGACCCGGGCACGGCCGGCGCAGTCTCGCCCGTGCGGTGGAGCTAGTAAAGCACTCCGAAGGTCAGCGAGCCGCCGATGTATCGATCGGAAGCGCCGCCGATGTCCTTCGTCATCGGGTTGCCGTCGCGGTTGTTCGACATCTCGCCGTTGCCGGCGAACGCGTAGCCCATCTGCGTGGCCTCGCCCTGGAGGCGCAGAGCGAGCCGACCGAACGTGAGGTCGAGACCGGCAGCGCCCTCGCCGCCGGTGATGCGCGCCTGGCCGTACTGGTTTCCCTTCGAGATCTGGCCCGCGTCGGTGACGAGGAGCGCGCGACCGCCGAACACGAGCGCGACCGACTTCGCGAACGGGATACGCACCTCGAGGCCCGGGTCGAAGCCTTTGTACGACACATCCGGCAGGTCGATGATGTTGCCCATATCGAGCGCCGCCCGGTCGACCTTGAACATGCGGCGCATGATGCCGGCACCGAGCGTCACCGTCGGGCTCGTCGCCTTGTGGCCGAACGCGATACGGATGCGAATGCCGGCCGACCAGTGCTTCTGCTCGACCGGGAACTTCGTGCCCGGCTGCGCGGTGCTCGTCAGCTTGAGGCCGACCGTCTGATCGAACTCCCCGGCGAACCCGATGCCGGCGAGGAAGCTGTTCGGGTTGCCAAACGCGAACGGATACAGCGCACCGCCGACGCGGCCGCCCGGGACGACCGAGTTCTGGTACGGCTTCGGCGCCTCCTCGAAGTTACGCGATGCGAACGTGAGCGTGCGCGCCGACGCCGACGGGCCGAAGTCGACACGGATCGCGGCGCGGTTCGCGCTGTGCGGATTCTCCTTCATCGGCGCGACGTCGACGGACCCTTCGATCTCCTCGTCGTCCTCGGCGCCGCGCGCGGTGCGCTTGCGCTTCTTGCCCTCGAGCTCCTCGTCGTCGGCTTCCTGGTCGCGCTTGTCTTCCCGGTCCGCCTTGTCCTCGGCGTCTTCCTTGTCGGCCTTGTCTTCCTTGTCGGCCTTGCCGCCGCCGATCGGGTCCTCTTCGTCACCGGCGGGCTCGATCTTCTTGGTGCCCTCGCCGGAGAGCTTCGCGAGGAGCTTCTCCTTGAGCGCGGCGCGCATCTTCTTCGATCTCAGGTTTGCGTACTCGACATTGAAGCCGCGGACCTTCTTGCCCTTCAGCGTCACGCGGATGTGAAGCAGCTTGCGGGCGCCCTTGGGCGCGAGCTCGCCGCGGACCACCGCGTCGACATCGAGCTCGTTCGAGAGCTTCTTGATGTCCTTATCCGAAAGTGAAGCAGCGTCGAGGCCGAGCTGGTCGATCGTGCGACCCGTCTGCTTCGCGCCGGTTACGTTGTAGTCGTCCTCGACGAGCTCAGCGACGACGTTCGCGACGTCGTTGTTGGGGTCGCCGTCGAACGGAACGATCGCGACGCGAGGTCTGGCAGCCCAGGCCAGAGCCGGGACCATCAGAATCACCCCGATCGCGATTGCGAGTGCTCGTGTCATCGCGAGAGACGATTATACACGTCGAAGTTCGCGGTGCCCGAGCAGCTGTGAGCTGTCAACGCTTGCCATCGGGGGCAAAGGCGGTGTCAGCTCAGCACCGTGGACCCCGTCGACCGTCGTAATCTGAGAGTCACAGGCAAGCACCGCACCGTCACCGGCTCGCACGTAGCCGTCGAGGCGCCCTCGCCCGATGCCGACGACACCGACGTCGTGGTCATTGTCACGCAGGCATACGGACCCAAGGGCGACAGCCTGGTCGGCATCTCGGACGTCACGTTCGATGGCCACCCGGCGGTCACCGTCAAGGTCCGCGGCGGCGGCACCGAAGGCCTCGTTCACCTCTCGCCGATCCACGGCGACAGCCGCAAGCAGGGCATCGACCTGCCGGCCGGCACGAAGTGCGAGCTCGTATGCCCGGTCTCCGGCGTACCGCTCGATCTCGTCGGCGAGGTCGAGGACGGCTCGGGCGCGCGCTACTACGCGATCTATCTGACGCCGCAGCTCTCGCGCGGCTCGATGGTGATGGTCTCCGACGTGTGGGGCCACTACCACTCGCGCATCATCGACGACTTCGAGCTGATCAGCGCGTGG
>JABFXX010000098.1 GCA_013368795.1 Kofleriaceae bacterium
AGTCGTCGGTGAAGGAGTTAGAGCCGTTCAGATCGAGGAACGGAAGCTTTGCGACGGCACCGTCGTCGGTGAGCCGCACGGCGACATCGGTCGCCGTCGCGCTGACGATCGCGTCGCTGTACTTGCGGAGCGCCGTTCCGATCTCGGCGGGCAATAGCGCGATGATCTTTGGTTCCAGGATCGCGAGCAGCTTGGTTCCGTCGCCGGCGAACCTGATCGATGCGGCCGTGCCGGTCGCGTCCGCAGCGGTCCATTGACCGTCGCGGATGTGCAGCTGCGCCGCGTTGTCGTTGATGCGGACCTCGAGGAGCTCGAACCCGGCAACGTCGGGATCGGTCGCAGCCTTGGTGAGCGTCGCGGTTGCGACACCGCCGGGGAACGCGACGCGCGCCGTGATCGTGCCCGCGGTGGCGTGGAGCTCACCGTCGCTTCGCGCGACCTCGAGATTCGTGGCGCGCGCGTTGACCGTCGAGGCGAGCGAGATGCGGTGCGCGCGGAGGTACTCGAAGCCGCTGCGGACCGACGTGGGGGCGGCGGAGAACACGTCGGAATGGTTCTCGAGCGCCTGCAGGAGACCACGCGAGTTGCCCTCGATCACCACGTCGGCGAGCTGCGCCTGGAGGTCGCTGGATGCGTTGTTCTTGCCAGGCTCGAACGCCCCGCTACCGCCCCGGATCACGATCCGCGCAGCGCGCTTCCCCGCGGTCGTGAGGAGCGACACCTCGAAGGTTTCGAAGTCGCCGAGCACACTGCCACTCAGCGTCGAACCGACGAACCCGCGAACGGTCGCGTCGAGCGTGCCGACGCGCGGGATCACGAGCGCGACATGCGCGTTCGTCGTGATGTTGGCGTCGGGCAGCGGCTCGGACTTTTGAGCAGGCGTGGAGGTCGGGGCCGGGCCGCTCGCGGCGCGGAGATCGAGCGTGCGCACGAGCTTGACGGCCTGCTGGAGCATCGGCGGCAACGAGGCGACCTTGCGATGGATGTCGTCGATCATCCTTGCCGACTTCTCGACGTCGCCGCGGAGGTCGATCATGTCTGCACTCGCGTGCTGCGGAATCCGGCCGCTCGCCGTCGCGGCGTGTGCACCCGTGATGATCAGCGCAGCTGCGTCGCCGGTCGTCTTACGGTTCGCCTTTGGCGTGAGGTGCGCCTCGAACCGCTCGAACGCGAGCGACCCCGAGACGTCCTTCTTCTTCGCGTCGGCATCGCCGTGGAAGTTCACGACCGAGAGGTCGACGCTTCCCACGCCATCGACTTCGAGGCGCGCGTGCGCGTTACCGCGAAGCTCGGTCTTGCCGTCGGCTCCGGTCTCCACGGCGACGTCGATGTCGAGCGCGCCATTCGTGGACACATGCTTCTTCACGGCCGCCAGCACGGTGTCGAGCTTCGGCGGGAGCTTCACGGTTCGTAGCGCCGCGGTGATCCTGCTGACGTCACCGGTGCCCTCGAGGTGGCGAATCGCGCCGGACAGCTTGTTGTCGGCCTTGTCCGCGTTGCCCTCCGCCGCGAGCGCGGCGATCGGTCCTTTGCCGTCGCCGAGCACGGCGAAGAGCTTGCCGAATTCGACGTGGCCGGTCTGTGCAGCCAGGTCGCCGCTCATCGCGACGCCGCGAAGCTCGACGTGCAGCTTCAACGAGCCCGGCACATCGAAGTCGAGGACGATGTCGGAGCGCACCGATGCCGCGGAGCCGGACGCGCCGAGCTGGACGTTCTCCAGCGTGAGCTGCGTGCCCGCGGTCGGCACGATGCCGACCTTCGTCAGCTGGTCGAGCACGTCGGCAACGTCCTTTTGCGCGCGGACGGTCGGGCTGTCGAGCAGCGCGAGCACGAAGTCCGCGGAGCCCGTGACGTGTACGCGCTTGATGCCGCCTTCGAGTGTCGACGCGGTTCGGGAGAGGCCGGCCCCGTCGATGGTGATCGACGCGAGCGGCGCCATCCCCTCCTTGAGGAGTTGCGCCTCGAAGTGGCGGAAGCCGGCCCTCGTCTTGCCACTCGCTCCAGCCGTGTGCGTGCCGCCGAGCCCGTCGAGCTTCACGTTCACCCGCGTACCGGCGAGCATTGGAAGCTTGGGGAGCGTGGGCAGCGCGCCCGGCTGTTCGCCCGGTGAGCCCGCCGTCAAGGCGCTGAACGAGTCGGCGAAGGCAAGGAGCGAGCTGTTGGCGAGGACGAGATCTGCGGGAGGAGCTCCCGGGTACCGGATCCCGGTGATCCGTGCCTCCTGGAAGTTGATGCCGGCGCCGAACGACTTCGTGTTCCAGGTCTCGAGCCTGCAACCGTTCAAGGTGATGTTGCCGATCACGATCTCCTTGCCTCCGGTCGTGACGAGAGCGCGGTCGAGCGTGGCGCTGGAGAACGTGACCGAGAGCTCCGTCGGATCGGCCCGGATCACGAGCCCCGAGAGCGTGGCTCCGCCGGTGTAGAGCTTGTTCACGTAGAAGCCCGTGAGATGGAGCACGGGCGCGCTGATCGTCGCGCACTGATCGAGCGGGTGCGCGTCGAAGTACACCCGGTTCGCGCCGTCCGCCGGAATGCCGAGCACGTCGTCGGGAATGGCGCGGATCCACCGGAGCTTCTCGAGTGCTGCGCTGAGATCCATCTCGACTCCGGGCGGCGTGGTCGCGCTGGCATCCGGTGTCGGCGGTGCTGCCGGCGAAGGCGTCGAGTCCGCGCGGCCGCTCGCCGGCGTGGGCGCCTTGCTTCGACCGTCGGCGGGGCGCGGCCAGGTTCGTCCCGGTGCCGCCGCCGCCCACTTCTTGCCGAGCGCGTTCCACCGGTCGGGGTTCCTCTCGGCCGACACGGTGATGGTGGTGTCGAGCGGCTTGCCGTCCGGACCGGAGACGCAGACGAACACGTCGTCGTCGCCGAGGCGCCAGGTCGTCTTGTTCCTGAGCTCGCCGAGCTCCTTGAACGGCGTGCCGTCGGCGACCGGTGCCTTCTTGCCGGTCGCCTTGCGCAGCAGCAGCGATCGTGACGGTGCCGGCGCGTAGTGCGCCTTCGAGCGCGAGCCTCCGCGCATCGACGCGTCACGCTTGGGAGCTCGGGGCGCCTGCATCACGCGTTCGGCGACCGCGTCGGCCTCGCGCTCGAGCGACTCGCCGGGCTCGCTGACGCGCACGCCGCCTCCCGTCGACGTGCGGCCCTGGTGCGCCTGAGCGACGTGAGTGAGCTCGTGAGCGAGGAGCTTGCGGCCCTCGCGCGAGTCGGGTGCGTACGTGCCGGCGGCGAAGAAGATGTCTTCTCCGACGGTGAATGCATGTGCACGGACTGCTCGTGCGGCGGCGGCTGCGATCGGGTCGGTGTGCACGCGAACGCGGGCGAGCGATGTCCCCAGCTCGCGCTCCATCTGCGCGCGCACGCTCGCGGGGAGGGGCTGCCCGTTGCCGCACCTCGCGAGCGCTTCGTCGACGACCGGATCATCGCTCGCGACCTCGCCGCAATCCTGCGCGTGTCGATAGAGCGTGGCCGCACGGCGCTCGGCCGCGCGCCACATCGCGGTACCCACGCCGCTCGGTGCGGTCGGTGCTGGCCGCGTTGCAACGCGCTTCGCGATCTCGCGATCCGCGGCCGCCAAGGTTGCTCTGCGGAGCGTGCGATCGCCGAGCCGCGCGAGGACCTCGCGTAGACCTGTGGCCCGAAAGTCATCGAACGTAGGGTGACTCGAGCGGGACCACGGAAGCGTCGAGAAGACTTCATCCACGCGACTGCGCGCCGGGGCCCGCACCAGCCCCGACATCTGCTCGAAACCGACCAGCGTGGCCTTTCCGGCCTCGGCCTCGTGCTGCTCGAGATCCTCCAGCAGGCGCAGCGCCTTACGCTCCTGCTCGCGACGTTTCTCGTCGTCGCGGTCGGAGTCCAAGGCGAGGCGTTTTTCGCGGTCTGCCCCCACGCCCTTCACGCCCTCATGTCGCGATTGCCGCAGCAAACAATGGCTTGTACGAGAACCTGAACATGGCGCCTCCGGTCGGGGCGAGCTGCCACCCCTCCACAGGAGACAGGTGGGCGGCGTTGTCTCGCGAAAAAGCGACGCGACCGCCTGATCGGCAGCGGACGGTCATGCAGGCCGGATGGTTCGCAGGAGGTCGTCGAGCTGGCAGCGCGCGAGCTGGTCCTCGGTGGGCGCGACGAGCATCACGCTCACGCGTCGGCCACCGACCTCGAACACGAACAGCGCACGATACACGCGCACGCCGGAGCTCTCGGTCGTCATCGAGCCACCGGCCGTGAACACGAGCCCGTGCGGACTCGTTCCTTGCTGCGGTGATGGCGTCGAATCCGCGGTTCGGCCAGCGAGCACGATGTCGCTCCAATCCGCAGCGAAGTCGCGGTTCGGATCTCCGGAGCTCGGTACACCCGCGAACACGGCCGTCATGCAGAGCAGCTGATCACCGTTCGCGTCGGTGAAAGCTATCGAGTCCTTGTTGCGATGCGCCTGGCCCGGTGGAGTCGCGAATGCCACGACGTCGTAGGTCGTGTCGGCAGCCACAGAGCTGGGGGTAGCAACGGGAGAAGGGGGCTGCGCGATCGGCGCGGCGCGGCGCTTCCACGCCCGGCCCATGATGAGTGCGCGTGAATTATCGGTGTGGAGATCCGTGTTGACCGGCGCGGTGATGAGGTGCTTGACCGTTCGACCATCGGCGTAGTGCAGGACCAGTGAGAAGTCACGGATCTCGTACGTCCCGCCCCCGGGCGCGTTCGGATCCGGGGCTGACGTGCACGGTTGCGCGAAACCACCTTGGTCCTCGAAGTGACCATCCCGTGTGAACGCGACCAGCGGCTGGCATCCTGGCGCCGCCAGCGATGAGTCCTCCGCATTGGTCCACCACGTGTACAGGCCGTCCAGCGTCGCGCCGGTCACGTCCTTCGCTCGAGGCAACTTCGCATGTTCGGTCTCGAGCTGATCGCCGACGTAGGCGAGCCTCGCCTCGCGCCCGCCGGTGTAGGTGATGCGCCAACCGTCGCCGTCGCGCTTGTACGTCCCAGGCGTGCCGCCGAGCGACGCATCAGTCGCGACGCCGCGCTCCCACGCTCCACGATCGAAGTCGGCAAGTCCCGCCCACGGTAATCCGAGCGAGAGATGGCCATCGGGCCACACGGCGAAGCCCTGAATCGTCAGCTCGTGCGCGAATTCGCCGGGGCCCTTGGACACCAGCACCACGTTGGTTCCCAGCCAGACGCCAACCGGAGCGTCCGCGTCGTACCACTTCGCCGATCGCGTCCCCGACGATGAAGATGTCGAGTTGCTTGGGGACGAAGACGTCGAGTTACACGCGATGACCAGCGCGATCGAACAAGCTCGTGCGAATGACATGACCACCTACTCGAACGACAGGCTGGTTTTCCCGAGGAGAGCTGCGGTCTCGGCGGGAAGTGCGGCGCGCTTGCCCTTCTCGACTGCGAGAACCAGTGCGCCTGCCTTCGAGAGCGTGGCTTTGACCTTCCATTTCGGTTTGCCGTCGCTCGCGAGGCCGAGCGCGATCGGCGCGGTGCATCGCGGCAGCCCTTCGGCCAGCCCGCAGATCACGAGAAACTCCTCGGTCACGGTCCCCTCGACGTCGGGATCCGATGACTCGATCGCGTAACGCAACCACAGGTCCGACGACGCGGGACGGACGGCGAGCTCCTTGACCTCGAGCCGGCGAGAGTACTTGCCGTTGCTCCAGCAGTCCGAGCCCAGCGACGCGACGGTCCAGGTCTGCTTCGTCTTCAGCCCGACGTAGCACTGGTTGTCGGGAGCCGTGATCGAGTCGCCGGCCCAGAAGATCCGAGCCGCTAGATACGGCGCTGCCGGCTTCGCGAGGTCTGCGATCTTGTCGTCGTCGGCGATCGCGCAGGTGGTCGCCGTATCGAGACTCTTGCAGAACGCGGCGAGGCTACCGACGTCATCACCGCTGTCGGCGACGAGCGGTCCGGCGCTCGCGATCGACGGCAGGGCGCAGATGAAGACGAGTAGGCGAATCATCACTCTTTCATCCCGATGTCGGCCGAGGTGCTCGTCCACAGTTGCTTGGCGTGACGCAGAAACGCAGCCGGCCACTTCGACTCGTCGGGATCCGCGGTGAACGTGCCGCCCATGATCCCGTCACCCGGATCCACCGTGGTCTCGCCGCGCAGGATGAACTTCTTCCCGTTCTCGAGAAGGAGCAGCTTGTACGTTGCCGGGCTCACGTCGCTTCGACATGCGAGCTCGTAGGCAAATGTGACTTCCGCGATGCCATCGCCGTCGAGATCGGTCACCGAACGTGCGGCATCGTGAAAGACGGCGCTCACACCACCCATCTCGCAGTCCTCGACGAAGTCGCGAACGGGTAGGAGGTTGCGCGGCGTTTTCTTCGCAGGAACGACCCAATCCTCGACGAACAACATCGCTGACTGGACCCCAGCCTTCTTCGAGAACAGAAGGTAGTTTGTCCCGTTCCTGTCTGTGAATCTCACGCCACTCTGAAAGGTGCCGCGGACCGTCACACCCTTCGGCAGGTCGGTCGCTTTCACGGGAGAGGATTGAATGTTCGAGTCCGCGTGTCCGGTTCGAACGAGCGGCAAGGTCGCGGCAACCAGGGCCAAGAGACGCATGCGACTCATTATCGGTGTCGTTTCAGCAGAACGAGATACTGTGTCGAGAGATTCGGGTTTACGTTTACATGGTGAAGACGGCCGCTCTGCTCGATTGTCTGGCTGCGGGATATCGGCTCGACCTCGACGAGACGGAGTACGTCCGCAACCTCGTGCGCGAGGCCGCGCCACTCCTCGATCGTGGGCTCGGTATCATTGGCTACACGTACGACGCGAAGGAGTCCTCGGGGGCGCGCGTCCGCCAGTTCGCGTTCTCCGACGCGTTCGATCCGGCCTGGCTGCCGCCGTTCTACAAGGCGCTCGAACCGCACGGCACCGACGGTGAATCGACGCGTCCGATCGGCTTCTCGGCCTGGGGACACATGCCGTGCGGCCAGGCGTCGGCGGTCCGGGGCATGGAGCGATTGCTCCCCGCATTCGCGCATCTCGGTGGTGCACGCGACACGGTCGCGATCAACGCGCGTGACACCGATGGTCGCGGGCTCTGGCTCGGGGCGCCGATTCGCTCGACCAAGCGCGTCGACGATAAGCTCCAAACGCTGTACTCGCGCCTATCGGCGCATCTCACCTCGGCGGCGCGCCTGCGGGTGAGCAAGCGCCGCACGCACGAAGCGATCATGTCGTCGAATGGTGCGCTCGTTCATGCGAAGAGCGATGCGGTCGTCGGCCACAAAGACGAGCTCCGCGATGCGGTTCGCGCGTTCGATCGTGCGCGCACGAAAGCGGCACGTAGCGATGTCGAGCTGGCGACGCGTCGCTGGCGTCCGCTCGTGAGCGCACAATGGTCGCTGCTCGACGAGTTCGATACCGACGGCAAGAGATTTGTCGTGGCGATCGACAACCGTCCGGCGCCGCGCATACCTCGCGGACCACTGAGCGAACGAGAGCATCAGGTGCTCACACAAGCGGAGCTCGGTCACTCGAACAAGGAGATCGCGTACGAGCTCGGGCTCTCGAGCGCGACGGTCCGGGTGTTGATCCATCGTGCTGCGAAGAAGCTCGGGGCTTCGACGCGCGCGGAGGCAATCGCGAAGTTCGCGCGCGGCTCGAAGTAGTCGTCGACGCGTGGCAGACGAACGTCGAAGCGCGGTTGTATGCTGCGACGCATGGCGCTGTCTGCCATCATCGCGATCTCGTTGGTCGCCACGCTCGTGCGATCGACGTTCGGTTTCGGCGAGTCACTCGTGGCGGTCCCGTTGTTCGTCCTCGTCGTGCCGATCGAGGTGGCGGTCCCGCTATCGGTGCTCGTTTCGGTTCTGGTCGCCCTCGTCGTCGTCGTTCAAGATCGTCGAGCGATTCACGTATCGAGTGCCGGGTGGCTCGTCGCGTTCGCAGCGCTCGGGATCCCGCTCGGGCTGTGCGTCCTGATCTATGCGGATCCGTACAGCACGAAGATTGGCCTTGGCTGCTTGATCATGGCGTTCAGCGCGTACTCGCTCGCCAGCCGGCGTGTTCTCCACCTGGAGCGCGACAGTCGCGCATGGCTGTTCGCATGCGGATTTCTTTCGGGCGTCATGGGCGGTGCATACGGGCTCAACGGTCCGCCGCTGGTCGTCTATGGCAACCTGCGCCGCTGGAGTGCGTCGCATTTCCGCGCGACGCTCCAGGCATACTTTCTCGTCGCGAGCTTGATCGGGACGATCGGGTACGCTGCGAGAGGCCTCATCGACGATCGCGTGTGGCGATACTTCCTGTACTGCGTCCCGGCCGTCGTCCCCGCGATTTTCATCGGGCGCCACCTGAACGCGAAGCTCGCCCGGCCTGGCTTCTTTCGCTACGTGTACATCGTCTTGATCGCGGTCGGGGCCGTGCTGATCATCCAGACGGTCGCTGGGTCCGGCGCGTAGCCTACTGACGAGTGAGCAGGATGACGTCCTCGCCGGCGCACCCACCGGGCGACCTCATCGCGACGAGCTTGCTGCAGTCGGCGAGTGGCTTGTGAGACCAACCGGCGAGCTGCGGGGGAGGCGCGGGGGCATTCGGATTCGTGAATCGCGCACTCGTGCTCGCGCGCTGGAGCACACGGCCGGTGAAGCTGAGCTCGTGAACCTAGGACATCGCGGGGACCGACTTCGAGCCGCACGCGTACGATGTAGGCGTGTGATTGCGGGTTCACAATCGATACCGATATCTCTGCAAGACAGCTCGGGGCACGTCGCTTGCTCCATGGGCGCCGCGATGAAGACTGCAGCCTCCGCGGCTCTGCTGTTGCTCGTCGCTGCCTGCTATCACGCATCCCCCGCGAACCGCGACGTCGCGCTGTCGTGGCGTGGCCGCGCTTCCGCCGAGATGATCGATCGCTGGGGAACGCCCGCGCGCCACGAAGCGGACATGCTTGTGTGGTCGTACACCACCGAGGGTGTGGACCTTCCGGAGGTGCGCCTCGAGGCTCAGCCGGTCGCGGCGGTCGCGCACGTCGATGGCCCAGGCGTCACCGGTACCGCGGTCGTCGCTGTTCCGGCGATCGCTGCCGCGTTCCGACCGGGCGAGATCCAGCGCACGCGCCACGATGCCGTCGCGGTGGTGCAGAATGGCGTAGTCACCGACGTCCAGGGCCCGGCCCTCCACTGGGGCCCGCCCAACGACGCCAACCTCCACTGGGGCACGATCTTTGGCGCGCACGTGGGTATGGGCAGGCTGGCCAACACGAGCACGGCGCTGCCGTCAGGTGAGCTCTATATTGGCGGCATGCTCACGCCGCACCTCGGCCTGGTGGGCACGTACATGCTCGCCGCTGGCACCGGCAACGCCGGCGGTGCTCTCGGCATGGCCGCCGGCTTCGCCGTGCAGTACTGGCCGATCAACCGGCTGTGGCTGCGCGGCGGACCGGCGATGCTGCTCGCGTGGGATCCCGGATTCGACAACAGCCGACTCGAGCCGGGCGTCACGGCCGCGGCGAGCTACGCGGTCTTCAAGATCGGCACGCTCGCACTCGACGTCTGCCTCGATGTCGCAGGCGGTCCGCAGACCATGTTTGGCACGCTCGGCGTCGGCATCAACGTCAACTAACGATGTCCAGCGTGCTCTCGTCGGCACGAGGGAGGATTTGTCAGGTCCTCGTGCCGAATCCCATTTGCTGACGCGAGCAAAGATCGTCTACTTGGGATCACAGATGACGTCGTTGTTCGAACCGGGACGCGCTGAAGTACGCCGTGGCGCCTGTCGCGTGCTCGTCGTCGACGACCACCAGGATTTCGCCGAGCTCCTCGCGCGTCTCCTCCGAGGCAGCGGACAAGTCTGCCAGACCGCGACCGGAGGACGAGCGGCGATCGAAGCTTTCGGGCTGTTCGACCCCGATGTCGTTCTGCTCGATCTCTGCCTACCAGATGTGTCGGGGTACGAGGTTGCGCGCATCATGAAGATGCACTCGCCGGACATCGGTATCGTTGCAATGACGGGCAACGTCGGACCGACCTCGGTCGCGTGCGCGTTTGCTGCGGGTGCAGATGATTTCGCGCTCAAGCCGCTCGATACCGAACATCTCGATGCACTCGTGCTGCGATGTGCACGCGCGAAACTCTGACGGGCGCGGCGAGCGGTACTCGCGACCTCCGTGCGCTATACCCACGAGGTGGTCAGCCTCCCCGATACTCGTCGTGGAACGATCACATTGAGCCGAAAGCTCTTGCCTGCAGAAGCAGGACTCGTCGGTCTCGCGCAGGTGTTCGCGGGGGATGGAGAGCGTGTCATCGTCACGCACGGCGCCTCGCTACTGTCGCTCGTCGAAGTGATGAGAGGGACGGTCACCTTTCCGCTCGCTTCGGGAGAGATAGCTCCGCCTCGAAGCTTCCTCCTGGCGCTGCCACCGCGAACGGTACTGCCGATGCGCTTTGCCGGTGCAGCTGTCCGAACCCAAGGGGTCGCGAGCTTCGATTCGCTTGTCGCGGGCACACCCGCCATGCTCCACCACACGGTTGACGCGATCCCACTCGACCTTCTCGGTGCGAAGGAGGTAGCGCGCGGATCCGTGCTCGCGACGCTGCAGGCCGATACCGGAGTCCCTCTGCATGTGGCTCGCGCGCGCCAGCTGCTCCACGATGCACTCGGTCGTGCGGCACCGGTGCGATACGTCGCGCGTGATGCGGGCATCGCCACCGAGACCCTGACCCGCGCATTCCAGAGTGCGTATCACGTCTCTCCCAAGCGCTATTGCCACCAGGCTCGACTCTTCGCCGCGGTGCTCCGGCTCCTATCCGGGAAGAAGATCGTCGAGACCGCTCTCGAGGTCGGCTTCAATGACGTCACGCGGTTCTACGCGCAGTTCCGACGTCTACTCGGTGCGACTCCGGGAATGTATGCCGCGATCAGAAAGCGCCAAGACGTCGCACGCGAACGTGGGCGATGACCGGCTCGTGTTCGGAACCCGCGCAGACCTTGTCGTCGACCTGACGCTTGTCACAAATGTCGTTGCCCCCGTCGTCGCACTCGCGAGTCTCCGATTCGTCAGGCGGCGTCGCTACAACGCACATCGCTTGTTCCAGATCACGCTGCTCGTCGTTTGCGTGCTCGCCGTCGTGGCCCTCGAGGTGCGGATCCGGCTGGCGGGGGGCTCAGGCGCGCTGGTGTCCCGGGCCCCCGCGAACTGGCTCGGAGTCGCGCGGGCGGTCCTGGCTGTGCACATCTCCGTGGCGGTGCTCACCTATCTCGCGTGGGGATGGCTCGCCGTCGTTTCGTCACGACGCTACATGGCGAACCTTCCGGGTACCTTCTCGAGCAGACACCGACGTGTCGGTTGGCTCGTCTTCGCGGGGCTCTGCTTCAACGCGATATCGGCGATGACGATGTACTTCGTGACCTTCGCGGCCTGAACGAAGGACAAACTAATAGGCCCCTCGCCGCGTCGGTTCCAGAGCCTCCACGGTCTCGCGAGCTGGCTGAGCCGTCGCCTTGGGCAACTCGAACCAAAAGCAGCACCCATGACCCGAATCGCCGGGAGAAATCACTCCGACGGTGCCGCGGTGCGCGCGCACGAGGCGATCGACGGTCGCGAGGCCTAGACCGATTCCCGACGAGCCGTCGGCGAGCTGGACATACGGCTCGAAGATCCGCGCCTGCTGATCCTTCGGAATGCCGGGACCGGTGTCCTCGATCTCGAATCGCCACTGGCTGGCTGCATCGCGCACGCGTAGCTCGATGCGACGCTCCGATGCAGTGCCCATGTGCTTGATCGCATTGCGGAGGAGATTGGTGACCAGGCTGGTCAGCACGCCAGCGCTGCAGGCAACCGAGCCGTCGGGGACGGGCGCGACACGGAGCTCGATCTGGTCCTGCTCCGCCTGCGCACGCAACCCATCGGTGACGTCCGCGACCACAGCGTCGAACCGCGTGGTCTGTCCTGGCGCCGGTCGCCCACCGGCACGCGAGAATGTGAGGAGGCCATTCACGAGCGTGTATGCCCGCGAGATGGCGGCCGCGCCGCGATCGAGCGCGCGCTGCATCGTCGGGTTGTCTGGCTGGAGTCGGCGGATCAGATCGATCGAGAGCGAGGTCGTCGCGAGCGGGCTCACGATGTCGTGTGCGACGCGGCCCGCGAACTCGCCGAGCGCTTCGTTCTGGGAGGAGAGCTCGGCCTCGCGCATTTCGTGGGCTTCACGTGCGCGGTAGAGCTGACGGACTGCGAGGATGAGACCCATGATCGCGAGCGCGACGCTGAACGCATCGAGCACCGCAGCGGTCGCGCGTGTCCGATCGTGGATGTGCGCGATCTCGTGGCCGAGGCGCTGACCTTGGGTCGCGTCTAACGTGATGATCTGTTCGATCGACTCGTCGAACGCGTCGAGCTCGCGACGCAGCTTCGAGCCGTCCGCTGCAGTGGGAGTCGCGAGATAGCGCGCCAGCCCGGCGGCGAGCGTCGAGAGATTCGCTTCCGCGCGGTCGTGCAAGCGAGGCTCGCCCGGGAAGTAGGGCAGTGCCGAATAGGTTGCGAAGTTGGCGGCGATGTAGTCACGCTCGGCTGAGATCTGCGCGCGCAGCTCTGCGGCAGCATCCGGGCTCGCAACGGCATAGCGCTCGATGTCGTTCTCGAGCCGGCGGAGGTCGCCTCGCGTGGTCGAGAGCGTCTGGATGCTCGGCATCGCGTTGCTGATGAGCTGGTTCGAGCGCAGCTCGATCGAGCTCTCGGTGGAATGGCTGATGCTCGTCGCCAGCACGAATACGACGACGACTGCAGCGATCACGCCGGCCAGCCACCACGTCGCAGACACAGACCCCGATCCTCGACCACGCATGATCTTGCGATACGCCAGCCCCGTCGCGTTCGCAAGAGCGCGTTCCGCAGCGTCCGGATGCGTATCTCGAGTGTTCTCAGAATGAGAACGTCGCTGCACCTGCGGCTGATGCGAACGTGCTTGACAGCTATACCTAGCAGATCTATGCCTAGAGCTATGAGGCATCCGCCGAAGCCCGGAAAGGATCTCGTTGCCGCGTCCGCGACTCCGTTGCTGCTCGCGATCTTGAACAGAGGGCCGAGCTACGGGTACGCGATCATCCAGGCCGTGCGCGACCTCTCCAGCGGCGAGCTGGAGTGGTCGGAGGGCATGCTCTACCCGGTCCTGCATCGTCTCGAGGATCAGGGGCTGATCGAATCGTACGAGGAGCGCGGCGAGACCGGCCGGAACCGCCGCTACTACCGGTTGAGTCGCGAGGGCAAGCGTGCGCTCGGGACCGAGCGTCAAAAATGGAGCGTGGTCAACGCCGCGCTCGAAAAGGCATGGAGGACCTCGTGAAGGATGTCGATGAGGAGATCGTGGAGTACCGGAAGCGCCTCCGAGCGCAGGGCGAGCTCGCCGAGCGCGACCTCGACGAGCTCGAGGATCACCTGCGCGAGCTCACCTGCGAGCTGCGCAACGCGGGGATGTCCGCCGCCGAGGCGGTCACCGAGGCTGCGCGGCGGCTCGGCGATCCACGCCAGCTCGCTCGCGAGCATGCACGCGTGCGTTCGCGATTCGGCCCCCCACTATCGGCCGGACGTGCGTGGAGTGCCGCGGCGCTGTTCGTGCTGCCGAACATCGTGTGGAGCGTCAGCTCCGCCATCG
>JABFXX010000092.1 GCA_013368795.1 Kofleriaceae bacterium
GCGACGACCACGGTGCGCGGCTGGTCCAGGCGCCGGATGCATACGACAGCCCGTGGGCGCGGCCGGCGGGCTTCGCGTTCTCGTCGGTGTACGACCTCGCGCGGTTCGTGACGTTCCTCGAGGACGGCAACGACGCGGTGCTGCCGAGCGAGCAGCGCCTGGCGATGCAGACCCAGCAGATCAACACCGAGGGCGGGCACGGCGACATCTCCGGCTACGGCTACGCGCTGTTCGTCGATAAGGGCTTCAACCTCCACGACGGCTACCACATGACCACGCTGATCAGTCACGGCGGCGACATCCCGGGCTTCGCGGCCGACGTGTTCTTCGTGCCGTCGACGAAGTTCGCGGTCATCGCACTCTCGAACGCCGACGGCGCGCACTTCACCGAGAGCGTCGCGTTCGCGCTCGAGAAGTTTGCGGGGCTCTCGGCGCCGACGGCCGCGCCGTCGTTCCCGGTCGATCCGGCGACGTTCGCGTCGCTTGCAAAGACCTACCAGGATGACTTCAACGTCGGCCGCGTGGTCGTGACGACCACCGCGAACGGGCTCTCGATCAGCATGCCGGATGTCGAGGCGGCGGGTATTCCGTACGATCCGAAGCTCGTCGCGATCGCGCCGGATAACTTCGTCCTCAAGATCCAGGGCATCCAGACGGTCATCACGTTCCTCCGCGACGGCAACGGCGACGGTGAGTACATCCGGCACCGCGCGTTCGTCGCGAAGCGGAGCGACGTGGCGGTGGCCCGCAGGATCGATGCTCGTGCGCTGCGTCTGCGCCTGAACGAGAACGCGATCCGCGAGCGGCTCGTGACGTTGCCGGCCGCGTCGCGCTAGCCCACATCGCGATCTACGCAGGTGACGTGCGCGGAGCGTGCGCGCCGCGCGTACCGGTGACACCGCACGCAGGCGATGGTGTGACGGGAGCGAGCCGTCTCACGCGCGCTGCAGCCGCATGCCGGCGCGCCGTCCCTTGCATGTTTCTGCGGGGATGAAGGTGCTGTGTGTTCACCCGAGCGGTCTCATGTACACCGAGATCTTTCTCCGGCTCGAACCGCTCGGAGTGGAGCTCGTCGCGGCGGCCGTACGCAAAGCGGGGCACCAGGTCCGGCTGCTCGATCTGCAGGCGGCTTCGCACGTCGACTACTTCCAGACGCTCGCCGCGTTCCGTCCCGATGCGGTGCTCATCGGGATGAACTACCTCGCCAACGTCCCAGAGGTCGTCGACCTCTGCAAGGCGACGAAGGCCCGCTACCCGCGGACGCTGACGTGCGTCGGCGGCCACAGCGCATCGTTCACGGCGCGCGAGCTGATCAAGCACGCTGCGGGCGCGATCGACTGCGTCGCACGCGGCGAGGGCGAGGAAATCGCGCCGCGTCTCCTCGAAGCCTGGCGCGACGATCCCGATAACCTGCACCTGCTCGAGGGCGTCATCACGGCCGCAGGGGAGGGGCCGCCACCGAAGAAGATCCACTCGCTCGACGACCTCCGCCCGGCGCGCGACCTCCTCCCCGATCGCAAGAAGTACTTCATCGGCGTCCTCGACCCGGCAGCCTCGATCGAGTTCTCGCGCGGCTGTCCGTGGGACTGCGCGTTCTGCAGCGCGTGGACGTTCTACGGGCGCAGCTATCGCCAGATCGCGCCCGAGCTGTGCGCCGAGGACCTCGCGAGCATCCGCGAGCCCGGCGTGTTCATCGTCGACGACGTCGCGTTCATTCACGCGGACCACGGCCACGCGATCGCCGATGCGATCGAACGGCGTCGCATTCGCAAGCGCTTCTATCTCGAGACACGCGGTGACGTCCTCCTGCGCAACAAGGAGGTATTCGCGCGGTGGAAGCGACTCGGGCTCGAGTACATGTTCCTCGGTCTCGAGGCGATCGATGCCGAGGGCCTCAAGGCATTCCGCAAGCGCGTCGACATTCACAAGAACTTCGAGGCGCTCGAGTGCGCGCGCTCGCTCGGCATCACCGTCGCCGTCAACATCATCGCGGATCCCGACTGGGACGAGGCACGCTTCGCGGTCATCCGCGAGTGGGCGATGGCGGTCCCCGAGATCGTGAACGTCTCGGTCAACACGCCCTATCCGGGCACCGAGACGTTTGCCAACAACGCGCGGTCGTTGACGACGCGCGACTACCGCCTGTTCGATATCCAGCACGCGGTGCTCCCCACGCGCTTGCCGTTGCCGCGCTTCTACGCCGAGCTCGTGAAGACCCAGCAGATCCTCAACCGCAAGCACCTCGGCCTGTCCGCCCTCGCGCAGACGGCCGCCATCTCCGCGCGCCTTCTCCTGCGAGGCCAGACGAACTTCATCAAGATGCTGTGGAAGTTCAACTCGGTCTATCACCCCAAGCGCCAGCTCGCCGATCACGCGCGGCCCGTGACCTACGAGATGGATCTGCCGAACGCAGACCGCACGCCACGCGAGCGGCACCGGCTCTACGTGCTGCAACCGAGCAAGGTCAGTACATAGCCGGCTGGTCGGCAGGCGCGCGGCCGCCGCCAAACAACCCGGCGTGCTGCGCGACGTACTCCCTCACCGGCGTCGCCGGATGCCCCGTGATCTGCTCGATGTCGCCGGTCAGGCGATCGTATCGGTTCGCCGCGTGCAGCCGCGTCATCGTCGCGAGGTGCTCGAACACGTGATCGGGCAACCCGCGGCGGCGCATCTCGTCGTACCACTGCTCGTAGGGAGCATCGACGTATCGGATCGGTCGCCCCAGTGCCGCCGCAAACTCGGCTGCGAGCTCGTCCATCGTCTGCGACCGAGGTCCTGTCAGCTCGTACACGTGGCCGATGTGACCGCGTGGATTCGTCAGCACGGCGACGATGACGTCGGCGACATCGTCGGTGTTCACCGGCGACGTTCGGCCCTGGCCAAACGGCACGCGAATCGTCCCGTCGCGCGCGATCGACTCGGCGGCAAACAGGGCGATGCTCTGCTGAAAGATCGTCGGCCGCACGTGAACGACAGGCAGCCCCGACCAGTCGAGCACCTGCTCGGACAGCCAGTGCAGACGCTGCTGCTCCGATTCCGTGCGCGACGTCAGGCTCATCTGCGAGACCGTCATCTGCGACATGTTGACGAGCACCTCGAGGTCGCCCTGCGCGCGCGCAACCGCCGCCGTCGTGGCGGTCGCCTCGAGGTAGTACGAGGCGACGCCGAGGCCGAAGTACATGCGCCGGCAACCGGCGAGCGCGCGCATGATATCGGGCGCGCGCGTCAGATCGGCGACGACGACCTCTGCGCCGATCGCACGCAGCGCTGCTGCGCGATCATCGTCGCGGTGGACCGCGGCTCGCACCGGAAGGTCTCGCGCAAGCAAGCGCTGCACGACTGCGCGACCGACGCCGCCGATGGTGCCCGTCGCGCCGGTCACGAGAATGGGTTGTTCGGCCATGGCGACAGATGCAGCAACGAACATGCCGCCAGCGCCGCGTACGCAGGTCTGCGAATCGCCCGGAGGTCGCTATGCGGGATTCGTGAACGTGCCGGGACTCTTCTCGGTGCCGCGAAACTCCGGTGGGCGTTGCGGGCGAGCGTTGGCGAGCGCGTCTTGCACGCCCTTGACGTCCCGGTCGGCGGTGTAGACGGGCGTGCCCGGCTGCTGCCGCCAGGACTCGTCGAGCGTGCCCGCATCGACCGGATCGAACCCGATTTCGTCGACGAGCTTCATCACGATCGCCTTCGCCGCAGGATCGTCGCCGGCGACCGGGAGAGCGATGCGGTTCGCGCTGCCCTTGGGCCGGCCGTTGTCGAGCAGGTGGCTCGCGTAGATGTTGTTGAACGCCTTGATGACGGGGCGACCGATCTGGTGTGCGACCCACCGGCTCTCGGTGGTGCCCGCCTCGATGTCGGCGATGCGGCCGTCGCGGTGCTGCGGGTAGTAGTTGCCCGTGTCGATGACGGGCACGCTGGCGGGGACGCCCGCGAACAGGTCCTTCGGAAGCTCGGGCACGCGTGCCTCCGGAATCGTGACGATGACGAGGTCCTGGCCCCGCGCCGCGTCCTTGACCTCGACAGGCTTGGCGCCTGTCTGGTGCGCGAGCGCGCCGAGGCTCTGAGGGCCACGCGAGTTGGCGACCGAGACCTCGTGACCGAGCTTGGTGAGCAGGCGAGTAAGGGTTCCGCCGATCTGGCCGGCGCCGATGATGCCGATCTTCATCTGCAGCTCCTTTCCCCTTTGGGGTACCACCGCAGCGCTCGGGTCCAAGTCAGTCGCGATCGGCCTGCAAGGTTTCTTAACGATAGCGACAGACTATTCGACAGACTCGGCCGTCGGGCAGCCCTACAACAAAGGGCATGAGCAACACCCTTCTCGCCGAGCGCCGCGACAACGTCATCGAGCAGCTGTCGGCCGGTTACGCAGGTGACGCGTTCGAGGTCGAGGAGCTGGAGCGCCGCCTGGCCCTCGCGCATGCCGCGCGCACGCCGACCGAGCTCGACGCGCTGGTGACGGACCTCGCGCCGGGCACCGCGATGGTGGCGACGAGCACGGCGCTCGTTCCCGCGCGGCGCATGAATGTGATGCTCGGCTCGATCGAGCGCGAGGGGCCGTGGGTGGTGCCATCGCATCTCGCGGCGCGCGTCGTGTGGGGCAACCTCGTGCTCGACCTGCGCGAGGCGCAACTCGGACCCGGCATCACGACGATCGACGTCCGCTGCACGATGGGCAACGTCGAGATCATCGTGCCGCCCGCGGTCGCCGTCGATGTCGATGTGAGCTCGCTGCTCGCGAACGTCGAGGAGCGCACCGAGCCGGCGGCGCGGAGCGGCGTGCGCGTCCAGATCGTCGGGCGCGTGCGCTTTGGCAATCTCGAGGTGAGCACGCGCGGGTGCGGCGAGAGCAAGCGCGACGTACGCCGCCGCAAGCGCTGGGAGCGGCGGGCCCTGCGCCGGCGCATGCGCGAGCGCGCGATGCTCCGCGAGTGGTACTGAACGTTCAGCGCGCGAAGTAGCCAGCGCCGTCGAGGTCGGCGATCAGGCCGGGCTGCGTCGGATGCCAGCCGAGCCGCTGCTGGGTGTGCGCGCTCGCTGCCGGCGCATCGAGACCTGCGAAGTGCGCGAACCACTCGAAGTGGCGCGGTGCCTCGTCGCGCGGCTTGCTCGCCGCCGGGATGCCGAGCCCGCGTGCGATCGCCTCGGCGATCTCGCGAAACCGAACGCCTTCCTCGGCGACCGCGTGGAACTTTGTCCCCGGTGTGAACTCGGTCTCGATCGCGAGCCGGTAGAGCCGCCCAGCATCGAGACGGTGCACCGCCGGCCAGCGATTCGCGCCGGCGTCGATGTAGGCCGACACGCCGGTCTTGCGCGCGATCTGGATCAGCATCGGCACGAAGCCGTGATCGCCCGTGCCGTGCACCGAGGGTGGAAGGCGGACGACACCGATGCGCACGCCGCGCGCGGCGACGGCGGCGGCAGCCTCCTCGGTGGCAACGCGAGGGAACGCGTCGGGACCCGAGGTATGGACGTCGGCCTCGACGGAGGTGCGGCCCGGCGCGAGCACCGCAGTGCCTGACGTGACGAGCAGTGGGCGCTGCGAGCCGGCGAGTGCGGCGCCAAGCGTCTCGATCGCGCGGCGATCGATCTCGCAGCACGCCTTGAAGTTTGCGAAGTCGTGGACGAACGCCGTGTGGATCACCGCGTCGGCGGTGACTGCACCGCTCGTCAGAGTCTCTGGCTCCTCGACAGAGCCGCGGTGGACCTGGGCGCCTGCCGCAGCCAAGCTGGATGCCGCGGCGTCTGAGCGTGCGAGGCCGATGACCTGGTGACCCGCTGCGAGGAGCTCGGGGACGATGGCCGAACCGACAAAGCCGGACGCGCCGGTGACAAAGATCCGCATGGGACGATCGATAGCAGCGCGCGGTCGCGTCGCCTTGGTCGTTCTTGGCGATTTCTACGCGTGCCGTGCGAACTCGCCGGGCGTCATGCCGACGATACGCCGGAAGTGGCGGTTGAGCTGGCTCTGGTCGTAGAGCCCGACCTGCGGCGCGATGTCCTTCGCGCGCGCACCCGCGGCGAGCAGCTCCTTGGCGTGCATGATCCGCAGGTGCGTCAGGTATGCGTGCGGCGGCATGCCGACCTGCGCGCGGAACGCACGGCACAGGTGAAACTTGTCGAGGCCCGCATGGCGCGCGAGCTCGTCGAGCGTGATCGGATCGGCGACGCGCTCGCGGATCATCGCAAGCGCGCGCCTGACCGGGCGCGTGAGGAGCTCGCGGCCGTCGGAGATGCCGGCGAGCGCGTCGAGCGCCTCGGCGATCAGGCATTCGAGCGTGAACCTGTCGGCGCGAGCGGCGACCGCATCATGCAGTCGCTGAAATGCGGCGGCGCGCGTGTCGCTGGCGGCGAGACACGCGTGAAGCTCGATGCGGCCGATCACGCGCTCGACGGCATGCGCGGGGAATCGGAGAACCTGGTACGCGATCGGACCATCGCGCGTGACGTCGCGATGGACATCGCCGGGCTGCTGGATGACGACAACGCCGGGACGCCCGGACCAGACGCGGCCGTTTGCCCAGAACTCGGAGCGCCCGCTCTCGAATCGGGTGATGCAGAAGGCGTCCTTGAGCCCGACGTAGGGCACGTCGACCGACGTCCGGACGGCCTGATATCCGGGCACCGAGATGCCGAGGTGTTCGATACGGGCCGCCACGGTGGGACCTTAGCGTCCCGCACGCGCCGCGGCTTGGGCATTCTTGGCGGCGTCAGTACCGGCAGTAGTTCGGACAGAAATCGACGTCGACGAAGATCTGGCCTGCCGCGCAGTTCGTGACGCTGTTCGGCGTGCAGCGGTTCGCGAACGGCGTGTCCGTTCGGCAGATCTGGTTATCGGGACACTCGGCGCTCGCGCCGGCACACGTGCAGCGGCCTGTCGTCGTCGCGGGCGCCGACGGACAGCTCGTCGTGACCGAGACGCTCTCGCAGGTTCGGCCCGCCGCGCAGCGCTGGCCGCAGCCACCGCAGTTCGCCTCGTCGGAGGAGATGTTGACGCACGTGCCGCTGCAGCAGCGCTGCGCGGCGGTGGTGCCGCAGGAGGCGCCATTGGCCCGCGTCGCCGCGACGCACTTGTTGTTGACGCACGTGACGGTCTGGCAGGAATTCGCGGCGGTGCAGTCGGTGTCCATGACGCACTCGAGCGGCGGCGCGTCGACCGCCGCGTCGACCGGTGGAGGTGCATCGACCTCGTCCTCGTTCTCGGCGTCGACGACGACACCGACGGGCGGTCCGCCGCAGAAGCCCTGGATGCACGCCTGTCCCGTCGGGCAGTAGTCATCGCTCGTACATGGCGCACCCGGCTGCGGATGTGGCGAGTAACAGCCCACGATCAACAGCAGTGCGCACGACAGTCCGCACCGTAACCATGCGAGCTGTCGTTCAAACAGACGCGATACTCCCATGCTGGCTCTCTTGTACCGCACTCGAGCAATGTACATGCCGCCGTGTCATCGGGACGCCATCAGCGGCAACCACACGTCGAAGCGCGCGCCGTGACCCGGCTGTGATTCGACTTCGATGCGGCCGCCTCGCGCATCGACGATGCGACGAACGGTCGCGAGGCCGATTCCAAATCCCGGTGCGCGACTGGTGGAGACGCGGAAGAACGGCTCGAAGATCTTCTCCTGTGCATCGGCGGGAATGCCGGGGCCGGTGTCCTCGACGGTGATCCGGCAATAGCTGCCGACGATCGTTGCCGAGATTCTAACCTCGCGCCGTTCCTGCCCCTCGAGGAACTTGACCGCGTTGCCCGCGAGATTCGCGAGCACGATGTGGAGCAGGCCCTCGCTGCAGTGCACGCGCACGTCGGGGATGCGGCCGACCTCGAGCCGGACGTCGTGCTCCGCGATCGCGGGACCGAGCTCTTCGGTGACGGCATTGACGACGGGCAGTAGCGCGCCCGCTTCGTCGGGAGGGACGCTCTGCGCGGCCCGCGAGAACCCGAGCAGCGCGTCCATCACCGAGATCGCGCGCATCGCACCTCGTTCGGTGCGATCTGCGGTGCGAAGGACTGCCGCGGTGTCTCCGGGATTCGCGCGGAGCAGCTCGGGCGCGACGACGATCGGGCCGAACGCGTTTCGCAGATCGTGAGCGACGCGGCCGGCGAATGCGTCGAGGTCCTCGTTCGCCGACTCGAGCCGCGACGTGTACTCGGCGATCTGTCTGCGCTGCCGATTGAAGACTCGGATCATGAGAATCCAGATCGTGGTCAGGCCCGCGAGGAACGTGCCGACGAGCACGAGCTCGGAGACCTCGATCGAGCGCGCGAGGTCGTGAGCGTGTCGCAATCGGGCGAGGACCGCCTGGCGCTGGACGTCGGCCACCGCATCGATCCCGTCGTGGAGCCTCGCCTGCGCTTCTCGCTCGCCCAGCGCGAGCGTGACCGCGCCGATGCGTTCGCCGCGCTGGTTCATCGCCCGTGCGCGGCGATACACGTCGCGAAGCCGTTCGACCTCGGGCTTCAGCGCCAGCCACATCATGACGGCCGGCGGATCGAGAGTGCGTGGCAGGACCTCGATCGCGGTCTCCAGCTGCTTCTCCACCCGGGCCGCGTCGTCGGCAGGCGAGCTCAGCAGCGTCTGATAGCGCATTCGCGCGAGCTGCTCGCCGACTTCCTGGAGGTAGAACGTTCCGGCCTGGCTCGCCTCGGCGACCTCGAGTGTCGTGTGCTCCGTACGCGTCAGCTCGTACAACGGAAGACCGATCGTCGGTACCGCGAGGAGCAGGCTGCCGAGTAACCCGAGGACGAGGAATTTCGTGTTCAGGGTGACGCGCGGACCTGGTGGCTTCGTCGGCATCTGGGCTCACAGGCGAGGTCGAGGTGGGGTGCGTTCGTTTGCCGCCCGCGTCACCAGCGTGCGAAGGCTGCTGACGTTGAATGGCTTCGCGATGAAGTACGGCGTGCCCACCTTATTGGCGACGCCGGGCAGCTCGCGGACACCGCTGCTCAGCACGATTGGAATCTTTTCGCGGCCGCAGTCGATCACGAGCATGCGCGTCGCCATCTCGGGGCCCGTGAGCACCGGCATCTCGACGTCGAGCACGATCAGGTCGGGGAACCTCTTGGTGACCTCTGCAAGGCCTTCTTCGCCGTTGCGAGCGACGCGCACGACGTGACCGTCGAGAGCGAGAACCTCGGCGGTGACATCCGCGATGTCGAGATCGTCGTCGACGATGAGAACTTCAGCCATCCGTGCACCGGTGCTCACCGTGCAGCGATGCATCCGGCATGCCCCCGTGCGTCGTCGCGCTAGTGGGCGCACGTATGTGCGTCGGTACTCGCCGCTGCGGCGCGCAACGCCGGGCACGCACTCGGAGCGAACTGCCCGGTGATGCGATCGCCCGTGTTCAGCACGACATCGTAGCTGCCCGCGAACACGTCGCCGTTGATCGAAGACAGCGTGACCGTGCCGCTCTGGCCGGAGGCAGTGGCGTCGTCGACGGACTCGCACGCGTCGTCGAAGGCACCCGTGACGAGCGACGCCGACTTTGCAGGTCGGCTTCCGGTGTTCGGATAGATCTCGTACGTTCCGGGCGCGGTCGGCGTCGTCGTCATCGCGCCGGCTACGTCCGCGAGCTCGATCACGATGTACTGCTGCCCGGCGCGATCGATCGGCGGCGTTGCACCGGCGTCGCCACACAGACCCGACGTACTCGCGATCACGATCTGTGCAACGCTGTCCTCGTCGCGCGTGATCGAGGCAGAGATCGTGTCCTCGATCTCGAACCCACCGCCGGGCAGGTCACCGGTGCTGGTGCTGCCGCATGCTGCAGTGACGAGCAGAGCGGCGGCGAGGAGGCGGGGCGTCATGCGCGGACGCCGAGCAATGATCACGCCAGTGGGGGCGCCTGCGAATCCCCGGGGTTAGTAGCGCGCGATGTTACAGGTGGGGGAGCCTGTCCCAGCTACGCAAGCGTCGTGAACCCATCCCGCGCCGACCGGCGCCCCGCGTTCACAGCGTCCGTTCGTTGCACACGATTCTCGACCGATAGCGCGGCACGAGGCTTGCTGTGCCCGCGCGCATGCTGCGTCTCCTCGCTGCGGGCTTCGTGTTCCTCGCTGTCGCATCCACTCGTGCCGACGCCCAGTGCGATCCGTACACGCAGGAGCAGAAGATCAAGATCCCGCCCGCGCTGCAGCTCGCCACGACCTGCGGCAACGGCCGCATCGATACCTACGCGACCGAGTGCGTGCAGCGCGTGTCCGGTGGCTGCGGCTATCCGACGCAGACGTCGAAGGAGTGCGTGAAGACGCAAGAGGTCTGCGACGGCCGCGCGTTTGGCGACAACACGTGCAAGGCGTTTGGCTTCGTGGGCGGATCGCTGCGCTGCGCGTCCTCGTGCCAGGTCGTCGACTACTCCCAGTGCACCGTCTGTGCAGCCGCCAAGGGATGCCGCGAGCGCGCCGTTCGCTGGAATCAGTTCGAGGACATCACGCTGCTCGCGCAGGGTGAGGCAGTTCGCGCGTTCTGGTACGACGCGACCCACTACTACGTTGCAGACATCGACAAGCGCGGCGCCCTCGGCAAGTCGCGCGAGCTCGCCGTGATGGGCTCGACCCGCCTCATTCCAACCCTCGTCGGGACGAGTGCGATCACGATGGTCGGCACGGAGGACAACCTGCAGCTGTCTGTCGTTCCTGCGAAGGGCGCGCCGAGCCTCGTCCCGGTGCCGGGCAGAATGATCACGTTCTTCATGCCGATCATCCCGACGTCGACGCCCGACCTCGCGCTCGCGATCACCGGCGACCTTGTCGACGGGACCATCCTGCTCGTCGACCCGACGGGGAAGTCGCGACCCCTGACCGCCGTCTACGGCCAGAACGCGTACCGCCGCGCCGCCTTGATCCCGATCGATCCGGGCAAGCACACGCTCCGCTGGGCGACTGTCGAGGTCGATGTCACCGCGCAGAAGGGCGACTTCCTGTTCGTCATGTACGACTACACGACGAACGCCGTGGTCGTTCGCAACGGCCGCGCCGTTCGCTACGACGGTCCGGCCCGCACGCTCACGACCGAATCGAAGGATGTCCTCCTCGACGGTAAGCAGGTCGCGTCATTCGGCCCGAGCGAGGACGTGATCGGCACGGTCAAGCACGCGCGTGCGGCAGCGATCGCGCCGACGGCCCAGGTGCTCGCGCCGCTCGTGTACGAGCGCAAGCTCGTCAGCATCGCGCGCACGTCGAAGCTCGAGGTGCAAGCGGCTCGCGTGCCGCGCAGCGACGACTCCGAGGCCGATCACACGCTCGCGATCGCGGTGGTCGCTCCGTAGCGTCAGCGATCCAGCACCGCAGCGAGCTGCTTCACGCCCGCGCGCAGCGCCGCGGGACGCACGCCGCCGAAGCCGAAGACGAGGCCGTTGCCGCGCGCGCGCCCGACGTAGTAGTCCGAGACCGCTGCGAGCTCGATGCCGTGCTGCGCGGCCGCATCGCGCACGGCGCGATCGGAGGAGGGCGACGACAGTGCGGCCCACAGCTGCATGCCGGTCGCGCTCGGCCGCGGATCCAGGACGCCGCTGCACTCGGCGGTGAGCGCATCGAGCAGCGCCTCGCCGCGCTCTCGATACGCGACGCGCATGCGGCGGACGTGGCGTGCGAAGTCACCGTTCTCGATGAACGCGGCGAGCGTCGCTTGCTCGAGCGCGGGGGCAGGCGGGCCGGTGCGCGTCGCGGCAATCGCGTCGACGAGCGCGAGCGGTGCGATCAGAAAGCCGATGCGCAAACCGGGGAACAACGTCTTGCTGAACGTGCCGACGTAGACGGTGCGGCCGGCGTCGTCGAGGCCCTGCAATGCGGTGAGCGGGCGGCCGTGATGGCGGAACTCGCTGTCGTAGTCGTCCTCGATCACGATCGCGTTGGCGCGGCGCGCCCAGCGCAGCAGCGCCATGCGGCGCGGTAGGCTGAGCGTGACGCCGAGCGGGTAGTGGTGCGACGGCGAGAGCAGCACGGCGCGGGCGCGCGGGCAGCGTGCGATGCCCGTGTCGACATCGAGGCCGGCATCGTCGACGGGAATCGGCACGGGGCGACCGCCGGCGGCGAGCACCGCGCGACGCGCGCCGAGGTAGCCGGGATTCTCGATCCACACCGCGTCGCCGGGATCGATGACGAGGCGGAGGATCTCGTCGAATGCGTGCTGCGTGCCGCTCGTGACGAACACCTGCGCGGGCTCGCAGCGGACGCCGCGCGCGGCCGAGACGTGGGCTGCGATCGCCTTGCGCAGTGCGAGGTCGCCGGCCGGATCGCCGCCGTCGAGCAGCGACGTGCTCGCGCGCGCGTGGCAGCGCGCCGAGATCCGCGCCCACGCCGTCGCCGGAAACAGATCGAGTGCAGGGAGGCCCGGGCGAAACGCGCGCGGCGCACCGCCGAGGCGCGGCGTGCCGGCCGGAATCGCGCGCAGCGATCGCGCGATCTTCGACAGCCGGATCGGGGAGGTGGCCGCCGGTGAGCCTCGCGCGCCGACCTCGAGATCGTCGGGGAGAGCCGGTGCGACGCGCGTTGCCGAGGCCGCCTGCGTGACGATGTAGCCCTCGGCGGCGAGCGCATCGAAGGCCTGCAGCACGGTGCTGCGCGCGACGCCGAGCTCCGCGGCGAGCTGGCGCGACGACGGCAACGCGACCCCGCGCGCGAGCACGCCCGCAAGGATGCGCGAGCGGATCGCGTCGAAGATCTGCTCGTGCAGCGGCGTCGACGCGCGACCATCGAGCCGGATCAGCAGCGACGCCAACTGGTATGGACGTTCCGCGCGCAACTGGACGTTGTGACCATACCAGAGCACACGCACGATGCGCGGATGCGTTGCTGCGTCATCGCCATCCTCACACTCGCAGCGTGTCACACGCCTCGCGCGGTGGCCGTCGATCCACCGGCGCCTGCCGTCACGCGCGACGGCGAGCACGACTTCGACTTCGAGACCGGGACCTGGAAGACGCAGCTCCGCCGCTTGCTCCGGCCGCTCACTGGCTCGACGGAGTGGGCCGACTACGAGGGCACGACGCTCGTGCGCAAGGTCTGGGACGGCCGCGCCAACCTCGTCGAGCTCGTCGCCGATGGTCCGGCCGGCCACATCGAAGCGCTGAGCCTGCGGCTCTACAACCCGCAGACGAAGCAGTGGAGCCTCAACTTCGCGAGCAGCCGGGGCGGCGAGCTGAGCCCGCCGTCGATCGGCAGCTTCGCCGACGGTCGCGGCGTGTTCTACAGCAAGGAGACGCTCGACGGCCGGCCGATCGTCGTCCGCTTCGTCATCTCCGACATCACCGAGAAGTCGGTGACGTTCGAGCAGGCGTTCTCGGCCGATGGCGGCAAGACGTGGGAGGTCAACTGGATCGCCCACGATACGCGGGTCGAGTAAGCGCGATCGCCTGTCGCTTTTCGTGCGACCGGGTCCCGCCTCGTGGCTCCATGTAGCGATGCGAAGCTCTGCACTCGGCCTCGTGGCCTCGATTCTCCTGGCGTCTGGATGCGGTAACGGCGGCGATGGAACGCAGGGCGAGCAGGGGCCACCCGGTGAACAGGGTCCCGAGGGCCCGCGCGGACCGCAAGGCGAGGTTGGTCCGCAGGGCCCGGCCGGTG
>JABFXX010000261.1 GCA_013368795.1 Kofleriaceae bacterium
AGTGACGGCGCGCACCGCCCCAGCCGCCGCGCGACGCGGGCGGCGGTGAGTACGTCGGCGTCGAGCGCGGGGGCGAATAGGTCGGCGCCGAGCGCGAGGGCGAATAGGTCGGCGTCGACCGCGAAGGCGGCGAGTAGGTCGGCGTCGGCCGCGAAGGCGGGGTCTGGGGCGTGTACGTCGGCATCGGCCGCGTCGGCGGCGTGTACGTCCGGATCGGGGAATCGTTCGACGGCGCGATCGGCGTCGTCGGCGTGATCGGCGGGCGCTGTCCGGACCACACCGGCGGCGTCGTCGGCGTCGCCTGGACCGGACGGTCCGAGCGATTGCGATAGCGAGGCGGAAGCTGCTGCGCGGGCGCTGCGCGATTCGCGTCGGGCGCGCGGTCGAGGTCGCGCCCGCCGCGCGACGGCCGCGTGTACGTCGGCGCCTGCGGCGTGTACGTCGGCGCGTAGACGCTCGGCTGGCTGCTCGAGAACGCGCGATCGTAGGCGCGCGACCGCGCGGGGTTGCGATCGTAGACGGGCGGGCGGCTGCGATCGAACGCCGGCCGCATCGGCCGCGCGGGCCGCGTGCGATCGAACCGCGTTCCGATCTGCGGGCGAACCTGATGTTTCGCGAAACGCGTGCGCATGAGGCTCGCGGCGCGAATCGCTTGCACCCTCCCGCGCAATTGCGGCCTGGCCTGGGCCTGCGTCAGGCGCAAACCGCGCGCGGGCTCCTTGAACAGGTGCGCGCGAATATGCGGCCTGCCGAAGTCGGTCTCGGCCGCGAAGCGCCAGTGCGAGTCCATCTGCTTCGCGGTCCGGTGGTCGCGAACGATCGGTCCCTCGCTCCGGTGGTCGCGGATCGTCGGGCCGATGTGCTCGCCGCGGTGGTCGCGAATCGTCGGTGCGGTCGGACGCCAGCCGACGTAGCCGCTGCCGCCGCGCCAGTCGACGGCCGCGGGAGTCCAAGTGTAATCGGGCACCCAGGCCCAGTAGTCGTCGAACCAACCCCAGTTTCCGTAGTGGAACGGAAGCCAGCCCCAGTCCCAGTCGCAGGTGAAGCTCCAGCCCCAGTCGGTCCAGATCCAGGATCCGCAGCTTTCGTAGGGTGTGAAATCCACGCCCACTTCCGTGGCGTATGGACGCCACACGCGGCCGTAGTCATCGGTCTCGATCCACTCGCCATATCCGTCGAGCGTCATGTCGATCTCGGCGTCGGTGACCATGCCCATCGCGTAGCCAGGGTCCTCGGGGTCCGACGACGGTTCGACCACGGTCGCGTCGGCGTAATCGCCCGAAGATCGAGGCTGCCAGTCGGGATCCATCTCGCCGCCCGGAGGTCCATAGACGACCGTGGGCTCGGGCATCGTCGACGGATCGGAGTACTGCTGCTGCACGCACGCGGAGGTCGCGATCGCGAGCGCAGCGACGTGACGGAGGGTCGCCATGTCCGGGCATTTTGCACCTGTCATGCCCGAATTTCTGATCGTTCGATCAGTGCCAATTTGCGGGAAGAAATGCCAAAGCGTCACCGGTTCAGGCCCGGCCAACCAGGATGGTCACACGCTTGACACTCGACGCAGTGCCGATTAACAAAGTCCAGCGATTTTCGGCCCCTGGCACGAATCGCGACGCGAGGACATTGCATGATTCGCGCATCTAATCTCTCGAAGTTCTATGGAGGCAAGCGGGCGCTCGGCCCCGTCTCGTTCGAGATCAACGACGGCGAGACCGTCGGTTTTCTCGGATTGAACGGCGCCGGCAAGACGACAGCGCTTCGCATTCTCGCCTGCGATCTGCGGCCCTCGGGCGGCACGATCGACATCGGCGGAGTCGACGCTGTCGCCGAGCCACACGAGGTCCGCAAGAGGGTCGGGTTTCTCCCCGAGAACCCGCCGCTCTACATGGATATGTCCGTCACGGACTACATCAAGTTCTCCGGCGAGCTTCGCGGGATGAGCGCGACGGCCGTGAAGAAGCGGCTGCCCGAGGTCCTCGAGACGACCGACCTCGCCGACGTCGCGACCGATCTCATCGGTACGCTGTCGCACGGCTATCGCCAGCGCGTCGGCGTCGCGCAGGCGATCATCCATCAGCCGAAGTTCCTCATCCTCGACGAGCCGACGCGTGGCCTCGACCCCGTGCAGATCGTCGAGATGCGCAACCTCATCCACGACCTCAAGCAGAACCACACGGTCCTGATCTCGAGCCACATCCTGACCGAGATCAGCCAGACGTGTGATCGCCTCCTCGTCCTCGGCAAGGGTGCGCTGCTCGGCGTCGGCAGCGAAGCCGACCTCGCGAAGCACAAGGGCGAGATTCGCCAGATCACGGTCACGGTTCGCGCCACCGGCGACGATCCGAAGACGAAGATCACCAAGGTCCTGCAGGCCGTCGAAGGCGTCACCAAGCTCGCCGAGCCGTACGAGCAGGGCGGTGGGCTCTCGTTCGCGCTGTCGACGAGCAAGGATTGCCGCGCCGAAGTGAGCCGCGCGGTCGTCGAGGCCAAGCTCGATCTCTTGAAGCTCGACTACGCGCGTAGCGAGCTCGAGAACACGTTCATCGGTCTCGTTGGAGGTAACGATGCGAGCAACTAGCATCATCTATCGCCGCGAGCTGCTCGGCTATCTGCGCTCTCCCATCTCGTGGGCGATCGCGGCCGTGCTGCTGCTCGCCCAGGGCATCTTCTTCCAGGCGTGGGCGCTGCGCGGTGAGCAGCTGTCCGCGGTGGTGCTCGAGCGCTACTTCTTCATCGCGAGCTTCGTGATCGGCGCGGCGGGCATCATCTTCTCGTTCCGCCTGATCGCCGAGGAGCGGCAGAACCACTCGATGGTGCTGCTGACGACCTCGCCGGTGCGCGACTTCGAGATCGCGCTCGGCAAGTTCTTCGCGGCGCTGACGTTCCTGACGATCACGCTCGTGCTGTCGATCTACATGCCGATCCTCATCAAGGTGAACGGCAAGATCACCGGCGCGCAGATCTTCGTCGGCTACCTCGGGCTGTTCCTGTTCGGCTCGGTGAGCCTCGCGATCGGCATGTTCGCGTCGGCGCTGACGCGTCACCAGTTCCTGGCGCTCGTCATCGGCGCGGTGCTCCTCATCGTCCTCGGCAACATCTTCCAGCTCGCGAGCAAGCTCGATGCGCCGGTCCGTCCGGTCGTCGAGCAGCTCGACCTGTGGTGGGTGCGCTTTCAGTCGAGCTTCATGAAGGGCATCTTCAATCTGAAGGACGTCATCTTCTATGTCTGCGTGACGTACTTCTTCCTGCTCCTCGCGGTGAAGACGCTGGAGGCGAAGCGATGGCAATGAGAACTGCATCCCCGTGGTGGGCCTCCCTCATTTTTGGGATCGGCCTGCTGTTCATTCTCCTCGGCGAGCGACTGTTCGGTCACCTGCCGGGGATTCGCATGGGGTTGACGACCATCGGCGTCATCTTGCTCGTCGCGATCACCGGCCTCCGCGCCTTCACGATGATGCGCTCGGCGGGTGGCCGGCGCGCCGTCGAGCGGACGTTTTTCGTCTGCCAGGTCGGCGTGCTCGCGTCGCTCGTGGTCTACGCGCTGACGACGCGCTGGGGCGTGAATCTGTTCGGCATCACCGAGAAGGGCGCGGGCAAGTGGACGATGGTCCTGACCGTCCTGTGGTCGATCGGGATGCTCGGCTCGCTCGTCCCGATGTTCATGATCGAGACATCGCTCGGCATCCCGCTGCGCACGGCGTTCGACCTGCGCACCGGCGGTGACGAGGGCGTCGAGTACTACCGCGTCCGCGAGATCGGCTGGTCGGGGATCACGATCGCGCTCGCGACCGCGTTCCTGATGACCACGTGCGGTGTCGCGAAGGAGCGCAACGTCCAGCGCGACGTCAGCTACTACAAGACGTCGTCGCCCGGTGAATCGACGAAGCGCATCGCCGCCGCGCAGAACGAGCCGATCAAGGTCCTGCTGTTCTTCCCGACGAGCAACGAGGTCAAGGAGCAGATCCGCAACTACTTCGACGCGCTCCAGTCGGCGTCGGGCAGGCTCGAGATCGAGGAGCACGATCGCTTCGTCGATGCCGAGCTCGCCGGTAAGTACAAGGTGACGAAGGACGGCGTGATCGTCCTCGTGAAGGGCACCGGCGACAAGGAGAAGTCGCAGACCATCGAGGTCGACACCGACATCGAGAAGGCGCGCAAGAGCAAGCTGCGCAACTTCGATCGCGAGGTGAACTCGCAGCTGCTCAAGCTCGTCCGCGAGAAGCGCAAGGCGTACGTGATGACGGGCCACGGCGAGATGACGGACCCCGACTCGATCCCGCCGGACCTCAAGGGCCGCGTGCCCGAGCGCCGCACGACGGTGTTCAAGAAGCGCCTCGGCGACCTCAACTACGAGGTGAAGGACCTCGGTCTCATCGACCTCGCGAAGGACGTCCCCGAGGACGCGACGATCGTGCTGATGCTCGCGCCGACGGTGCCGCTGCAGCCGGCCGAGTGGGCCGCGCTGTCGCGTTACCTCGACAAGGGCGGACGCCTCCTGATCGCGATGGACCCGAAGGCCGATCCGAACCTCGGCGAGCTCGAGGGCAAGCTCGGCGTCAAGTACAACCCGGCGCCGCTGACCGACGACCAGGCTTATCTGCCTCAGCGCAATACGGTGGCCGATCGCCGGTTCGTGATCACGACGCAGTTCTCGGCGCACGCGTCGACGACGGCGCTGTCGCGCTCGGTCGACAAGGGCCTCATCGTCGTCGATTCCGGTGCGATCGAGGATGCGCCGTTCTCGGGTAAAGGCGAGCAGCCGAAGAAGACGATGACGATCCGCTCGATGGACTCGAGCTGGCTCGACTCCAACGACAACTTCAGCTTCGATAGCGCGACCGAAAAGCGCCAGAAGTGGAACATCGGCGCCGCGTTCGAGGGGCCGAAGCTCAAGGGCGAGGGCGGCAAGGACAAGGACGGCTATCGCGTCCTCATGTTCTCTGACTCCGATCTGTTCGCCGACGTGCTCGTGTCGAGCATGGGGCGCGCGGCGGTCGTGATGATCTCGGGACCGCTCCTCGACGACGCCGTGAAGTGGCTCGGCGGCGAAGAGGTGTTCGCGGGCGAGGTCGTCTCCGAGGACGACAAGCCGATCAAGCACTCGAAGAGCCAGGACGCCGTGTGGTTCACTCTGACGATCGTCGGCGCACCGCTCCTGGTGTTGACGCTGGGCCTCGTCGGAACATGGGCCCGCCGTCGTCGCAGCATCAAGAAGACCGCCGAGGTGAAGCTATGAGAGGCGCGTTGATTCACGGCATCCTGCTCGCGGTGATGCTCGTGTACGGGTACCGCACGTGGACCCGCGACAAGACTGTTCAACCGAACGTCGGCAACGTCGTGCTGTGGAACAAGAGCGAGGCGGACGTCGTCTCGATCCAGCTCACGTCGCCGAAGAAGATCGTCAAGCTCGAGCGGAACCCGGGCGGCTACTGGTGGGGCTCGGAGACGACGATCGAGACGAAGGCCAAGCCGACGCCGCCCAAGCCGGCGGATGCGGGCTCGGCTGCGGGTTCTGCCGCCGGTTCGGCCGCGGCCGGATCGGCTGCGGGTTCGGCTGCGGGCTCGGGCGCTGGCTCGGGCTCGGCAGCGAAGGAGCCCGAGGTCGTCACGATCGAAGAGGAAGAGATCGGTAGCAAGACGAAGGAGTTCCCCGTCGGCGATGCCGGCGAGAAGCTCATCAAGCAGTACGCGTCGGCGCGCGCGCTCCGCGATCTCGGCAAGCCGAGCGACGCGGCCAAGAAGGACTACAAGCTCGGCCAGAAGCCGGCGCTCAGCGTGACGATGAAGGACGGCAAGACCGTGACGACGTCGATCATCACGGTGACGTTCAAGGACGGGTCGAAGTCGTTCGTCCTCGGCGGCTCGGTCTACGGCGGCAGCGACAAGTACGTGATGGACGAGGCGTCGGGCAAGGCGTACGTGTTCTCGAAGGACCTGCTGTCGGGCCTCGAGATCGGTCAGTCGAGCCTGCAGCTCCTCGATCCGCGCGGCTTCGACGCGAGCACGATCGGGTCGGTCACGATCGAGGCGAACGGCAAGACGAAGACGGTCGCGCGCATCACGACGAAGGGTGGCCCCGACGGCTCGCAGCAGATGAAGACCTGGGCCGATCCGGTGACCAAGAAGCCGGATCAGACCGCGGCGAACTTCGTCGACAACGCGAACAACCTGCGCCCGACGGAGTACGCGTCGTCGCTCAAGGTCGATCAGATGACGCTCGTCATGAAGCTGACGTACAAGGACGAGCGCGACGCCGTGCTCGGCACGCTCTCGCTCTACAAGCGCGAGAAGCCGGGCCAGCTCGCCGAGGGTCAGGAGCTCGATCCGGCGAATCCGCCGAAGGGCGAGACCGAGTACTACATCATGACGGAGAAGACGCGCGTGCCTGCGCTCGTCCGCAAGGACACCGCGCAGCGCAGCGAGCAGGACATCGAGACGGTGTTCAGCGGCAAGCAGCCGGAGCCGAAGTCCGCCGTCGAGCCGCACGGCAATCCGTTCGGTGGTGCGCCTGCGCCCGATCCGCATGGCGCGCCGGTGAATCCGCATGGGGCGCCAGCGCCCGGTGCGCCGGACCCGCATGCGGGAATGCCTACGCCCGCAGGCAGCGCGGCCGCTCCGATGAAGCCCGCCGCTCCGGCAGGCGCTGGCAGCGCGGCGGCGAAGCCGGCAGCGCCCGCTCCGACGAAGCCTGCGGCACCGGCGGAGAAGAAGCCGGCAGGCAGTGCGGCGCCGTCGCCGGCTCCGTGAGTTACGAGCGAAGGCGTAGCTCAGATCACTCGCGATCGCTCTGTCAGCAATTGGCAGAGCGCGAACCTGCCTGATCAGCAGGTTCTCCCCCGGAATACGGGCAACCCCTTGCGCGGTCGAAGGTTCGTAACCAACGGGCCAGTAACGCCGTTTGTGAGAGGCATGCCAATGATGAATCGTACGTTGATCGTTTTCGCGGTCCTGGGGCTCGTAGGCGGCTCCGCGATCGCGCATCCGTCGCTTCCGGCGGATAACTCGATTGCCGACGTTGCAGAGCGAGTCGTCGACAGCGTCGTAAATATTTCGACGCAGACGCAGGTAGAGGCGGATCCGTTCTTCAGCGGGTTCTTCGGTGACGACAGCCCGCAGATCATGGCCGGCAAGGGTTCGGGTGTGATCATCACGGCGAGCGGCCGCATCCTCACCAACGCGCACGTCGTCAACGGCGCGCAGGACATCACCGTGACGCTGCAAGACGGCACCGAGATGCCCGCGAAGGTCGTCGGCAAGGACACGCGCGCCGACCTCGCGGTGCTCCAGCTCGAGGGCAAGGTCCCGGCGCTCAAGCCCATCCCGTGGGGCGACTCGTCGACGCTGCGGCTCGGCGAGATCGTGCTCGCGATCGGCGACGGCATGGGCGTCGGCAAGAGCGTATCGATGGGCATCGTGTCGGCGAAGGGCCGCGGCCTGCGCATCGCCGAGTACGAGGACTTCATCCAGACCGATGCCGCGATCAACCCGGGCAACTCGGGCGGCGCGCTCGTGAACCTCAAGGGCGAGCTCGTCGGCATCAACACCGCGATCGCGTCGCGCAGCGGCGGCTACCAGGGCATCGGGTTCGCGATCCCGACGAACATGGCGAAGCCGATCATGGAGCAGCTGATGACGGACGGTAAGGTCTCGCGCGGCTATCTCGGCATCGGCATCGCGACCGTCAACACGGCGATCGCGAAGGAGTACAAGCTGCCGGCGTCGCGCGGCGTGCTCGTCGCGAGCGTCGAGGACGGCAGCCCGGCTGCGAAGGCGGGCCTCGCCGAGGGCGACATCATCACCGCGATCAACGGCACGGCGGTGAAGACGGACGACTCGCTCAAGAACACGATCGCGATGATCAAGCCGGGCACGACGGTCGACCTCGACGTCATCCACATGAACTCGAAGTCGGCGACGGTGAAGGTCAAGCTGACCGAGTTGCCCGACACCATGCACCCGCTCAAGAAGAAGCAGCTCCAGCCGCGCAGCCGCCGCTTCGTCAGCCCGTAACGCGTTACCCTCTCGGGCGATGCGTGGACTCACCGTCGTCCTGATCTGCTGCGCTCTGGGCTGCATCAAGCAAGCGCAGCAGGCGATCGCGCCGACCCCGGAAGGGGCCGGCGTTTTGTCGTGCCGCGAGATCGTCGAGAACTGCGACCGCGAGTGCACCGACCCGCTCTGCCTCAACAACTGCACGTCGCAGGGGACCGCAGAAGCTGCGCCCCAGCACGCTGCGCTGCTCGACTGCGGCCAACGCAACGGTTGTATGGACGAAGACTGTATGCGCGAGAAGTGTCCGCAAGAAATCGAAACCTGCATGGGCCCGACACCGGCACCGACATCGGAGCCGCCGTCCGCTGACACGCCGCCGCCGGCTAATTAACTCGAAGTCAGTAAGAGAACCCTGGAGGGGCGACCCTGCCGCGTGAGAAGGTGGGGCGTGAAAACGCGAGGGGTTTTCTGCGCGGCCATCGCGATGGCCTGCGCATGTAGTGGCACGACGCAGCCGCTTCAAACGGCAGAGCCGGGCGTCGTGTTCACATACCCGATCAACGGCGAGGTGGATGTTCCGACCGGCGCGCGGATTGTCGTGACGTTCTCCGACAACGTGGTCGCCGGCGCGCTCGGGTCGTGTACCGCGACCACGGGCGCGTTCTGTGTGGTGGGGCCGAATGGTCCGGTCGCGGCGATGCCCGAGGTCTCGGGCGACGGCCGCAGCGTCCAGCTCGACGGCGCGACGCTCGAGCCGGGCACGAAGTACGACGTGTTCGTTCGCAGCGAGCTGATGCCCGACGCGAAGAACCTCGGCGACACCGGTCCGCTGTTCTCGTTCACGACGCGCGCGGAGCGGCCTCGCGCGGCGGCGCCGACGCTCGTCGCGATCAACGGCGGCGACCCGATGTCGCCGGACTCGTTCCGGCCGCTGACGGAGACGTCGACGATCCGGCTCGTGTTCTCCGAGCCACTCGATGCGCGCGGCGTGCGTCTCGGCGCCGGCTCGTTCGAGCTGCTCGATGGCGGTGGCTCCGCGGTGGCGGCGACGATCGTGTCGGAGGGCATCCACGTCTCGATCGATCCGAAAGATGATCTCACTGCGGGTGCGGCGTACACGCTGCGCCTCGGCAGCTCGATCGTCGATCTCGGCGGTCAGGCGATGGCGCCGGCGACGTTCACGCTGACGCCGAAGCAGACGCGCAACGGCGAGCCGGTGATCCACACGCTGAAGATTCGCAAGCCGACCGACCCGGGACCGAAGCTGTCGCGCTCGGGCGCGACGCCGAACGAGGTCGTCGTCGCGAAGCCGCTGATCGGCCGCGAGACCTCGAAGATGCTCGACGGCGGCCTCAACGCCGAGCTGCACGACCCGAAGGCGCTCGGCGGACCGATCGCGTTCACGCTGCGCAAGGGCCAGCGC
The DNA here is from genome assembly GCA_013368795.1 of Kofleriaceae bacterium. Taxonomy (GTDB): domain Bacteria; phylum Myxococcota_A; class Polyangia; order Haliangiales; family Haliangiaceae; genus JABFXX01. The sequence continues at coordinate 9,419 of JABFXX010000261.1, forward strand.
CTCGCGATGACCGGCATGCAGATCAAGCTCGGCGGCCAGATCCCGTCGGGCCTCGACACCGGCGACGTCACGATCGAGCTGCTCACCGACGCCGGTGGCCGGCTCTATCGCAATCCGTATCAGGCCGAGGACCAGCGCCCGGAGAACGACCGCGCGCCGATGTACGTCGACCTCACGATGGACCTCGCGATCTTCGCGAAGGACGCGACCGGCAACGCGGCGCTGACGCAGACGATCCTCGGTGTCCAGGCGACCGGTACCGCGATCGCGACCGACGGCGTGCTCGCGATCGAGACGGTCGCGGCGATGGACCTGCAGCTGCTCGGCGTGACGAGCGCGCCGACGAACATGGTGCTCGAGCTGTCGACCGACGGCACGCACGTCGACCCGCCGGCCGACACGACGGCGCCGTCGCTCATCGCGAGCTTGCCGGGGCAGAGCGGCGAGGCCGCCGTCGATAGCGGCATCGAGCTGATCTTCGACGAGCCGATCGACATCGACCGCGCGCGCGCCGGCGGCATCACGCTCGAGGACACGGTCTCGGGCGTCGTCCCGTCGGTGATCGAGAGCCACGGTGCGGCGGTCGTCGTGCGGCCGCTCCAGCCGCTCGCGTACTCGCGCATCTACCGCGTCGTGATGAGCGACGTCGCCGATGCCGCCGGCAACAAGCCGACGATCCCGAACCTCAGCTTCACGTCGCCGGCGCTGCAGGGTTCCAGCGTGCCGACGACGGTCGTCGCGATCCATCCCGGCGCACCGTGCGTCCTCACCGGCGCGAACGGTACGACGGCCGGACGATGCGATGGCGGTCAGGGGAGCGACGAGACGTATCACCCGTTCACGCTCGCCGCGAACGAGCCGATCGAGGTCGCGTTCAGCTCGCCGGTGCGCCGCTCGTCGGTGACGCGCGGTACGGCGTGCGGGCAGGGCAGCGTGCGGATCGAGGAGCTCAATGCCGCCGGCGCATGCGCCGCGGTCGTGCCCGGCACGCTGATGATCCACGATCGGTCGATGACGTTCGTCCCGGACGTGCCATGGGTGGAGGGCACGCGCTATCGCATCCAGCTCGTCTCGGGCACGAACACCGGCTGCGATAACGGCGACCTCTGCGGCCCGCAGAACGCGATGAACTTCGATCCCCTGAACGGCACCGAGAGCGGCGACGCCGGCGGTGCACCGCTCTCGATCACGTTCACCGCTGAGCCCGCGAGCACGGGCACGTACATGTTCGCGAAGGCGGCGCCGTTCACCGACGTCAACGGCTCTGGCTTTATCGAGTCGGCCGAGCAGCGCCGCGACGAGAACCGTGCGGGGATGAAGATCACCGGGACGACCGGCGCGGTCGAGAGCGCGTCGTTCAATGCGCCCGACTGCAACCCGGCCACGCCCGACAAGGAGGCCTGCATGTACATGACCGGCGCGATGCCGTCGGTCATGGGCGAGCTCACGACGACGTGCCCGTTGCCGGGCGGTGCGACGGCGGACAAGTGCGTGCCTGTGACGATGGGCCCGCAGGCGATGCTCGCGACCTCGGTCCAGATGCACGCGGAGGCCAGCGTCATCTTCACCATCCCGATCGACACGGACACCGGCACCTCGGTGATGCGGATCCGCGAGCCGGCCGATGGCCCGGTGATGGGCTACATCGTCGACAAGGGCGGCACCCCGACGATGGTGACCGCGCTCGAGCTCTACATGGATGCGCCCGATATGAGCGTCCTGCTCTCGAGCCACGACCTGCACAGCAAGAAGCTCTCGGTCCAGCTCGAGGGTCCAGTTACGTTCCTCACCGACGGACGGATCGCGATCGATCTGTCCAACACCGCGGACCTGCCCGTCACGGTCGGGATCAGCGGCGCTGCCTCGGGCACGGTGAAGATGATCGTCCCGCAAGGTGAGATGAAGCTGCAGCTGCTGTCGCCGGCGCTGCGAGGAGCTCCGCTATGAAGACGCTCGCACTTGTCCTCGCGGCGGTCTCGCTGCCCTCGGTCGCGCACGCCGATCGCAAGAACCCGTTCTACATCCGCGCCGGCGTCGTCCACCTCGAGCCGCTCGAGAGCTCGCGCGAGATGGAGCTCGCCGATATCGACGGCCCGGCGAGCCTGTCGGTCCAGAACGGACCGATCGCAGGCTCGGGCTCGACGGTGAGCTCGGCGACCATCTTCGGCGCGATCGTCGGCTACACGCTGCCGTGGAAGGACGGTCGCATGTCGGTCGAGACGATCCTCGGCATGCCGTTCAAGGTGAAGTTCACCGCGACCGGCTCGCTCGCGAACATGTCGATCGCGCCGACCGCGCTCGGCCTGCCGACCGGCGTGCCCGCCGTCGGCGAGGAGATGGGCGAGGCGACCGCGGTCCCGCCGGTGCTCACACTGATCTACCGGCTCACGCCGGGGCGCGTGCAGCCGTATGTCGGCGGCGGCGCCGCGGTGATGTTCGCACTCGATCCGAAGGTGACGAACCCGTTGCTCACCGAGATCTCGCAGCCCGACATGTCGATCGCACCGGCGCCGGGTCTCGTGCTCCAGGGCGGCATCGACGCCAAGATCGCGCACCGGATCTACGCGCGGCTCGACGTGAAGTTCATCGCTGGCATGCTCGCGCGCGCCGAGGTGCATCACATCGAGGTGCGCACGCCGGATCTGCCGCTATTCGAGACCGTCGAGGTCGGCACGGCGAAGATGAGCGTCTGGGTGAACCCGCTCATCGTCCAGCTCGGCGTCGGTACCGACTTTTAGCCGCTCGTCTTCGGACGCAGCGGGATCGTGATGTCGATGTCGGTCGCCGCGGTCGGGAACAGCGTCGCCATCAGCACGTTGCGGATGCATGCGCCGAGCGGCGCGCCGTTGACGCTCGCCGGCAGCAGCGACACCGACTTCGCGCGGCCGTTCGTGCCGATCTTGATCGCGACATTCATCTCCGACTTCGGAATGCCGTCGCGGTGATCGTTCAGGCACTGCGTCATCGCCTGCTTCTTCTCGGCGATCGCGGCGTCGTAGGTGCGCGGCTTCTTCTTCACCACGGCGGCCGCGTTCGAGCCCTTCGACGGAGGCGGTGGCGTCGCGGAGCCGACATCGCCGGAGCCAGCGTCGGCAGAGCCGTCGTCGACAGGCTCCGAGCTGTTCATCACGACCTTCTCGCCCTGGGGCTCGGTCTTGACCGGCCGGTCGGCGGCCTCCTGCGTGATCTTGATCTCCGCCGGCTTCTGGTTCTGCATCTGCTGCCAGACGAGGAACAGCGCACCGCCGGCGACGAGCACCATGAGGACGGCGACCACCGGCCACACGAAGCTGCGCTTCTGGACGACGACGATCGGCGAACCGGGCGCCATCGGCGGGTTGCCGCGCAGCGGCTGCAGGCTCGGCACGGCGCCCGAATTCTCGTTCGCGAACGGCGGCGGCGTGCCGGTCTGCGAGGTGCCCGCGAAGTCGCCGCTCTGCACCGGCGGCAGGTTCGGGTTCGTCGGCGCCGGCTTCGGCATCCACGGCGGCGCACCTTCGATCTCGGTCTCGACCGACGGAAACCCGTCGTCATCGTCGTCGGTCTCGTGCGTGATCTCGTCGGGGTGGGCGAGCAGCGGCATCGTCGATCGCGAGCCCGGACCCGACGGGGTCTTGTGGACGACGTTCGCGACCTGCTGGCTGCGCTTGCCGATCTCGCTGGAGAAGTTGTGGCGAACGAAGTCCGACAGCTCGGCCTGCGACCACGGGCGTCGCGCGCCGGCGAGCCCATCGAGGATCGCGGTGCCGAACTGACGTGCGGTCTCGAACCGCTTGTTCGGATCGCGATCGAGCGCGCGCAGCATCGCCTCGGCGACGCCGTCGGGAACATCGGGGCGATAGCGCCGGATGTCCGGAATCGGCTGCTCCATCACCGCGCGGAACGTCAGGTAGTCGGTCTTGCGCTGGAACAGCCGGCGCAGCGCCAGCATCTCGTAGAGCATCACGCCCATCGCGAAGATGTCGACGCGGCGATCGATCGCGGCACCCTTCAGCTGCTCGGGCGCCATGTACGCGTACTTGCCCTTGACCGTGCCTTCTTGCGTCTGCGTCGACGCGCCCTTCGCCTTCGCGATGCCGAAGTCGAGGACCTTCGCGACGCCGGACTCGGTGAGGAAGATGTTCGACGGCGTGACGTCGCGG
>JABFXX010000080.1 GCA_013368795.1 Kofleriaceae bacterium
ATTCCCGCGGTGTTCGTCGCGAGCCGCACGTCGCAAGGTCCCGTCGGTGGTCGCCGCGGTGGCGGCAGCATGCTGTTCGTTCACCTGACGCCGACCGGCAACAACGTCGATGGCAAGGTCGCCGATCTGAAGCTCACGTATCGCGTGCCCGGCTCGTCGCAGGTGCAGACGCAGACGATCACGCTCGCGTATCCGAACGAGCCGAGCGAGACGCCGGCGGAGACGTACCTCTCGCAGCCCGAGATGGCCGAGCGCTACGCGATGTACAACATCTTCCTCGGCCTGCGCTTCGCGACGCGCGCATATGATCCGAGCTGCGCCGCGGCGGCGCTCACGTCGATCCGCGCGAACGCGGTGGCGTGGAACCAGGCCCACGAGGATCCGGATATCCAGGCCGACATCGATCTGATCGACCTCTACCTGACGAACCTCCGGACGTACGGCGGCACCGGTGATATCGCGCTCGCGTCGTGTGGCGCGGATCACCCATATGGGGAGGACCCGTACTACGGCGATGACTATGACGGTAACTACGCAGCGTGTTCGGCGGGCGGCAACCCGCAAGGATTCCTGGTAATCGTCGTCGGTCTGCTCGCGATTCGTCGGCGCCGCCGTACGTAGTCCTACGTAGTTTGAGCTGCAAAATTTTCGTTGCGCTCGCGAGGACCGATCACTAAGGTCCGCCGCCATGCAGGCAAGGTATGGGATCGGTGGGTTTGGTTTGCTGCTCGCTCCCGCCGTCGGAATCCGGGTCATGGTGACGAACGACGGCGAGCTGGTCGTACTCCGTGGTGACCGCGAGGTCGCGCGCATCACGCCGGGAGATGTTCCGGCGTCGGCAGAGGCGATGTGGTTCGCAGCGGGCATCGCTCGCTTCGGTGAGGGCGGGCCGATGATCGAGATCGCGGATGGAGTCGAGATCGAGGCGATCTTCAACTCGATCGACACGTCGCTTCCGCATGTCGAGTGGTCGGCCCTCGCGGGCGGCTTGATGATGGAGCTGCCGCGCAACGTCGTGCTCGTGCCGGCATCGGCAGGCGCCAACGATCCGTTCTTCGAGCTTCACGCACCGGGCGGCCGCGACGAGTTCATCTCGTTCTTGCCGCGCCCCGTGCCGGCAGACGATGTCGTGATCAATCCGGCGCCGTATCAGCGCGTCGTCGATCAGGGCAAGACCGACGACGACATCGCGTACACCGAGTGCGCGTACGAGCTCGACGGCAAGCGCTGGCGCCAGATCTTCTACGCGGTCCCGCTGCGCGACGACGAGACGGTCGTCGTGCGCGCGCAGGCCAGCGAGCCGCGCGTCGAGGTGCTGTTCCAGGCAGCGGCCGTGGCGGCGACCTCGCTCGTTCCGCTTCGTTGAGCCTACTCTGGCTGTTCGCGCGCGGTATACCTGCCGGATGTTCGACCCGGCAGTTTTCGCAGCGAGACGCGACGCGTACATGCAGGCCATCGGCAAGACCGGTGTCGCGATCGTGCGCTCTCTGCCCGAGCGGCTGCGCAACGGCGATTCGTATCACCTGTTCCGCCAGGTCTCCGATCTCGTCTATCTCACCGGCTTCGTCGAGCCGGAGACCACGCTCGTGCTCCGTCCCGGTCACGACACCGAGCGCGTCATCATGTTCGTGCGTCCCCGCGATCCGGAGATGGAGACGTGGGATGGCCGCCGCGCGGGCATCGAGGGCGCGAAGGCGCGCTATGGCGCCGATGCCGCGTATCCCGCAGCGGAGCTCGCGAGCAAGCTCGGCGAGCTGATCGCGAACAGCGAGGAGCTTCATTACAGCCTCGGTCTCGACGACGAGATGGACCTGCTCGTCACGCACACGATCGCGCGCCTGCGCAAGACCGAGAAGCGCGGCAAGCGTCCGCCGCGCGCCGTCGTCGATCCGCGCCTCGCGCTCCACGAGCTGCGCCTCCACAAGCGCCCCGAGGAGCTGACCGCGATGCGCAAGGCGGCCGCGATCTCGAGCGACGCGCACGTCGCCGCGATGCGCGCCGGCAAGCCCGGCAGCTTCGAGCACGAGCTCGAGGCGCTCATCAATTACACGTTCCGCAAGAACGGCAGCGAGGGCCCTGGCTACGCGACGATCGTCGGCGCCGGCGAGAACGCGACGATCCTCCACTACATCGAGAATCGCTGCGCGATCGCCGATGGCGACCTCGTGCTCGTCGATGCAGGCTGCGAGTACAACCACTACACCGCCGACATCACGCGGACGTGGCCCGCGAACGGCCGCTTCACCGACGCCCAGCGCCGCGTCTACAAGATCGTGCTCGACTGCCAGATCGAGGCGGTCGCGATGGTGAAGCCCGGCATCACGCTCGACGACATCCACAACCACTGCGTGAAGAAGCTGACCGAGGGCATGATCGCGCTCGGTCTTCTGTCGGGAACCGCCGACGAGCGCGTCGCCGACCAGAGCTATCGCAAGTTCTACATGCACGGCACGTCGCACTGGCTCGGCCTCGACGTTCACGACGTCGGCGCGTACACGCAGGGCGGCAAGGCACGCCCACTCGAGCCTGGCATGGTCATCACGGTCGAGCCCGGCCTCTACATCGCGCACGACGCACCCGACGTGCCGGACGCGCTGCGCGGGATCGGCGTCCGGATCGAAGACGACGTCCTCGTCACCGCCAATGGTCACGAGGTCCTCACGGCCGCGTGCCCGAAGTCGATCGAGGACATCGAAGCCGCCTGCCGGGCGTGACGGTCCGGAGCGAGGCGCTCGCCCGCGGGCGGCAGACCGGGTGTCCGGTCGCCGCCACCCCCAGTGCGACCCCCGGCTCGGGCCGTAGAGCGGCCGCGAAAACTTACCCCGGTACGGATCAGGTCGAGTCATCCCGCGTGGTTAGCCAACTAGGGTCAACCGTCCCCAGCTGGCACGGTCCGTGATCTTTGTGGCGTCCATGAAGCTTCGCGCATTCGTGGTCGGCGCCCTGCTCCTGGGACCCTCGCTCGCTTCCGCGGACGTGGTCCGTCACCGGATCGACCGCGCGGGCGATGCCCCGATGTTCGGCTACGTGGGCGAGACCCGCGTGGACGGCATCGTGATGGCGCGTCAGGTGCTGCCCGCGAAGCCCGAAGCGACCGGCGAGCTGCAGGCGACTGACGCCGTCGCGCCGATCGCATTCGCGCAGAGCAGGATCATCTATCTCAACAAGAGCGGCGTCACGCTGACGCCGGGCGACAACGACGCGCGCACGAACAAGTCGACGATCGTCACGCAGGCAACGTCGATCCCGGCGTGGAACGTCAGCGCGGCGAACTGGCAGACGACGGTGTCGTGCATGCGCGATCTGTTCTCGCGCTTCGACGTCCAGATCGTCGATACCGATCCGGGCAACGTGCCGCACATGGAGGCCGTGTTCGGCGGCTCGCCGACCCAGGTCGGCATGCCGAACAACGTCGCCGGCGTGTCGCCGTTCACGCTCGACTGCTCGATCATCGAGAACTCGATCGTGTTCACGTTCACCGGCGCGTTCCAGATGACGCCACGCGAGGCGTGCGAGATCATGGCGCAGGAGGTCGCGCACAGCTACGGGCTCGATCACGAGCTCCTCGCGTCGGACCCGATGACGTACCTCCAGTACAACGGCAACCGCGCGTTCCAGGATCAGGCCGCGTCGTGCGGCGAGAGCACCACGCGCCAGTGCGGCATCAACGGCTCGGTGTGCCGCGCGAACCAGAACTCGGTCGCGCTGCTCAAGGAGCGCCTCGGCATCGCCGACGCGGTCTCGCCCGAGATGGCCTGGAGCTCGCCGTCGGACAACGCGACGGTGCCGCCCGGCTTCGAGGTCCGCGCGACGGGCACCGATAACCTCGCGGTCGCCGGCGCGACGCTGAAGATCGACGGCACGCAGGTCGACACGCAGACCGGCGCGGGCCCGTTCGTGTTCACGACGAGCGCGACGATCACCGAGGGTCAGCACACGGTCGTCGTCGAGATCAGCGACGGCAAGAACATCAAGAGCGAGACCCGCACCGTCACCGTCAAGAAGGGCGCTGCGCCGGATACCGGCTCGGGGTCCGGCACCGGGACGGGCGACGGCGATCAGGACGAGCTCGACAACGGCAACATCGTCGGCGGCTGCTCCGCGGGCTCGGGCCAGGCGGGCGCGCTGTTCGCGCTCGGCCTCGTCGGCCTCGTCAGCCTCGTGCGGCGCCGGCGCTAGTCCTCGTCTTCGTCGTCCTGCTCGACGGGCTCGCCCTTTTTCGCCTTCGGCAGCTCGATCTTCGGATCCTCGGGATCCGGCCGATACAGGAGCACGGTGAAGCCGAGGACCTGGGCGACCTCGGCGTGCGTCTCGGCCGCGAGCTGATCGGCGGCCTCGTGGCGGTCGAGATCGGCGTTCTCGCCGACCTTCACCTTGATGAGCTCGTGATCGGCGAGCGCCTGATCGACGGCCTTGATCAGGCCCTCGTCGATGCCGCCCTTGCCGACCTGCACGATCGGCTTGAGGTCGTGCGCGAGGGCGCGGAGGTGTCGTCGCTGCTTACCGGTCAACATGAGGCGGGGCGTTGTAGCACTAAGCAGGCGGCCGGTCGTCGATCACCGCCACAGTCCGCTTGGGCACCGCGAGCGCTGTGCCTGCGCGCTCGATGACGTCCATGATCCCGAGCAGGATCTCCTGCTTCCAGGTGCGAAACGTCCCCATATCCGCCGTGCTGAAGAAGCAAATGATCTCGATGTCGAGCGACGAGACCCCAAACCCCATGAAGCGGACGACGATGTCGTCCTTCCAGACGCCGGCATGGCCACGAACGAGCCCCTCGACGCCGGCGAGGACCTCCCGCATCTGCGCGGCGGTCGTGCCGTACATGAGGCTGAGCACGGTCGTGTAGCGGATCCGATCGCGCGGCGCGAACGTCTCGATGCGCATGTCGGCCAAGCGGCCGTTGGGCAGCGATACGACCGTGCGGTCGAGAGTGCGGATACGTGTCGAGCGCAGACCGACGGTCTCGATCGTGCCCATCACGTCCGCTTCGACACGGACGAAATCGCCCTCGCGAAACGGCTGGTCGACGCCGATCGAGACCGCGCCGAACAGGTTCTCGACCGTCTTCTGCGCGCCGAACGCGAGCGCGATACCGCCGATGCCGAGACCCGCGAGGAGGCTCGCGACCGGCAGGCCGAGCCCGCTCATGAAGCTGATGCCCGCGATCACGATCACGAGCACCTTCGCGACGCGAGACACGAGCGACAGCAGCGCGCGCGAGCTCGGCCGCGTCCGCGCCCACTGCGCGGTCGTGAGATGCGTGTGCATGACGTCGATCGCGCGCAGCGCGCCCCACACGAGCGCGAGCGCGAACAGCGTCACGAGTATCTGGAGCGCGATGCCGTTCGCCTTCGCCGGCAGATCGAGCGGCACGACTGCGAGCCGCGCGATGCCGGTCGCGATCACCATGCGGATCGGCGAACGCAGGCGACGCACGAGATCGTCATCGAACGAGGTCTCGGTGCGGCCGGTCAGCTTCGACCCGATGTACGTGAGAATCCACGCGCCCAGCCGGCCAAGAATGATCGCGACGACGAGGACGGCGACGATCCCGATCCACTGCCAGACCTCGAGGCCGCCGGGACCAACACCCCGCAGCCATTCAGGCATTACATCAGCGAGATCCATACCGTGGGCACCATACAGGAAAACCAACGTTTCCCGAGGGCCACGAGGCCGTCACACAACTGTCACCGATGCCATGCTAAGGCTCGGACATATGAGCGGTCTGGTCCTGGTGATCGAAGACGAGGTCGATCTCGCGACTACGCTCGAATACAACCTGCGGTCCGAGGGCTTCCAGGTACGCGTCGCGCACAGCGGCCGTCAGGGGCTGACGTCGGCGACGACAGATCCGGTTCCGGATGTGATCGTCCTCGACCTCATGCTCCCAGACCTGGCAGGCACAGAGATCTGCCGGCGTCTGCGCGAGCAGGATCGCACGCGCGACGTTCCGGTGATCATGTGCACGGCGAAGGGCGAGGAGATCGATCGCGTCGTTGGCTTCGAGGTCGGCGCGGACGACTACGTCGTCAAGCCCTATAGCGTGCGCGAGCTGATCCTGCGGATCCGCGCACAACTCCGTCATCGCACGCAGCGCGCCGAAGGCGAGCCGTCGTTGATCCGCTTCGGCCGTCTCGAGATCGATCGCGACGCGCACCGTGCGTGGGTCGACAAGGACGAGATCGCGCTGACTGCGCTCGAGTTCCGCCTGCTGCACGCGTTCATGTCGCGCCGCGGCCGCGTGCAGACGCGCGACGCGCTGCTCAGCGACGTGTGGGGCATCGATGCGGACGTCACGACCCGCACCGTCGACACGCACGTCAAGCGTCTGCGCGAGAAGCTCGGCGAGGCCGGTCAGTACATCGAGACGCTGCGCGGCGTCGGGTATCGCTTCAAGAGCGATCCAGAAGAGGCCGACGCGTGACGTTCGCCTTGATCGCGATTGGCCTGGTCATCTCGACCGCGCTCGTCACGATCGGGGTCATGCGCCACCGCATTCATCGCCTTGCGGAGGCCGCTCACGATGTGGTCCGCGAACCGTCGCGCCGCGTACCGATCGCATCTGCGGCCGGCGAGCTGCGCGTGCTCGGCGAGTGGATCAATGCGCTCGCCGAGGATGCAGACCGCAGCCGCAACGCGCTCCATCACGAGCGCACGCTGCTCGCATCGGTCGCCGACCTCCTCACGCACGGCGTGATCGCGATCGACGGCGAGCACAGGATCGAGCTGCTCAACGATGCCGCGCGCAGGATGCTCGGCGTGCAGAGCTCGCTCGTCGGCGAGCCGCTGCTCGAGTTCGTTCGCGTGCCCGAGCTGCACGCGCTCGTCGAACATCCCGAGGACGCCAGCGCCGAGGTCCAGCTGCCGAACGGTCCGCGCACGCTCGTCCGCGCCGCTCGCACCTGGGGTCGCGCCGGCCGGGTCCTTCTGCTCGAAGACGTGACGAACGTGCGCCGGCTTGAGACGGTTCGCCGCGACTTCATCGCGAACGTCTCGCACGAGCTCCGTACGCCTGTCGCCGTGATCCGCGCGAATGCGGAGACCCTGATCGCGGGTGCGAAGGACGATCCGCAGATGGCGCCGAGGCTGATGGACGGCCTGCACCGCAATGCCGAGCGGCTCGCGCGCCTCATCGCCGACCTGCTCGATCTGTCGCGTCTCGACGCCGGCCAGTACCGCCTCGACGTCTCGAACGTCGCCGTGAAGTCGGTCACCGAGCAGTCGCTCAGCGCGATCGAGACGAACGCGCAAAAGCGCAACGTCACCGTCAACGTTTCGATCCCCGAGACTCTCGTGGTCCGCGCCGATCCCAAGGCGCTCGACCAGATTCTGGTCAACCTCATCGACAACGGCGTGAAGTACACCCCCGCCGACGGCCATGTGTGGGTCGCGGCTCGCGAGCTCGGAGATGCGGTCCGCATCGAAGTGCGAGACGATGGTCCGGGGATCGCCGACAAGCACCGCGAGCGCGTGTTCGAGCGGTTCTACCGCGCCGATTCGAGCCGCTGGCGCGAGGCCGGTGGCACCGGGCTCGGACTTTCGATCGTCAAACACCTGGTCGAAAGCATGGGTGGACAGGTCGGAGTCGAGCCAAACTCGCCACGCGGCAGTATCTTCTGGTTGCGTCTCCCGAAGGCCTCTACCTCCACGGCGGCAGCATGATGACCACACACACCAGCAAGGATTTCGAGACGGAGCTGCGCACGCTGCGAGAGCGGCTGTGTGCGATGGGCGGGCGCTGCGAGCAGCAGATCACGCTGGCCATGCAGGCGCTGATCGATCGCGACGACGATGTCGCGCGCAAGGTCATCGCAAACGACGAAGCGATCGATCGCGACGAGAGCGAGATCGACGAGCTCGCGCTGCAGATCCTCGCGACGCGCCAGCCGGTAGCCTCGGACCTTCGGTTCATCACGATGTCGCTGAAGTTCGTCACCGACCTCGAGCGCATCGGCGATAACGCTGCCGGCATCGCCAAGCGCGCGCTCGAACTGTCGCGCCTTCCGCCGCTCGAGGGCATCCCGGACCTCGCGCAGCTGAGCCAGCTCGTGCACAGAAACCTGCGCGCGGCGCTCGATAGCTTCGTCGCGAAGGACGCCGACCGCGCCGCTACCGTCATCCAGGCCGATCGCGAGATCGACAAGCGCAACGCGAGCCTGTTTGCGGAGCTTCTCGCACATGTCGCGGCGGACCCTGCGACAGTCACGCGCGTGCTTCCACTTACGTCGGTCTGTCGCTACCTCGAGCGGATCGGCGACCACACGAAGAACCTCGCCGAGGAGGTCGTGTACATGGTGAAAGCACAGGACGTGCGCCACCGCCCGCCGCCGAAATCGGCGAACTGAGGCAGAACGAGGTCGGAGCAGATCTCGTCACCGTCCCGTCACATTGGTGCCGCTGGCTCGACGCATCCGCTTACTAGCGTTCGGGCATGAAGACTTGGATTGCGCTCCTGGGCACGTTCGCCCTGGCCTTCGCGGGCTGCGGCAAGAAGAAGGAAGAGGCGCCGGCCGGTGGCGGTGCCGCTCCGGGCGGTGAAGTGACGCTCAACGCGAGCGGCTCGACGTTCCAGAAGGCGTTCCAGGAAGAGGCGATCGCGGCGTTCACGAAGGCGCACTCGAACGTCAAGATCAACTACGGCGGCGGCGGCTCGGGTAAGGGCCGCCAGGACCTCGCCGACATGGTCACCGACTTCGCCGGTTCCGACTCGGCGTACAAGGACGCGGACCTCGGCAAGAACAAGGGCGGCGACGTCCTCTACTTCCCGATCCTCCTCGGCGCGATCAGCATCACGTACAACGTCGACGGCGTCGACAAGCTCCAGCTCTCGCCGGAGACGCTCGCGAAGGTGTTCCAGCGCGAGATCACGAAGTGGAACGATCCGGCGATCGCCGCCGACAATCCGGGCGCGAAGCTGCCGGCGAGCGACATCGTCGTCGTCCACCGCGCGGATGGCTCGGGCACGACCGACAACTTCACCAAGTATCTCGACGGTGCGTCGGCCGGCGCGTGGAAGCTGAAGAGCGGCTCGACCGTCGAGTGGCCGGCCGACACGCAGGCCGGTCAGGGCAACGGCGGCGTCGCGCAGATCGTCAAGTCGACCGCCGGCGCGATCGGCTACGTCGACCTCTCGGACGCGAAGGCGTCGGGCCTCAAGTACGCGAGCATCAAGAACAGCGCCGGCAAGTACGTCGAGCCGACCGCGGAGTCGGCGTCGGCCGCCGGCGACGGCATCGAGGTCAAGGACAACCTGACGTTCTCGGCGCTCAACGCGAAGGGCGATGCCGCGTACCCGATCACCTACCAGTCGTGGGTCATCGTCTACGCGAAGCAGGCGGACAAGGCGAAGGGCGACGCGCTCAAGGCGTACCTCAAGTACATGCTCACCGACGCCCAGCAGCTGCTCCCCCCGCTCGACTTCGCGCCGCTGCCGAAGTCGCTCGCCGACAAGGCCGTCGCGCAGCTCGACAAGATCTCGGGTTAATCCATGCTGCGAGGTAAACGCAGGACTGCAGATACGGCCTTCCGGTGGATCGCCATCGGCGCGGCTGCCGCTGTCCTGGTGATCCTCGCGCTGATCGCGGTCGTGATGTCGAGCCGGGCGTTCCCCGTGCTCGACCACATGGGTCTCGACTTCTTCACCTCGAAGAGGTGGTCGCCCGCGAACACGCTGTTCGGCGCGCTGCCGTTCATCTGGGGCACGGTCTACACCGCGTTCATCGCGGTCACACTCGCGGTGCCCGTCAGCCTCGGCGTCGCGCTGTTCATCACGCAGATCGCGCCGATGCGGCTGCGCAGGCCGCTGGTCTACGTGCTCGACCTCCTCGCGGTCATTCCGTCGGTCGTGTTCGGTCTGTGGGGCATTCTCGTGCTCTCGCCGATCCTCGGCCGGTCGTTCCTCACCGCGGGCGTCATCCTCGCGATCATGATCACGCCGATCATCACGTCGCTCGCGCGCGAGGTGATCGAGACGACGCCGCCCGGCGAGAAGGAAGCCGCGCTCGCGCTCGGCGCCACGCGCTGGGAGATGATCTGGGGCTCGGTGTGGCCGCACAGCAAGGGCGGCCTCGTCGGCGCGGTGATGCTCGGCCTCGGCCGCGCGATGGGCGAGACGATCGCCGCCGCGCTCGTCATCGGCTCCGCGCTCGGTCAGGTCACGCTCGATGCGTTCAAGGCGGGCAACTCGATGCCGGCCGTGATCGCGAACGAATGGGGCGAGGCCGATGCGATGCACAAGTCGGCGCTGATCGCGCTCGCGGTCGTGCTGTTCCTCATCACGATCGCGGTCAACCTCGTCGCGACCGCGATCGTTCGTCGTTCGATGGCGCGCAGCCGAGGTAAGGCATGAAGGAGCTGCGTACCATCATCGACCTCCGCCCGAGACCGACGTGGCGCCGCACCAAGTCGGTGATCATGTCGGTGCTGATGGGCCTGTGCGTGGTCGCGGTCGCGATCCCGCTCGCGATGGTCATCTACTCGGTCATCTCCAAAGGTGCCGGGATCGCGTTCAAGGCATTCCCCGACTTCTTCTCCACCGACGTCCCGCTGATCTCGCGCAAGGCTGGCCCCGGCATGCGCTCGGCGATCGTCGGCACGCTGCTCGTCACCGGTGGCGCGACCGTGATCGCGGTGCCGCTCGGCATCCTCGGCGCGATCTACCTCAACGAGTACGGCGGCCAGACCCAGTTCGCACGCGCGGTGCGGTTCATGACGATGGTCATGACCGGCGTGCCGTCGGTCGTGATGGGCCTGTTCATCTACATCACGTGGACCGTGCGCTTTGGCTACTCGGCATTCGGCGGCGCGCTCGCCCTCGCCTGCCTGATGTTGCCGGTCGTCATCAGCTCGACCGAGCAGATGCTGAAGCTCGTACCGAACCAGCTCCGCGAGGGCGCGTTCGCGCTCGGCGCGAGCAAGAGCCGCGTGATCCTCACGGTCGTGCTCCCCGCCGCCCTGCCCGGCATCGTGTCGGGCTCGCTGCTCGCGATCGCGCGTGCGGCCGGCGAGACCGCGCCGCTGATGTTTGCCGTCGGCGCGGCGACCACGATGAACCCGCACTTCTTCTCCGAGGCAAACACGGCGCTCTCGGTCCAGATCTTCGGCAACGCGACGTCATCATTCGTCGCAGCCCAGGATCGCGCGTGGGGCGCCGCGCTGACGCTCGTCGGTCTCACGTTCCTGCTCACGCTCGTCGCCCGTCTGTTCACGGCCCGTCTCGGGACCAAGAGGTGAGCTTTTGTCGTCCCAGGAGGAGCACATGGAAACCGCAGTCATCGAACCCCGCGTGACCACCACCAGGCCGACCGTCCCCGTCCGCACCAGCTCGTCGAGCATGGTGAACATCGACGACGCACCGACGGTGTTCGAGCTCGACGACCTCCAGGTGTTCTATGGCTCGTTCCGCGCCGTCCACGACGTGTCGCTGAAGATCCAGAAGAACCAGATCACGGCGTTCATCGGCCCCTCCGGCTGCGGCAAGACGACGGTCCTCCGCTGTCTCAACCGGATGAACGACCTCATCCCCGGCGCGCGCGTCGAGGGCAAGCTCACCTACCACGGCGTCGACCTCTACGGCCACGACGTGTCGGCGACCGAGGTGCGTCGCCGCATCGGCATGGTGTTCCAGAAGCCGAACCCGTTCCCGAAAAGCATCTACGACAACATCGCGTTCGGTCCTCGCATCAACGGCGTGCGCGATCGCCGCAAGCTCGACGAGATCGTCGAGAAGTCGCTCCGCGCCGCCGCGCTGTGGGACGAGGTCAAAGATCGCCTCAAGAACTCGGCGCTCGGCATGTCGGGTGGCCAGCAGCAGCGCCTCTGCATCGCGCGCACGATCGCGGTCGAGCCCGAGGTCGTGCTGATGGACGAGCCGTGCAGCGCGCTCGATCCGATCGCCACCGCGCGCATCGAGGAGCTGATGCGCGAGCTCAAGCGGACGTACACGATCGTGATCGTCACGCACAACATGCAGCAGGCCGCGCGCACGAGCGACCGCACCGCGTTCTTCACCGCCCAGCTCGACCCGAAGTCGGATCAGCGCAGCGGCCTGCTCGTCGAGTACGACGCCACCGCGAAGATCTTCTCGAACCCTCGCGACGAGCGGACCGAGAACTACATCACCGGCCGCTTCGGCTGAGCGCAGCCGCCGGCGCCCAGCACGCGTGGGTGCCGCTCGAGATGCGCTCGGGCAACGCGACCTTCGCGATCGGCCCATCACCGATCCGCGCGGCATCGAACACGTGGCACTCGCTGCGGTCGCGGTTCATGTCGGTGACAAACGTGACGAGCCAGCCGTCATCCTCCGCCGTCGCGCCGGGCCGCGGTGCCATCGGTGCCTCGCTCGCGTACACGCCGTCGGGATACGCGAACCGCTGCTCGGCGCCCGTCTCGAGGTCCGTGCGCAGGATGCCGTCGAACAGGAACCAGCCCGGCTTCGCGGTCATCGCCCAGTTGTAGCGATAGCGACGCCCCGGCGCGGCGTGGTGGATCGACGGGAACTCGCTGATCGCGTCGAACAGGCGCTCCTCGCTGCACCTGCCCGTCGCGAGGTCGAGGCGCCAGCGATGCGGCCGCGCCTTCATCGAGTGGAGGTCGACCATCTTCTTCAGCGGGCCATAAACGCCGTCGGCGGGATCCGGCCGCGGCATCGGGTCCTCCTGAAAGTAGCCGTCGAGCACGATCGTGTTGCCGTCCTCGTACGCGTTGATCCAGTGCAGCACGTACGTCGGCGCGGCATCGAACCAGCGCACCTCGCCACCCGCGCGCGGCACGACGCCAAACCTCGTCGGCAGATCCGGCCGCCAGCGCGGTCGATACACGCCCTTCGCGAGTCCCTCCGCGTCCCAGAACAGCGGCAGGTCGTTGACGATCACGTAGTGCTCGGTGAACGCGATGTCGTGCGGCAGCCGCGGCCCGGGCAGCGGGACGTCGACGTGATGCGTGCGCGTGCCGTTCGCGTCGAGGATGCCGACCCAGAGGTACGGTGCCTCGGTGCCGTAGCCGAAGTAGATCAGCTCGCCGGTCGCGGGATCGAGCTTCGGGTGGGCAGAGACGCCCGCCTTCGGTGCCCACGGCGCGGGCCCGTGCTGCGCGAGCGATACCGGGTCGAGCTGATATGCATCGCCGCACTGGTAGAACGTGGTCAGCGCGCGGCCCGCGTGGACGATCACGTCCGTCGATGACGCGTCCTTCATGCGCGTGCGCGCGCCCCAGCCGTCGCGCAACGACTTCGCGGGCGACTCGATGATGCCCGCCCATTGCGGCGCACCCGCCTCGAGCTCGGCCGCGAGGCCCGCCGTCCGCACGAACCGATTGCGGTAGCTCGCCGTGCCGCCGCGAAACCGCATCGCGTGAACCATCGCGTCGCCGTCGAACGGGTGGTAGCGGCCGATCGATGGCATCACCGGGTTCTCGGTGTTGCGCAGGTACACGCCGTCGAGCTCGGCGGGCAGCGCGCCCTCGACGACGTCGCAGTC
>JABFXX010000455.1 GCA_013368795.1 Kofleriaceae bacterium
CCCGACGATGTCCTGCACGGCATCGCCGGTGAGGTCGGCGAGGATCGGCGCGGTGGCCTGCCACCCGCGCTTGCGGGGGCCGGCCTGTGTCGCAGGCTCGCCGGCCGTGAGTCGCGCCACCTCACGATCGGTTCGAAGTGTCGTGAACGCGATCGCCCCCGCGACCACAGCGGCGACGCACCCACCGGTCACTGCGAGCATCACACCGGCCGACTGGGACGCGCGCGGCGCCGGATGCGCGGCGTGCTCGTGCGCCAACCGAGGCGGCACCGGTGCCGGCGGCATCACCGTGGTGCGCTGCACGCGCGACGCCACACCGCAGTACTCGCAGCGCAGCACAGCGGCGGTGGACGGTTGCGCCTGTGCGCCGCAATTCGGACAGCGGAACGGGACAACCTTCATTCGTAGCCTGACATCGTCGCCCAGCCGTGATCGCGGTGTAAACCCCACGGAGAGCCTGCTCGAGCTCGCGAGAGCTTCAGTCCCGTGCGAAGCCACTGATGCGGATGCGGTTGCTGGGGACTTGCCGGCGCCTCAGGCCTGTTGCTCCTCGACGCATCCAGCCTTCGTGACGAAGAAGACGACCACGTTACCCGACGAAGCCGATGAACGTGGGCGCTCCGAGGACTCTGCCGACGGAGGTGCTGCGTCACGCGACCGGATGAGCGGTGTCGAGGGCTGGCTCGGCGTGGTGACGATGTTTCTTGATCAGCGCGTCGACCGACCACGGCCCCGGCCCGACGATCAACAAGAAGATCGACGTCAGGAGCTGAGCAAGATCGGTGCGACCGTCATGCAGAGCTGCCGCAAGCCCGTGCGTTGGCGGGGCCGGCGCGGCCGGTAGAGGGTTCGTGTTCTGGTAGATCGGAATCTTGGTCGACAGGATCGCGACGATCATCTCGATGATGAACGCGATCGCGAAGAAGCGCGTTGCGAGCCCGAGGATGAGGGACGCGCCGCCGATGATCTCGAGGCAGCCAACGAAGGTCGCCGTCAGTTCCGGCCATGGCATCCCGAGCTTCGTGAACCGGACGACGCCCAGGCTCGGGAATACGAACTTGAGGATTCCCTCCCAGAGAAACACGCTGCCGGTCATCAGGCGGATCAGGAGCGTGGCCTTCGGTCCCGCCGTCGGCGGGTTGAAGACCCAGCGGAAGAGCTCGCGCAACTTCGTCATGGCTGCAGACATAGCGATGCACGAGCGGGGCCGCGGCGGCTTACAGATGAAACGCCGCGATGTACAACGACCCAGCCGAGGTCTACGTCGAGTTGGCAACGCTCGGTGTTCGCAGCAACGCCAACCCGATCAGAACCAGCGCGGCCATTGCAGCCGAGTAACCGATCAACGGCCACGCACTGTCGGCGGGCAACATCGTCACGGCCAGGGTGCCGAGCAGACCCACGATCAGGCTCTGCGTGCAGAAGTAGAAGGCGACCGCAGATCCTGCGATGTCGCCGAATTTTCCGAGCGCGCCATTGGCGGTGACCGATACCGTCAAGACGATGCCTATCGCCATGACCCACATCGGCACGATGAAGCCGACGAACGCGGGCGCCTCGAGGACTTCGCCGACGACGAGCAGCGCGACACCGCACAGGAGCAAGCCCATGCCGCGCGCCGCGCTTCCCGCGACACCCCACCGGCCGACGAAGACCCTGGCGAAGCGAGTCACCGCGACCATCACGAGCGCGACACTCGCGAATGCGACGCTGAACTCCAGCTCCGAGTAGCCGGCTCGTCCCACGAGCACGCGTGGCGCCGTCGAGAAGAACACGAAGAAGGTTCCCATCGCGGCTGCGAAGGCGAGCGTGTAGATCCAGAACGCCAGGCTGCCGAAGATCGGCAATACCGACTTGCGGGCCTTCGGGCTCGTCGGCCGGGTCTCGGGCCACCGCAGCGCGGCGTGCACGATGGCCGGCGTTGCGAGCACGGCGAGCGCGAGGAAGATCGCGCGCCAGCCAAAGGTCCTGGCGAGGAGCGCGCCCGCGATCGGTCCTAGCGCCGGCACGAACGCCAGGATCGAGCTGAACAGGCCGTAGATGACGGTGCCGTCGGGGCGATCGGCGTAGACGTCGCGAACGGTCGCGAATGTTGCGACCAGCATCGCGGATGCACCGATGGCCTGGACGAGGCGGAGGCCGACGAAGGGCAGGGCGGCCGAGGAGACTGCCGCGCCCGCGGAGGCAGCCGCGAAGAGAATCGCACCGGCGAGCAGTACCGGCCGACGTCCGATGCGATCGGAGATCGGGCCGAAGACGATCTGCCCGACACCGAGCACGACCATGTAGAGGCTGAGGGTCAGCTGGATGATGGAAGGAGTCGTGTGCAGCGCATCGGGCATCGCCGGCACGACGGGGAGATAGATATCCATCGCCAGCGAGGCGAGAACATCGAAGGGAGCCATCAGCAGCAATGCCGACGGCAGCGCATAGCCCCATATCGGGCGTGTATTGGACATGACGAAACTCCGCTGGAATGAAAACAATCCGGCGGCGTCTACTCGTCAGCGATCGAAATCGAGGATCGACGGGACGCCGCAACAACAAAGAGCGTGTTGTTGCGGCTCAGGTATCTGATGACTCGACGGTTCCCATCGCGCGATAGACGTCTACCCGACCAGGCTCGCGAGCGCAACGCGGTAGCCAGAGGTCGGACACGCAGCGCTCGCAATGGCCGATCGTATTTGCTCCGGTGTCGCGCGGCAGTGATTAGCCTCCTGTCGTGTCGCGCCTGGCCATCCTCACACTGGTGGTGGCCGCCGCGTGCACCGACGAGGGACCGCCGGTCGACGACATCCCTGACGCGACGACGTTGCCCATCGAGGTGCTCGGCGCGCCGGGTGTGGCCGTCGCCGCGACGATCGACGTCCCGCGCGTGATCGCCGAGGAGCGCGAAGTCGCGCTCGAGCTGGTGGTCTCGAACGTCGTTGCCGCAAACGCCGCGTTCGTCTCGATCAACGGCGGCACACCGATCGACCTCGGCGCAGATGCGAGCCATCTGCGGCGGCCATCGGGTGGGACCGCGAGCTCGGCGATCGCGCTGCCGGCCGGGGCGGTGCGCGCGGGCGTCAATCGGCTCGTGTTCTCGTACGAGCGTCAGGTGCCCGACGTGTCGGGATTTCGCGTGATCGGTGCGGCGATCGCGGCCGGCCGAGAGCGCGCGGCGGTCGCGTTGCCCGAGG
>JABFXX010000217.1 GCA_013368795.1 Kofleriaceae bacterium
GGCCGACTATGCGGAGGCGATGAAGCTCGACGGTGCCGAGCCGTTCGATCCGATGGGCAGGGGCCACGTGATGTCGAACACCGTGCTCCTGCCCGAGACGATCATGGACGAGCCGGACGAGCTGCGCGCGTGGATCGGCAAGGCGTTCGACTACGCCGTCACGCTGCCGCCGAAGAAAAAGAAGGAGAAGGCGAGCGCCGCGAAGTCCGCGAAGAAGACCGGCACGACGAAGGCCACAACGGCAACTGCGACGAAGCCCACAAAGGCGGCTGCGACGAGGCCCACGAAGCCAGCTGCGTCGAGGACATCGAAGGCCGTGAAGAAGTCGGGTGCGAAGCCCGCGAAGAAGACCGGCGCGACGAAGCCCACGAAGGCAGTTGCGTCGAACACACCGAAGTCGGCGAAGGTGAAGCTCGCGAACGGGAAACGCACCGCGAAGCCGAAGGCGGGTAAGAAGTCGCGGCGCGCGTGATCGAGACGCTGCATGCGATCGAAGAGGTTGGACCTCTGAACGGCGACTCGCGTGGGCCGCTGAACTGAACGCTCGACGGTGCGCGCGTGTCATCGCGCCTCGCGAGCGCGCACGCACGCCTGCGACGCGTGGAACCAACGTGAGTTGCGCGCCTGGTCCACACCTTGCTGATTCACGCAGCATGCAGAAATCGACTCTTCTGGCCGTGACATTCGTCTCGGCAGCCGCGTGCTCGTCGACGTCGTCGAACGATTCACCGAAGCTGCAGGAGGACTACGACGACACGGCGCAAGCGATCTCGTCTGCCATCGCGGCGGACGGCAACGGCGGTGACGTCGCGGCGATGTCGGACTCGGCGAGCATCGCGCTCGGCGTGCTGCCGCTCGGCTTCGCGCTCGATGGCAGCGGCGAGGTTCACGGCAACCGGTTCGGCGTCGCGTACAGCTACTCGCTCAGCTGCGAGGATGCGCAAGGCAATGGTCTGCCGGCGTGCGGGCCGCTGACCGATCGCGCCGACGTCGACGTCTCGTGGTCCGGCGATCTCGAGCTGCCGAACCTGAGCGCGGCGGTGTCGCGCGATGGCAGCTGGACGATCGACGGCCTCCAGTCCGACACCGCGGTGTTCGATGGCCAGAGCAGCTTCTCGTTCGACTCGTCGCTGCGCTCGATCTTTCGCCCGGGCGCGGAGGCGTCGCTGTCGATCGATGCGGATGCGTCGTACGAGGCGGTCGCGGTCTCGACGGACACCCACGACGCGATCGGCGGCCAGGCGGTGCTCGATGTCGATGTCCACAAGGTGGTCACCGGCACCGACCATGACGTCGACAAGTCGTTCTCGGTGCACGCCGAGCTGCTGTTCAGCGCCGATCGCAAGGCGACGCTCGTCCTCGACGACGAGCAGGCGTACAGCATCGACTTCGCGACCGGCGCGGTCGTCCACCTGACGCGCTAACCGGCGGGCCGGACGACCGGCGGCTCGGACCACGGCCGCAGGTTGTGTGCGCGACGGAGGAGCTCGTCGGGGAGCCTGCCGCGGGTTGCCGCGGTGAACGCTTCGACGAGCTCGGCTGCCGTCGAGAACCGCGCCTCGCGATCCTTGGCGAGCGCGATCTGGAGGACCGCATCGAGCTCCGGCGAGACCTGTGCGATCGCCGATGGTCGCAGCGGCATCTCCTCGACGACGGCGAACAGCATCGTCGGCGTGTCGGCCTTCGCGAAGGCCGCGCGGCCGGTCGCGCAGCGATAGATGACGGCGCCGAGCGCGTAGACATCGGCGCGATGATCGACGGCAGTGCCCTTGGCCTGCTCGGGAGCCATGTACGCGGGCGTGCCGACGGCGGCGCCGCGCGTGAGCGTGCCCGAGCTGTCGGCGAGGAGCGCGACGCCGAAGTCGAGGACCTTCCACACGTCGTCGTACGTCAGGAACAGGTTCTGCGGCTTGAGATCGCGATGGACGATGCCCGCCTTGCGTGCGAGCTCGAGCACGCCGCCGACCTGCGTGACGAGAGAGACGAGCGCGGTGTCGCCGAGCGAGCGACCCTTGCGGAGCAGGCTGCTGAGCGTCTGACCGGAGAGGCGTTCCATCGCGAGGAACGGGATGGCATCGTTCGGCGTCGAGGCCTCGAGCACCTTGACGACGTGGGGCGAGTCGATCGTGCTCGCGACGCGGACCTCGCGCAGGAACCGCTCGACGTGGCGAGGATCGGCGAGGAGCTCGCGACGGAGGACCTTGACCGCCGCCTCGATCGACGGCCGCGCGGTGTGGTTCGCGATGTAGACCTCGCCCATGGCGCCTCGGCCGAGGATGTTGGCGAGCTCCCAGTTGCCGATGACGACCCCGGTGAAGCGGCCGGGACCGCCGACCTTGAGTGCGCGATCGAGATCGTGGCGGAGCTCGGCGAGCTGGACGTCGCGCTGCGCGGCGAGGCGCGTCGCCTTCTGGAGGGCCTCGATCGAGCGCAGCGAGGTCTTGCGCGTGACGCGCGCGAGCCAGAAGCAGAGCGCGTAGGCCATCTGGAGCAGGCCCTGGCCGGCGATCTGCGCCTGCACGGACGCGTTCTTGCCGACCGGGTAGAAGCCCGGATCGTCGATGACGCCGGTGATGATGAGCGTCGCCTCGACGCCGTGCGCGCCCGCGGCGATGACGTAGATCGCGACCGCGGATGCGAGGCTCTCGGTACGGCAGAAGAAGTAGAGGCCGAGCGCGACGACGATCGGCGCGGCGGAGAACGCACCGACGTAGAGCGTGCCGAGCTGGCCGCAGATGACGGCGATGACCGCGAGCACGTTCATGCGCACGGGCGAGTAGCGCGACGGATCGGCAAGCTGCGCGTACATCCACACGCTGCCGACGACGGCGACGCCGAGCGAGGCGAGCAGCAGGATCGCGATCTGGTGATCACCCGGTGCGATCAGGATGGCGGCGGCGGCACTGACCGCGACGAGCCAGCCGACGCGGAGGACGTCGCGCGTGCGCTTGACCTCCTCGGCGCGAAGCGCGTCGGAGGCGCTCGTCATCGCCGAGTGGGAGATGCTCTTGGCCGGCGTGAGGCTCTTGATCGACGCGATGCTCACGCGTTCTCCCAAGGCTGCTTGCGGATCAGCGCGTCGCCGCGGCGGCGCAGCTTTGGATCGAGCTCGCCGGCGAGCGCGGCCTGCAGTGCGACGACGAACGCCTCACCGGTCGCGAACCGCGCGTCGGGGGACTTCGCGAGTGCGAGCGCGAACCAGCGATCGACGTCGGGATGGAGATCGGCGAGCTCGCCGGGGCGCGGCGGCATGCGATGGACGACCGCATAGAGGAGCGCGGGCGTGTCGGGACCGGTGAATGGATAGCGGCCGGTGAGCGCGCGGTATGCGATCGCGGCGAGCGCGTAGAGGTCGGCGCGCGAGTCGACGCGCAGGCCCTGCGCTTGCTCCGGCGCCATGTAGTACGGCGTGCCGACCGCCTCGCCCTGCGTGAGCGTGCCGCTGTCGCCGCGCAGCGTGGCGACGCCGAAGTCGAGGATCTTCCACAGGCCCTCGGCGGTGTGAAATAGATTTTGCGGCTTGAGGTCGCGATGGACGATGCCCGCGGCGGCCGCCGCGTCGATGCCGGCCGCGGCGTGGCGCATGACCTCGAGCGTCTCGGCGGGCGGCAGGCGAGGCTCGCGGCGGAGCAGCTCGCCGAGCGTCTGGCCGTGCAGGCGCTCCATCGCGAGGAACGGCACGGCCTCCTCGGGCACCGATGCGTCGAGCACGCGCACGACGTGCGGCGAGATCAGCGCGGCGCTCGCGCGGACCTCGCGGAAGAACCGCGCGACCTGCGTCGGATCGGCGAGCTGCTCGCGGCGGAGGAGCTTGACCGCGGCCTGCGCGCCCGTGCCGACGTGCTCGGCCTCGTAGACCTCGCCCATCGCGCCGCGGCCGAGCACGATGCCGAGCTTGAAGTTGCCGACGACCTGGTCGGTGTAACGGCCCGGGCCACCGACGCGCAGCGCACGCTCGAGGTCGGCGCGCAGCTCCTCCATCAATGCTTCGCGTTGCGAGGCGAGGCGCGTCGCGCGCTGCAGCTCCTCGATCGACGTGAGCGATGCGGTGCGGAAGGTCCGCGCCGTGTAGTAGGCGAGCACGTACGTGCCGAGGACGAACACGGTCGCCGCGGCGAGCGGCGCGCGGCCGATGATGCGATCGGACGCGAACACGCCCGGGTCGTCGATGAGGCCGCTGACGATGACGCCGGCGATCGTCGCGTAACAGATGAGCGCGGTGACGAAGATCCACCTCGCGACGTGACGTAGCTCGGTGCGCGCGACGAAGTGAATACCGACGACGACGAGCATCGGCGCGCCGGAGTACGTGCCGAAGAACAGCACCGCGAGGTGGCCGTTGATCATGCAGACGACCGACAGCGTGACGAGCGCGCGGTCGGTGTACCGGAGCGGATCGGCGAACGACCGGTGATAGAAGACGCTGACGATCACCCCGATCACGAGTCCGGTGATGAACATGATCGTCATGCCGCGCGGCGCGTCGACGAACGGCACCGTGCACATCGCGATCGCGGTGATCACCCAGCCCATCGAGATGAACAGGCGCGTGCGCTCGATCTCCTCGTCGCGCATCGCATCCGCGGCGGTCGTCAGCGAGATCGACCGGCTGGCTGAAGCGCTCGGTGCCGGCGGCTTGCCGGCGGCGACCCAGGCGAGGTCGCTGGCAACCGGGGGGACGTCCAGGGGCGCGGTCGGCGCGGTCTGCTCGCCGCTCCGGGGGATCAGGGTCCCGGTCGGCGGGTGGTCGAGCGCCGTCTCATCCGGATCGTCCTCGGATGCGGACGGCTCGCGCTCTTCGCCGGACTTCACGCGACGGGGAGAGTATCAGGCCGGCCTTCCGGGCCTGCATTTCGCGTGATCTCGGGCATCAAGGGCCGCATTTCGCCAGTTCGAGGGCGGTGGGGCCAGGCGGGACCGACTTTGGTCAGAATTGGTCAGGCACAGCAGAGGCTCCGGCTGCGGTAACATCGGCCCGTGGTTCGCCTGGGGTTCATCTCACTCGCTTTGCTTTCCGCCTGTACCGGTGAGATCGAGAGCGAAAACCTCAAAGGTCTCACGCCCCAGGAGCAGGTCGCCCAGACCCTGTGGGTCGACAAGGCCCTGCCGGTCCTCTCGGGCAAGTGCACGATGTGCCACGACGGGTCGATGCCGAACATCGGCTACATCGCGGGCGCCGACGATCTGATGAAGCGCGACACGCTCATCAGCTACGTGCCGCGGATCGTCAACATGGGTGCGCCGCAGTCGAGCCGCATCCTGACGAAGGGCGACCACAGCGCGACCGGCGGTGGCCCGGCGCTCGACGCGACCCAGGCGTCCGACATCCTCTCGTGGATCGTCGCCGAGCGCGACGCGCGTCCGCAGGCCGACGTGATCCGCACGATGCAGGCACCGATGATGGTGTGCACGACGCCGCCGTGCCCGGTGAACGTCGTCGACATCTCGGGTCTCGGTGCCGCGGGCAGCGTCGAGTTCACGATCTCGCAGGTCGGCGCCGACTCGTACTTCACCGATCTCAAGATCAAGGCCGGCGCCGACGGCCTCTACGTCGAGCACCCGCTGCTCGAGAGCTGGCCGACCGGCGCGACAGATCCCAAGCCGGACCCGCTCGATCGATTCTTCGCGATCCAGCAGAACATCGAGCCGAACATGGAGCTCGTGCTCGGCACCGCCTCGGTCGGCGGCTTCAACTCGACGGACCCGATCAGCTTGCGCTTCGACGTCGTCGAGAAGAAGCGACCGTAGCTCGTAGCCTCGCGACCAGCGCGCGCCACGCAGCACCGAGCCGGCTCTCCGTCGCGTGCGCGAGCCACGCCGCGAACGCGTCGGGATCCTCGAGCTGTGGCGAGTGCCCGACGCCGTCCCAGACGTCGAGCTGCGCGCGCGGCATCGCGCCGGCGAGCGCCTCGAGCGACGCGAGCGAGACGAGGGCATCGCGCCGGCCGGCGAGGATCCGCGTGCGCACGTCGAGCGAGGCGAGGAGCGGCCGCACGTCCCAGTGGCGCAGCGCCTCGTAGATATCGATCAGCACGCCATCGGTGACAGAGACCGCATCGGCGACGAGCGCGTTGAAGCCGACGGCCTCGGGATCCGCCGACGGCATCATCCTCGCGAGCGCGTGTGCGATCGACAGCCGGTAGCCGCCGAAGATGCGCCCCCACGCGAGCGCACTCGCGAGCGCCATGCGCGACGTCGGCCACGCCGGATCGGTCCACGCGAGCAGGCGACCGAGCGAGTCGGGCCGCGAGCGCATCGCCTCGAGGCCGTCACCGGGCGCCGGCGCGACGAGACCGAGGCCGCGCAGCGTCTCCGGCCACGACAGCGCGTACTGCAGCGCGACCGCGCCGCCGAGCGAGTGGCCGACGAGGTGAAACCGCCGCACGCCGAGACCTCGCGCGAACGCGCGGACATCGTGGGCGAGATCGTGGATCGAGCGCGCATGCGCAGGGCTCTTCGTCTCGCCGAAGCCTCGCAGCGTCGGCGCGTAGATCGTGAACTGCTTCGGCGCGCGCGCGAGGACGAGCTTCCACCAGCGCGACGTCGCGAAGTTGCCGTGCAGCAGCACCACGACCGACCGTCCCTTGCCGGCGGTCTCGTAGTGGACGTTCAGCGAGGGAGTCTCGAGGTACGGCACGCGTCAGGCGCTCGTGTACTGCCGGCGATGCTCGGTCACGCCCGTGAAGCGGAACGTGCCGGGCGCCGATGTGTCGTCGAACGGCGCGACGAGCGCCATGATCCGCTCGTACTCGTCGACGGAGATGCGCGCGCGCGCAGCGAGGATCTCGCCGACGCGTGCCGCGGCGATTCGCTCGGCGGCGCGTGGCGCGACGACGCCGGAGAAGAACTCGCTCGTGCAGCCGCTGCCGTACGAGAACAGGCCGATGCGCTGGCCGACGAGGCTCGCCGCCTGATCGTCGAGCAGACCCGCGAGCGCGAAGTACAGCGAGCCCGTGTAGACGTTGCCGACGCGCGCGCACAGCCCGAGCGACGGCTCGACCTGCTCGCGAAAGCTCGCGTCGGCGCCGGTGTCGTCGCCGTCGAGATCGCAGCGCCGCAGCGCGACGTGGGCCTTGCGCGCCATCTTGCAGAACGGCACGTGGTAGCAGATGCGCGCGAGCCGCTCGCTGACGAGGCCGTCGCCGCGAACGAGCTCGCGTGCGATCGCGCGCTCCTTCCAGCCGCGATACGCGCCCGCGAGCGCGTCGAGGTAGCACTGCACGCTGTAGTGACCGTCGACCTGCGCCTCGCGGTGACCGAGCGGACGCCAGAAGTCGTGGACGTGCGCGCTGTACGCGCCGGAGATCCCGACGTCGAGCTCGAGGATCGACGGGTTCGCACTGACGACCATCGCGATCGCGCCGGCGCCCTGCGTCGGCTCGCCGGCGGTCGCGACGCCATAGCGCGCGATATCGGAGCAGATGACGAGCGCGCTCTTGCCGGAGCCCGCCGCGATCCACTCGACGGCGGCCATCAGGCCCGCGGTGCCGCCGTAGCACGCGTGCTGCGCATCGTAGACGCGCATCGTCGGCGGCAGGTCGAGCAGGCCGTGAACGAACGACGCGACCGCCTTGCTGTGATCGACGCCGGTCTCGGTGCCGACGACGAGCATGCCGAGGCTGTCGCGATCGATGCCTTCGAGCGCGCGCCGTGCGGCGGTCGCGGCGAGCGCGACGGTGTCCTCGCCCGGCTCGGCGACTGCCATCTCGCGTGCGCCGAGTCCCTGCGTGTACTTCGCCGGATCGATCCCACGCGCCCTCGCGAGGTCCTCGATGTCGACGTAGCGACGTGGCACCGCCACACCCAGCGCTTCGATTCCGATCCTGATCTTCACGCGAGGATCTTGGACGACTGACGCGACGTGTCAACTGACAATTGCTGCGCCGCAACAACTGACGTTCGCTCAGTAAGTATCGGCACTTGCGGGAGTTACCGCTCGCGCGCGAATCACTTCTCGACCTCGCCGATCATCGGGCCGAAGCGGACATCGATCAGCCGCTCGCGCGAGATGCCGTCGCTTGTCTTCGTGATCACCTCGAGGTGCTGGTCGTCGGTGCCGAGCGGCACCACCATGCGGCCGCCGACCTTCAGCTGGGCGACGAGCGCCGGCGGTGGCCGATCGGGCACCGCGCACGTCACGATGATCTCGTCGAACGGCGCGGCGTCGGCCCAGCCGAAGTAGCCGTCGCCGAGCTTGAGGCTCACGCGCCCGAAGCCGGCGAGCTTGAGGACGTCGCGCGTGCGCGCGGCGAGCGGCTCGTCGATCTCGATCGTGTAGACCTTCGCGCCCATCACCGCGAGCACCGCCGCCTGGTAGCCGCTCCCGGTCCCGATCTCGAGGACGCGGTCGCCCGGCTTCACCTTCGCCATCTCCGTCATCAGCGCGACGATGTAGGCCTGGCTGATCGTCTTGTCGTAGCCGATCGGGAGCGGCCGGTCGTCGTAGGCCTGGTCGCGGATCGACGGTGGTACGAATTGCTCGCGCGGCGTGAGCCGCATCGCCGTGATCACGCGTGCGTCGGTGATGCCGCGGGCGACGATCGTGCGGTCGACCATCTCGTTGCGTGCCGCCGCGAACGGGTCCGGTGCGACGGGCGGCGGCTCTGGCTTCAGCACCCGCTCCGGCGGGGGAGGCGCCGCGCGGTTGTCGGACTTGCAGCCGACGACGGCCGCGATCGACAGCACGCCCAAAGCGACCCGCAGCGACATGCCCCTCGAAGCTACACGCTGTGGCAGATTCCGGCCATGCGTTTGCTGCTCGCCCTCCTGGTCGTCGCCGGTACTGCTGCTCGCGTTCATGCCGACGACAAGCCGGCTCACGACTTCATCGCCGATGCCAAGGCGCTCCTCGTGGTCGGCGCGTGTGCCGATGGCGAGCCGCCCGCCGGTATCAAGCCCGAGACGTACGCAGCGCACTGCAAGGCGGTGAAGGGCTCGCAGGAGGAGTACCGCAAGAACTGGCAGACGAAGGCGCGCGCGTTCTTCGACGCGAACGTGCCGAAGTCGATCCCGAAGACCGTCGTCTATCCGTTCGCCGGCGGTGACCTCGCGACCGCGCTCGCGGTCTATCCCGACGCCAACGAGATCACGACGCTCTCGCTCGAGCCCGCGGGCGATCCGCGCGCGCTCGGCAAGCTGTCGGAGAAGGAGATCAAGCAGTCGCTGCAGGTCGTCGCGAAGGAGCTCGGCTCGCTCTATCGCTCGAACTTCTCGGTGACGATGAACATGATCGGCGCGATGCGCGGCGGTCACCTGCCGACGCAGCTGATCTTCGGCCTGTCCGCGCTGGCGATGTACGGCTACGAGCCGGTCTCGCTGCGCTACTTCAAGCTGACGCCAACCGGCGACATCCACTACCTCACCGACGACGACCTCGCGGTGATCGACGCGATCAAGGACACCGGCAAGCGCAACGCCGAGCTGTCGAACATCGAGCTCAGGTTCAAGAAGAGCGGCGGTACCAACATCCAGACCTATCGCCACATCATGGCGAACCTCGACGACGCGCACCTCAAGGCCGACCCGTCGGCGCTCGCGCATCTCGAGAAGAAGGGCGACGTCGCCGCGATGACGAAGGCGGCGAGCTACCTGCTCACGTTCGAGAACTTCGTGACGATGCGCAAGTACATCATCGATCACGTGCAGTGGATGGTGTCGGACTCGACGGGGCTGGCGCCGAAGTGGGGCACGCCTGCGGGTTTCGAGTACGAGACCCATGGTGCGTTCGAGAAGTCGAACATGAAGGCGGGCGAGTCGATCGCGCCGGCGTACCGCGCGCTGTTCAAGTCGCAGCCCAAGCGCGACCTGCCGTTCCGCTTCGGCTACCCCGACGGCAAGTTCCGCGGTCACCTCATCATCATGACGAAGAAGAAGTAGCGCTCACCTCACGCTCCCCGGCGTTTCCCCGAGTTGCCGCTTCTGGCGCAGGCGCGTAGGCTGCGCCCACCATGAGCCGTAAGGGCGACCACATCAAGCGTGTAGGCCTCGTGTTCTCGGGCGGTCCGGCCCCTGCCGCGAATGCCGTGATCTCGTCGGCTGCGATCTCGTTTCTCGAGGACAACCGCGAGGTCATCGGGTTCTTTCACGGCTACTCGAACCTCGAGGAGTACCACCCGGTCACCCACCGGCTCCTGCCCGACGAGCACTACCGCATCTTCAATGCGAAGGACCTCTCGGGCCTGCGCAACACGCGCGGCATCGTCATCGGCACCGCGCGCTCGAACCCGGGCAAGGGCATCGACAAGGCGGCCGACCTCGACGATCCGAAGAAGACGGCGAAGCTGCGCAACGTCTACAACGCGATGGTCGACCTCGAGATCGACGCGCTGATCTCGATCGGCGGCGACGACACGCTGAAGACCGCGAACTTCATGTACGAGTTCCAGAAGCACCTCCCGAAGGAGGCGCGCAAGGTCCAGGTCATTCACCTGCCGAAGACGATCGACAACGACTACCGCGGCATCGACTTCACGTTCGGCTTCTTCACCGCCGTCGACGTCATGGCCAAGGAGCTGCAGAACCTCCGCGCCGACGCGATCGCGACGAGCAGCTACTTCATCGTCGAGACGATGGGCCGCAAGGCCGGCTGGCTCTCCTACGGTGTCGCGATCGCGGGCGAGGCGAACCTCGTGCTCGCCGTCGAAGACGTCGTCGGTGACCTGACCGTTGATGGCAAGGGCAAGCACCTCTCGCTGCCGGCGCTCGTCGATCGCATCGTCGACCTGATCGTCGCGCGCGAGAAGCGCCACAAGCACTACGGCACCGTCGTCCTCGCCGAGGGCCTCGCCGAGATGCTGCCCGATTCGGCGATCGCGAACCTCCCGCTCGACGAGCACGGTCACCTGCCGCTCGGCCGGTTCGACCTCGGCAAGCTCGTCGCGTCGATGGTGTCCAAGCGCTACGAGGAGCGGTTCGGCCGCAAGAAGAAACTGACCGGCCTGCAGCTCGGCTACGAGTCGCGCTGCGCGCCGCCGCACGCGTTCGACGTCATGCTCGGCAGCCAGCTCGGCATCGGCGCGTACCGTGCGCTCGTCGAGGAGAACCTCGATGGTCACATGGTCAGCGTGTCGGGCCAGCTCGACCTCAACTACGTCCCGTTCAAGGACCTGATCAATCCGACCTCGATGAAGACCGAGGTCCGCTTCATCAAGGCCGGCAGCGACTACCACAAGCTCGCCCGCTTCCTCGAGACGCGCACCGACCGCGCGCTCGAGTGGACGCCTGCCCGCCGCGAAGAGCGCTAGCGGCGAATCGCGCCTCCCGAGCAACCTTGGCTCCGGAGCGCGTGTCCATAGGGCGTGCGGAGGTCTGCCCTGGCTCTGGGTGTGTTGGGGATGATCGCGTGTGGGGACACGCGGCCGCCGCCCATGGGCAAGCAGCCGAACGCGCCGGCGCCGAGCCAGATGCGCGTGATGAGCTACAACGTGAACTTCGGGATCGCCGGCGATCCGTCGACGATCGAGGCGATCGCGAGTGCAAAGCCCGACATCGTCCTGCTTCAGGAGACGAACGAAGCGTGGCAATTCGCGATCGCCACGCGCCTCGGCGAGGACTATCCGTATCGCCAGTTCGCCGATCCGATCGGCTGGCCGGCGGGAGGGATGGGCCTGCTATCGCGCTATCCGATCGTGACGATCGAGACGCTCCCGCCGCCGACGGGTGCGCTGTTCTTCGCGTGGCGGATCGTGCTCGATACCAAGCTCGGCCGCGTGCAGCTGCTCGACGTCCACCTGCGACCGCCGATGAGCAACAACGGCAGCTGGGTCGTCGGCTACTGGTCGACGCGCGACGATCGGCTGCGCGAGGTCGAGTACCACCACGCCGCGCTCGATCCGAAGCTGCCGACGATCATCGCGGGCGACTTCAACGAGGAAGGCGATGGCAAGGCGATCGCGTTCCTGCGCGATCACGGGTTCGGGGATGCGATCGCGACGTTCGCAGGTACGACGCGGACGTGGGAGTGGCCGGTCGGCGGCATCACGCTGCGGTTCCAGCTCGATCACATCCTGCACGACGATCGCTTCGTGCCGGTGAGGGCGGCGGTCGTCGAGGCGGGGCGCTCGGATCACAAGCCGGTGTGGGCCGACTTCGAGCGGATGGACCCTTAACACCTGCACCTGCACCTGCACTTGCACGTCACCGCTCGTTTGATCGAGCGCCCCAGGGCTCGCGCAATAAGCGGAGCGCGGGTGTCCGCCGGCGTACCAGCGCTCGCGTCTGCATGGCTGCTGCGACGGGCCAGTGCGTCGAGGCAGGCGCAGATTGATGCGTGTCATCCAGCGCCGCCGTGGACGACGATGGTCGGAGTCACGCGGATCGTCGGGATGTGGAAGCGCAGGTGCAGGCGCTAGTCGGGGACATTGCGCATGAAGTCCGCGACGTCGGCGAACCGCGCGTCGAGGAAGTCGCGGACTGGGCCGGAGATCTGCTCGTGGTCCATCGCCGCCTGCATGCAGCGTAGCCACGCATCGCGCATCGCGAGGTTCACCGGCACGCGGCCGTGGCGCATGCGCAGGCGAGGGTGGCCGTGCGTCTCGATGTACGTCTGCGGGCCGCCGAGCCAGCCGACGAGGAACAGCGCAAACCGATCGCGCGAGCCGCGGTCGACCTTGCCGTCGGGCGTGCAGACGTGGAGGCGGGCGAGCTCGGGCTCGCGCTCGCTCATCACGTCGTAGAACTTCTCGACGAGCGACGTGATCTTGGCAGCACCGGTGGCCTCGCCACCAAGGAGATCGAACGGACTCTCACCCACGAGCCCACGTTAGCGCGTTCACGGGCAGTTGCAGCTCGAGAGGTCCGAGAGATTGTTGCAGCTCGGTCCTGTACGAAGGGTTCGGTTATCGTTGGGGCATGAGCGGTGGAGACCGGCCCGAGCAGCCGACGATCAAGGTCGCGATCACCGGCGAGGAGATGGCGGGTGAGGACCGACCGGAGCCGAGCCCGGACGCCGTCGTCGGTGGGCGCTACCGTCTCGGCAGACGCATCGGCAAGGGCGGCATGGGCGAGGTGATGGCTGCGCGAGACGAGCAGGTCGCGCGCGACGTGGCGATCAAGCGCATGCGCGCCGCCAACCCGAGCGAGCGATCGATCCAGCGCTTTCTGCGCGAAGCGATGGTGCAGGGGCGACTCGAGCATCCAGCTGTCGTGCCAGTGCACGAGGTCGGCCGCGACTCCGATGGCCTGCCGTACTTCGTGATGAAGAAGCTGACCGGGACGCCGCTCGCGAAGATCCTCGAGGAGGGCGAGACCATGCCGCTGCAGCGCGTGCTGCGCGCGTTCGCCGACGTCTGCCTCGCGGCCGAGTTCGCGCACGTGCGCGGCATCGTTCACCGCGACCTCAAGCCCGACAACATCATGCTCGGCGACTACGGCGAGGTCTACGTGCTCGACTGGGGCGTCGCGAAGATCGTCGGCGAGGAGGACGGTGACTTCGCCGATATCGGCAGCGGCAGCGGCGAGCATGCGACGCGCGTCGGCACCGCGATCGGCACGCCCGGCTACATGGCACCGGAGCAGATCCGGGGCAAAGCGGATATCGACGGCCGCGCCGACGTCTACACGCTCGGCTGCCTGCTGTTCGAGATCCTCGCCGGCGAGCCGCTGCATCCGCGCGGCCCCGCGGGCATGGAGGCGGCGCTCGCCGATGCCGACGCGCGGCCATCGGTGCGCGCACCATCGCGCGAGATCGCCCCGGAGCTCGATGCGCTGTGCGTGCAGGCGACCGCGAGGGCACGCGAGGAGCGGATCCAGACCGCGCGCGAGCTCGGCGAGCGAGTCGAGCGATTTCTCGACGGCGATCGCGACCTCGCGCTGCGCCGCGGCCTCGCACGCGATCACCTCGGCCGCGCACGCGCCGCGTTCGAGGCGAGCGACACGCCCGAGAATCGGCGCGCCGCGATGCGCGAGGCCGCCGGTGCACTCGCGCTCGATCCGGCGCTCGGCGGTGCCGCCGAGCTGGTCGCACGCCTCATGCTCGAGCCGCCCAAGGAGACGCCGCGCGAGGTGCTCGACGAGATGCACGCGGCGAACGTGCGCGAGGCCCGCGGTGTCGCGCGCGCCGGGTTCTGGTCGGTGGTCGGTGCGCTCGCGTTCCTGCCGCTGCTGTGGTGGATCGCGCCGGCGAATTCGATCGTGGTGCCGTACCTCGCGGCGATGTTCGGCGTCGTCGGCGTGATCGGATTCCACGCGATGCGCGCGGAGTCACCGAAGCCGGGCATGCTCGTGCTCGCAAACACGGTGATCGTGATCTCGCTCGCGCGGCTGTTCTCGCCGATCCTGATCGCGCCGGGTATCGGGGCATCGCTCGCGATGGCGATGGCGATCACGCCGCGCTTCTCGCTGCTCGGCTCGCCGGTGACGATCGCCATGCTGATGGCCGGCGGCGTTGGCGGTCCGCTGCTCCTCGAGCGGCTCGGCGCCATCTCGCACACGATGACGGTCGATCCGGCGGGCGTGCTGTTTCATCCGCCGGCACTGTCGGGCGAGCTCGAGGGTCCGACGATCCTCGTCGGCGCGATCTACGCGATCGCGCTCGTCGTCGGCGCGGCGTTCGCCGGCCACCAGATGCGGTCGCGTGCGCAGGAGGCGACCCGGCACCTGCAGCTCCAGGCGTGGCAGCTGCGCCAGCTGGTCCCGCGATGATTTGCGCAACTCGCGCAAATTGCTGGGGTCTGCAGACAGTAGTTCGCGACTGATCGAGGCGCCGGGGGCTACGCGAGTAGCCATCGCCAAGCCCGCGAGATCCGGCGATCGTCGTCGGAAAACTCCTGGCACCGGCGTTGCTCGTGGGCTCGGCCACCACGATGTCCCGCCTCCTCGTCGCCAGCCTCCTCACCACGTCCGCCCTCCTCGCGCCGCGCGCGGCCGCCGCCGACAACTGCTCGCCGGCTCGCGTCATGGTCGTCCTCGACAAGTCGAGCTCGATGGTGACCGGCATGGTCGGCGCCGACACGAAGTGGGACATCGCGCGGGGCGGGCTCGGCAACCTCCTCGACACCTACGGCACCAAGGCCGAGTTCGGCCTGATGACGTTCCCCAAGCCGAACCAGTGCGGTCCCGGCTCGCTCGATGTCGCCCCGAGCCTCGACAACAAGACGTCGATCGTGAACGCGCTCGGCGCGCCGCCGCCGACGTCGGGCAACTACACGCCGATGGCGCAGAGCCTCGAGGCCGCCGCGGCCGAGCCGTCGATGCAGGCCTCGCGGGGGCCGCGCCACGTCGTGCTGATCACCGACGGCTGGCAGTACTGCGTGCCCTACGATCCGCAGACGCGGTTCGACGGCACCGACGCGATCGCCGCGCTCAACGCGAAGGGCATCACGACGTGGATCGTCGGCTTCGGCGCCGAGGTCGATGCCGCCGCGCTCAACCAGATGGCGCTCGCCGCCGGCACCGCGAAGACCGGCTGCGATCCCACGAGCGAGGATCCGGCAGCGCCGAACAACTGCTACTTCCAGGTCGACAACGCGACCGAGCTCAACCAGGCGCTCAGCACGATCGGCGGCAGCGTGTCCGCCGAGATCTGCGACGGTATCGACAACGACTGCGACGGTCTGGTCGACGAGGACGTGACGCGCAGCTGCTCGACCGCATGCGGCGCCGGCACCGAGACGTGCAGCGCCGGCACCTGGGGCGCCTGCGATGCGCCGCAGCCGACGACCGAGACGTGCGACGGCGACGACAACGATTGCGACGGCGAGGTCGACGAGGACGACTCCGGCCTGTGCTCGGGCGAAGAGGTCTGCACCGACGGATCCTGTCAGCCGCCGAACGGCGAGGGCGAGAGCGAGGGCGGCATGCACGCGGGCTGCGCGTGCGACAGCAGCCAGGCGCCGGGCGCCGGCTCGTTCGCGATGTTCGGCCTGCTCGGCGCGCTGCTCCTGCGTCGCCGCCGCCGCTGAGTCTCCGTAGCGTTCGCGTCCTACGTGTCTCGTCGGCATCGGCGATGCACACGCTTCGATCAGATAGGCGCGAACAAGGAGATCAGGTATGGCGAGTTGGTATGGGAAGTTCTGTGCGCTGTTGTTGATGATCGGAGCCAGTGCTTGCAGCTCGCAGTCGAGCAAGTCCAAAGCGCCAGCTCAGCCGACGTACCAGGGGCCGCCACCGGCTGCGCAGACAGCACCAGCGCCGCAGACGTGCCCGATGCAGGGCAGCACGAACATGTCTACGTCGCAGCGGTGCTGATCCGATCAAGGAGGCTTGTATGGCGACCTGGTACGGGAAGATCTGTGCACTGCTCCTGATCGGACTCACCGGCTGCATCCTGGCGGGCAAGGTCAAGTCGAGCTCGGGACCGCCGGCCGCGATGCCACCGGGCGGTGTTTGCCCGATCCAGGGCGGCACGATGATGAATACGTGTCCCTGATACAATCGCGAGGTGCGTTTCGCCCTCGCGCTCTTCGCCGTACTCGGCGCCTGCGACAACGGCGCGGTCGACGACAGCGGATTTCATCCGCCCGACGCAGCGCCCGCGACCGATGCCGCGCCACCGACACCGACGGGCTGCATCGATGACGTCGCGACCGGCGACCATACGTACACGTGCGGCGGCCTCCGCGTCGACGCACGCATTCCGGCGGCGTGTCAGGCGCCGGGCTGCGGCCTGATCCTCGTCCTCCACGGTGATACGGGCAGCGGCCTCTTGATGGACGCGCACATCAAGATGCGCGACCTCGGCGAGCAGAACGGCTACATCGTGATCGCGCCGTCGGGACCGCCGTGGCCGGGTGGCCCTGGCTCGACGTGGAATTCGAGCAACGACGCGACGCTCGTCGACATCACGAACCAGTTCGCGTCGGTGTTCCGTGTCGACGCCAAGAAGATCCATGTCACGGGCTTCTCGCGCGGAGGGTTCGTGACGTGGCGCCTGCTCTGCGATCACGCCGACCTGTTCGCGTCGGCGGCGCCGGCGGGCGCGGGCTTCGGCCAGGGCTTTGGCGAGACCACGTGCTTCCAGCAGAACCGCGCGCCGAGCCGCAACATCCCGATCGTGTTCCTGATGGGACGCACCGACGTGTCGGTCGGATACAACAACATGGTCGGCATCCGCGACGCCGCGATCGCGAAGTACGGCGCGACGGGGCCGTCGGTGCTCGACCAGGACGCCAAGTACACGCACGACCGGTGGGCCGCAGGCGACGCGGTGATCGAGACGTTCGATCACGCGTACGAGAACTATCCGACGAGCGACTTCGCGAGCGCGAAGGGTCACTGCATCGTCGGCAGCACGACCGATCCGACGGCGCCGCAGTACGCGATTCCCTGCCAGCCGCCGAACGCGTTCATCTGGGGCGAGCAGGTGATGCAGTTCTTCATCGCGCATCCGATGCCATAGTCGAAAGCATGGGCAAGAAGCGACCCGAGCGTACCGAGCGGCGAGCGCGAGAGCGCGCGGTGCGCGACCTCGTTCGCGATCGCGAGAAGCTCGCGAAGCTGTCGCCCGGCGGCGCGGCGGAGCGGCCGATCACCGTACCGTCGTCTGCGGTCATCGAAGTTCGCATCCACGGCATGACGTGCCCGCAGTGCGAAGGCCGGTACAAGATCGTGGACCATCGCTCGGCGGGGCAGGGCATGCGTCCCGTCGACGTCCGCTGCGATCGCTGCGGCACGCCGCGCACGCTGTGGTTCAAGATCGTCGAGGACCTGCCGAACTGAGGTGCTACGGTACGCGCGATGGACTGCCGCAGCGGATGTGGGGCGTGCTGTATCGCGCCGTCGATCTCGCCGTGCGCCGCGCTACCCGAGGGCAAGCCGGCCGGCGTGCGCTGTCCGCACCTGTCGGCCGACGTGCGGTGCACGCTGTTCGGCAAACCGGAGCGCCCTTTGACGTGCATCGGGCTCCGTCCGGACCCAGAAATGTGCGGCAACTCCGTCGACGATGCGATGGCCACGCTCGTGCGCTGGGAAGAGTTGACCGCGCCACGCTCCTGATGTGGGTGTGAGAACGGCGCTTCACGGACGCCCGCGCAAGTCCGCGAACCCGGGTCGGTACAGCGGCTGCAATTCGCCTGTGGCATGCGCTCGCTGCTCTTCCTTGCCGTCGCCGCTCTCGCCGGCTGCCAGCCGCAGATGTTCGTGCGCGGCAGCGGAACGTTTGTCGCCGAAGCGCCGACGCCGGTGATGCGCGCGAACGTCAGCGTCGATATCTCGTTCTTCGGGATCCCGCTCGGGGGCGCGCAGGACGTCGTGTTCGTGCTCGATCACTCGGGCTCGATGTCGGGCGTGTCGGCGGGCTTCGCGGGTAGCGACGTCGGCATGTCGAAGACGGGCGCGGTGCTGACCGGGCTCGGCGCGCAGCTCGTCAACGCGAAGACCCACACGCTGCCGACGAAGATGGAGGCGGCGAAGCAGGAGCTCGTGCACACGCTGGCGGCAATGCCCGACGGCACGCGGTTCATGATCATCTTCTTCGACGACGACATCTCGGCATTCACGCCGTACATGGCGACGCTCGATCCGGCGACGCGCGACGAGGCGATCCGGTTCGTGCAGAGGATCCAGCCCGGCGACTCGACGGCGGCCGTGCCCGCGCTGCGCCTTGCCTACAAAGCAGGGGCGGCGCGCGTCGTGCTGCTGTCGGACGGTCTGGCGAATACCGGCGGCAGCGGCGACGATCTGCTGGCCGAGGCGCGCGGCGCGATGCA
This sequence comes from Kofleriaceae bacterium, assembly GCA_013368795.1. Taxonomy (GTDB): domain Bacteria; phylum Myxococcota_A; class Polyangia; order Haliangiales; family Haliangiaceae; genus JABFXX01. The sequence continues at coordinate 18,645 of JABFXX010000217.1, forward strand.
ATCAGGTGTGCGCTTCGATACGGTCGGACTCGGCATCGATCAGGACGGGCCGCTGCTGTCGACGCTCGCGGCGGAGAGCGGTGGCCTCGCGATCCGGCGATAGCGCTCGTTAGCTCCGGTCAGGCGCGATCTTGGTGTAGACCTCGCGCATGCGTTTCGCTCTCGTCATCCTCGTCGGTCTCGCCGCGTGCGGCCGACATGCGCGAAGGCCAATCGCGAGGCCGGCGCCCGCATCGCCGATCGCGGATCGCATGGACTCGTTCGAGATCAACGGCTACGTGCTCGCAGGTGCCGAGTACTGGCCGTACATCGGCAAGGACGACATCGATTATCCCAAGGACGTGCTGTGGGGCTTCTATCCCGAGAAGGGCGTGATCCCGCCGGGCGAGACCGAGGCGAACGTCGACTCGGCGAGGCCCGAGGCGATCGACTGCGCGCAGCAATCGTTCACCGCGCTGCAGGTCTTCCTCGCGAAGAACTCGCCGGCGCTGCGCCAGATCGTCGAGCTCGGTGCGGACCAGGGCTACGTGCCGCGCTTCTATCTCTGGACCAACGACTACAGCCGCGCGGCCGAGCCGTTTCCGCCGGGCCGTCGCGAGGCACGGCTCTGGTACTGGAAGCGCAAGCAGCCCGAGCCGCCGAAGCCGCCGGGCTACTGGAAGTGGGAGGCGACGCTGACGCAGACCGGCGCGTGCACGATCCCGGCGCCCGAGCAGATCGAGCAGTACCTCGCGGACACGCTCGCCGAGGTGAAGGCGAAGCACGCGGCCAACTGACCCCAGCGCGTGGGTGGGGGTCTCCCAGGCCGACGAGCTAGCCGCGCCGGCAACTCGAGCTTCCACCAGCAGGCGCGTCAAGCTCGCGGAGTTGATCGAATTGCGCACTGTATGGCCTGGTGGATCGCTTGCACTTGCTGCACGCCATGCGCTCCATCGCGATGCTGCTCGCTGTCTCACTGTGCGCGTGCGCAGCTGAAGCTCCGGAAGGTGATCACGACGAGCCGGCCGACTTCGAGGTCGATCCGGCGGACGGTAAGGCCGATGGCGTTCCCGCGACGTTCAACCAGAACAACGTGATCGACGACGCGACGCTGGTCGCCGCGGGATCGATGACGGTCGCGGACGTGCAGGAGTTCTTCGAGGACAACCCGTACGGCACGCGGTCGTGGCTCGCGTCGTACGAGGTCGCCGGCACGACCGCGGCGGAGATGGTGATCGAGGCCGCGCAGACGCACGACGTGAACCCGATCGTGCTGCTCGCGCGCATGCAGGTCGAGACGTCGCTCGTCAGCAAGACCTCGAAGCCGACGCAGCGGCTGATCGATCGCGCGCTCGGCTGCGGCTGTCCCGACGGCGGCTCGTGCAACACCGCGTACAGCGGCCTGCAGAAGCAGCTCGACTGCGGCGCGCGCACGCTGCGGCGCTGGTACGACGCGTCGATCGACGGCACCGGCCAGTGGCGCAAGGGCGTCTCGCGCAACACGCTCGACCCCAAGCGCGTCACGCCCGCGAACCACGCGACCGCGACGCTCTACGCCTACACGCCGTGGGTGCTCGTCGGCCGCGGTGGGACCTGGCTCGCCTGGAACGTGACGCGCAAGTACGCGCGATACGCCGCGGCCAACGGCCTGACGCAGTGACGGCCTGCTAGGGTGGCGCATGGCCGACGACACCCTGGCGCAACTGACCGAACGAATCGAGGACCAGGAGGTACGCCTGGCGTTCCAGGACCGCTTGATCCGCGATCTCGACGCGCTCGTCCGCGAATTCGGTGACCGGCTCGACAAGCTGCAGCGCGAGCTCGACCAGCTGAAGCAGAGCATCCGCTCGCCCGAGACGCCGGTCGGTCCCGCGAACGAGCCACCGCCGCATTACTGAGCAATACTGCGCTGTAGATGTCGTTCGATATGGTCCAGATCGCCCGGCGCGTCCTCGTCGAAGCCGGGTTCGAGCCCGACGGCCCACACGAGATCGCGCCGCTCGGCAACCGCGACCCCGGTGCAGGCGCGATCGATCTGCGCGAGCTGCCGTGGTCCTCGATCGACAACGCCGAGTCCAAGGACCTCGATCAGATCGAGTGGGCCGAGAAGCTCGGCGACGGCACGATCCGCATGCTGCTCGGCATCGCCGATGTCGCGGCGTACGTGCCGAAGGGCTCGCCGATCGACCAGCACGCCGAGACGAACACGACGTCGCTCTACACCGGCGTGAGGACGTTCCACATGCTGCCGAAGGCGCTGTCGACGCAGCGGACGTCGCTGCTCGAGAATGGCGAGCGCCTCGCGATGATCACCGAGATGCACGTCCGGCACGACGGCACGGTGATCGAGGAGCTGACGAAGGTCTTTCCGGCGCGCGTGAAGAATCACGCGAAGCTCGTCTACGAGGAGGTCGGCGCGTGGCTCGACGGGGACGAATCGCGCGCACCGGCGAGTGCGACGCTCGTCGCACAGCTGCGCCTCCACGACGAGGCGACGCGCCGGCTGCGCAAGCGCCGCATCGAGTGCGGTGCGCTCGAGCTCGAGACGATCGAGGCGAGGCCGGTCGCGAAGGACGGCAAGGTCGTCGACCTCGAGCTCATGCACAAGAACCGCGCGCGCGACCTCGTCGAGGATCTGATGGTCGCGGCGAACACGGCGACCGCGAAGTTCCTCGAGCAGCGAGGGTTTTCGTCGATCCGCCGCGTCGTCCAGGCGCCGAGCCGGTGGCCGCGTATCGTCGAGATCGCGAGAGGGTTCGGCACCGAGCTGCCGGACAAGCCCGACGTGTTCGCGCTCGGTCACTTCGTCGCAGCGCAGCGGCGCGCGGCGCCCGATGCGTTCGCGGACCTCTCGCTGACCATCGTGAAGCTGCTCGGGGCGGGCGAGTACGTGCTCCAGCGTGCGACCGATCCGGACCGCGGTCACTTCGGCCTCGCCGTCGACGACTACATGCACTCGACGGCGCCCAACCGCCGGTTCGCGGATCTCGTCACGCAGCGGATCCTCAAGGCGGCGTGGCTCCGGCACGAGTCGCCGTACAGCGACGACGAGCTGATGCACATCGCGGCGCACTGCACCGAGCGCGAGAACGCGGCGAACAAGGTCGAGCGCACGATGCGCAAGGTCGCCGCCGCGATGTTCATGACGCCGCGGATCGGTCAGACGTTCGACGCGATCATCACCGGCACGAAGGCGCATGCGACGTACGCGCGCCTCCTGAGGCCGCCCGCCGAGGGCCGCGTCGTCGAGAACGAGCAGGGCCTCGACGTCGGCGACAAGGTCCGCGTCAAGCTCGTCGCGACCGAGCCGGAAAAGGGCCACATCGACTTCGCGCGCGTTCCCTGAACGCGCATTCGTCGCGCGCTCGGTGGTAGGAGAGCGCATGTCCTGGACCCGCGTGCATCGCTGGCTCGCGATCGTGCTCGTCGTGCCGCTTGTCGTGTGGTCGGTCAGCGGCCTCTTGTTTCATCTCAAGCCCGGCTGGTCGCGCGCGTACGACATGCTCGACGCGGAGCGGCCGGTGCTATCGACGACCTCGGTCGCGCCGATCGCGACGATCGCGGCGACGTTTCCGGCGAAGATCTCCAAGGTCGAGCTGTTCGACACCGCGATCGGCCCGCTGTATCGCGTGACGACCGAGAGCGGCACCGAGCTCGTCGACGCGGTCGGCGCGACGCGCCGCTCACCGCTGTCGGCCGACGACGCGAAGGCACTCGCGGTCGACGCGGTCACGCGATCGGCCGAGCGCGCGGGCTACGGCATCGTCATCGGGACCGAGGTCACCGAACGTGTCGTCCACGTGAAGTTCGAGCACGCAACCGTCGACGTCGGTCGCGCGAGTGCGCGCCTCTCGCAGCGCGGCTCCGATACCGATCGGATCGATTGGCTCTATCGCATCCACTACCTGCAGTGGACGGGCAACAAGGCGGTCGACAAGGTGCTCGTCGCGCTCGGGCTCGCGCTGATCTGGGCGGTGATGCTGCCCGGGATCGTGCTGTTCGTGCGTCGCGCAGTTCGGCGTTAACGCCTGAGCTTCTTCGCCCACGCGCGGAACGCCTTCTCGTCGACGTGCTTCGCGAGGATCTCGCCGTGCCTCGCGAGGCTGGCATCGCGTAGCTCGGCGTAGAGTGCGGGGAGCTCACCGCGCTGGTCGGCGTAGAGCAGCACGTAGCGAGACAGCGCGTACCACACCATTCCGCGCTCGCCGTGAACGTCGAACGGCGTCGAGCGCGCGAGCTGCGCGAACGTCGGGCACGTGCCGTCCTTCAGCGCGCGCTGGAGGTCGCGCAGGCGGTAGTTGACGAGGAACTGAAAGCCGCGCTTGCCGAGCTTCGCGCTGCCGTACAGCGACGCGATGCCCTCGTTCAGCCAGGTCGGGATGTTCGGATAGTCGTCACCGATCAGCGGGTGCACGAGCTCGTGGCGGAGGTTGCCGACGCTCGCGCCGACGTTCGCGATCGCCGTGCGCTTCGCAGGGAGATAGAAGCCCCAGTCGGAGTGCACCGGGCCGAGCGTCGCCGCGACCTCGCGATAGCGCGCGGGCTCGCCGAACAGCAGCAGGGTGACGCGCGGGTCCGGCTTCTTCGCGTCGCGCGTGAACCGGCGCTCGACGTCGGCGACGACGCTGCCGACCAGCTTGACGAGCTCCGCGCGCTTCTTCGCCGACAGCTCGCCGCGCACGACGATCCGCGCGCGCTTGCCTTCGATCGTGCCGAGCTCGGGGAGCTTGGGCACCTGCGCGTGGGCGAGCGAGGACAGACCGACGACGAGGGCGATCAGGGCCGCGCGCATCGGTCGATCATGACCTGAGAAATTACCCGAGCAACTTCGCCGCGTAGGTCGCGACGACGAACTTCCACATCACCATCATCACCGCGCCGATCACCGCACCGGTCCCGAGGAGCAGGCCGATCTTCGACGCTCCCGACATCGCGAGCCAGCGCGCCTTCGCGTGCCGGCCGAGCCTGCGCGCGCGAACCTCGACGCGGTCGAGGAACGAGGCGAGCCGCTCCCACTGCGCTGCGATCAGGCCGAGCCCGAAGAAGATCGCGAGCACGCCCGGACCGGGCATGAACAGCAGCACGATGCCGCCGGTGACGAGCAGGATTCCGACGGAGAGCGCGATCGCCGTGTGCGTGCGCGAGCGATTCTGCATGCGCGCGCGGTGTCGGCAGAACCGGACGCCGGGTGGGTCGTGCTTGAAGAGCTCCCACTCCTTCTTCACACTGGCGAGCGCGCCGGCCATGTTCGAAGGCTAGCGCTCGACGCGGGTGAGGCTAGCGGCGCACGCTCTACTCGAGCCCGAGCGCCTTTGACACACGCTTGACCGCCGCGAGCTCGTGCGGCGAAAGCCGGCCATCTGCGGACGCGGCATCGACGAGCAGCTCGATCATGTCCTGCTTCTCGTCGGCGGAGAGCGCCTTCACGATCGGCTCCGCTTCGTCCCAGCCCTCGAGGTCGATCACGCGCTTGCGCTCGGCGTCGGTGAGGCCGAGCTTCGTCATCATGCCGCCGAGGAACTCGCGCTCGTCGTCCGACATCATCCCGTCGGCTACGAGCACTTTGGAGACGAGGAGGCACTTGGCCACGTTCGCGTTCATCGAGGGCGACTGTATGCTCGTTTCCACGTGCCCGCGATCGTGACGTACTTCGATCCGCAACCGGCCTCGGTGCCGGCGGTCATGCCGAGCCCGTTCGCGCACGGTGAGCCTCATCCGCTCGCACGCCGAGCCGCCGAGCACGTGCGCGCCGAGCTCGCCGCGGGACTCGCCTTACGTCTCGGCCTCGACGCGCCCGGCGGCGGCAAGATGTTCGGCGTGCTCGTCGTCGCGGATCGCGTCGGCCGCGTCGGATTTCTCCGCGCGTTCTCCGGCATGGCCGGCGGCACGTGGAACATCGACGGCTATGTCGCTCCGGCGTTCGACGAGGCCGCGCGCGACGCGTTCTGGATCGCCGGCGAGGCCGAGCTCGATGCGATCGCGGCGAAGATCGACGAGCTCGATGTGAGGCTCGCGCCGCTGCGGTCCGCGCACGCCTCGCTCGTGCGCACGCAGAAGGAAGTGTCCGACGAGCTGCGCGAACGGCAGCGGCTCGCGCGCGCGGCTCGCCATGCCGCGCGGGCGGCGACGCAGGATCCGGAGGCCATTGCCGCGCTCGATCGCGAGAGCTCGCGAGACAGCTCGGAGCGGCGCCGCATCGAGCTCGAGCAGCGCGACGCCCGCCGCACGATCTCGCGCGACATCGAAGTGCTCGAGCGCGAGCGCGCTGCGCTCGACGGTCAGCGCGCCGAGAGGTCGCGCGGCTTCCTCGTTCGCATCCACGACACCTACGCGCTCGCGAACGCGCGAGGCGAGACGAAGCTGCTGCGCGCGCTGTTCGCGCCGGCGGAGCCACCCGGTGGTGCCGGCGATTGCGCCGCGCCGAAGCTAGTCGCCGAGGCATTCCGGCGCGGCCTGCGTCCGATCGCGCTCGCCGAGCTGTGGGTCGGTGCGTCACCGCCGACGGGCGATCGCAAGGACGGCACGTTCTATCCGGCGTGCCGCGGCAAGTGCGCACCGATCCTCGCGCACATGCTCGACGGAATCGCCGAGCCACCGCCGACCTTCGGCGGCGGACCGATCGCCGCCGACGAGCCTCGCACCGTGTTCGAGGACGCGTTCCTCGCGATCGTCGATAAGCCGATCGGCCTGCTCTCGGTGCCCGGCCGTGGCGACGCGCTCCGCGACTGCGTGCTCGCTCGGCTGCGCGCGCGCTATCCGGCGGCGACCGGGCCGATCCTCGTCCACCGTCTCGACCTCGACACGTCGGGCCTGCTCGTCGCGGCGAAGGACAAGCCGACGTACGACGCGCTCCAGCGGATGTTCTCGCAGCGCGAGATCACGAAGCGCTACACCGCGTGGCTCGACGGCGTGGTCGCGGAAGACAGCGGCACGATCGATCTGCCGCTGCGCGTCGACATCGACGATCGGCCGCGCCAGGTCGTCGACCACGAGCACGGTCTTCCGGCGGTCACCGAATGGAAGGTGCTCGCGCGCGACAATGGTCGGACCCGTGTCGCGATGTTTCCGAAGACCGGACGCACGCACCAGCTTCGCGTCCATGCTGCCGTCGGTCTCGGCGCGCCGATCGTCGGCGATCGCCTGTATGGCCGGCCGGATGCCCGCCTCATGCTCCATGCGGAAGCACTCGCCTTCGTCCACCCACATACGGGTGAGACGCTCACCGTTACCCGTCCTGCGCCGTTCTAGCGTGACCTCGATCGTAGGGCCCTGCTAGGGTCATCGGGTGGAGCCGATGAAGACCATCGGGGTCGACCTGTGGGGCGGTCAGGTGCGAGGCGTCGACAATCGCCAGACGTGTTACGCGACCGCGCCGAGCGTGCCGTCGCGGAGCATGCGCGAGCTGTTCGTCAGCGCGTACGACAAGTTCGCCGACCTCTGCCGCGAGGTCGACGAGCCGGGGCTCGCACTGCTCGCCGTCGACGAGCGCACCGGTGAGCCCGCGGGACTCGTGCGGCTGCGCGCGCGGTTTGGCCGCCACGTCGCGGCGATCGTCGGCCGCCACGATCACTGCGACCTGTTCCTCGACAAGCACGGTTCGCTCGCGCTCCGTCACCTCGCGATCGTCCTCGAGCCGGTGAAGAGCTGGCGCGCCGGCTCGACGTCGGTCTCGTATCGCGTCCTCGATCTGCGCACCGAGCGCGGCTTCACCGACGAGGACGGCAAGACGCTGCGCGGCCTTCGCGCCGAGGGCCCGGCGTTCGTGCGCTGCGCCGGCCACTCGCTGTTCATCATGCCGATCGGCGATCCGTCGGACTGGCCGAAGTCAGGCAACGACGCATGGGGCATGCTGCCCGAGCGCGTGTACTTCGACGAGCTGCGCGGCGACCCGAAGGGCTCGCTGACGAACATGCCGAAGGCACGCGTGCAAAATGCCCGGACGCACACGAGCATGATCTTCCGGACGCTCGGCCCTCGCGATACCGGCATGGGCCTCGTCGATCGCGGCGACATTGCAGGGACGCTCGACATCGCGGGTCCCAAGCAGCACGGCACGCTGTCGCTCGGCGATCAGGCGCTTCGCGACGGCGTTTTGCTCGGACGCTACGTGCGCTGCGACGGCGCGGCGCTGCTCGACGATCCGTCGCTGTCGCGGGTTCATGTCCTGCTCCTTCACGTCGACGACGCGCTGCTCGCGATCGACACCGCGAGCCGTAACGGGAGCCACCTCCCGGGTCAGCGAAATGCTCGGGTCATCGCCGTGGAGCGCGATACGGAGCTGCACCTCGGGAAACACACCCGCATTCGCTGGCGCTGGACCGCCTGACGAATACACTCAGGGGCGTGCGAGCTGGGTTGATCGCGCTCTTCATCCTGCTGGCCTCGGCGGCCCCCGCCGCGGCGCAACGTCCGCGCGACATCCCTCCGGAGGTCGCGGACATCTACAAGAACTATCCGGTGGTCGAGCTCGTCACGATGGGCGTCGGCGGCCTGATCTGGGAGCGCCACGGCCACATCGCACTGTGCGTGCGCTACGCCGATCACACGCAGGACGCTTGTTACAACTACGGCATCGGCGACTTCCATCGGCCGATCGGCATGGCCGCCGGGTTCTTCCGCGGCACGAACAGCTTCTGGGTCGGCAAGATGGACCCGAGCTTCATGCTCTCGATCTATCGCAACGCGGATCGCACGATCTGGATCCAGCCGCTGCCGCTGACCGACGAGGAAGAGCAGAAGATCATCGCGAAGCTCGAGTACGACATCGAGGACGCGCACCGCTACTACGCGTACGACCACTTCTGGGACAACTGCACGACGCGCGTGCGCGACATCCTGGACGACGCGACCGGCGGCAAGCTGCGCAAGCTCGTCGGCCCGCCCGATAACCGCACGTATCGCGATCTCGCGCGCGGCGGCTTCTACGGCATGCGGATCCCGCTGCTCATCACCGACATGGCGATGGGGCGCAAGACCGATCGCGTGCCGACGTACTACGAGAAGATGTTCCTGCCCGACTACCTGCGCGAGGCGGCCGAGCAGGCGTGGCACATCAAGCCGATTCCGGTCTACGAGCGTCGCGGTCCGCCGCCGCTCACCGACGGGCCGAGCGGCCGCGTGCTGCTCGCGCTCGTGATCCTGCTCATGACCGCACCGGCGTGGGCGACGCGGCTGTGGGGCAGGTTCCAGCGCGCGGGCCTCGGCGTCGCGGTCGTGCCGTACGCGTTCCTCGGCCTCGTGTTCTGGTTCCTCGCGATCATCAGCCCGCTCCCGTACGTGCGGTGGAACGAGACGTGTCTCGTGCTGCTGCCGACCGACATCCTGATGGTGTGGTTCCTGTCGTCCGAGCGGCGCCGGCGGTACGCGCGCGGCCGCGTGGTGATGCTCGGACTCATCGCTCTTCTGATGATCGTCGGCGTGCTGAAGCAGCCGATCTGGCCGTCGCTGCTGTGGCCGCTCGTGCCGGCCGCCGTCGTCGGGTTCTGGCCGAACCAGGGCGCTGAAAAGCGAAAGTGACGTGTTAGCGTCGAGGGCCGATGCGGTTCCTTGGCGTGTTCGCGGCTGCAGGCCTGGTGGCGTGCGCGGGTGGTGGTTCTCCCCTCGACGACGGCACCTCGACGGTGACGTCTCGCGACGCGCGAGGCGTGCCGCGCATGCTCGTCGCGAACGGTCAGTTCGCTGACACGCCGCGTGCGCACGTCGAGAGGCTCGCGGCGCGCTTCGGCGTGCTGCCGACGGCGCTGCCGGAGCTCGCCGAGCTCGGCGACATCCGCCTCGCGCACGCGCGCGTCACGCGGATCGCGCAGTCGATCGACGGCCTGCCGATCTGGGGTGGCGAGCTCCGCGTGCTCGAGCGCGACTCGGGCGAGCTGAAGGCGCTCGCGGGCACGCTCGTCGGTACGACCGCGGCGCGCACGCCGAAGCGCTTTATCGACGACGAGGCGGGCGCGATCGCGAAGGCGATGCGGCGCGCGGGCAACACGGTCGTCGAGCGCTCGCTCGCGCGTCAGGTGTGGTACCGCAGCGGCAACGCGCTGGTCGCCGCGTGGGTCGTCGACGCGTACACGAGCAAGCCGGGCGGAACGAGCGACGCGAATCGCACGATCATCGCCGGCGATGACGGGCGGATCCTCGAGCACTACAGCCTCACCGCCGATGTCGCGTTCGACTATCGCGTGTTTGCAGAGACGACCGGCGAGAAGCATCCACTCGACGGTCCGACGGCCGACTTCTCGCCGCATCCGACGGGCATGCCGGGCGTGCCGTTTCCTCCGTACGTGCCGCCGTCACTCGTTCGCGTCGACAGCCTGAACTCGCTCGGCGATCCATGGCTCGATGCCGATGCGACGACGACATCCGGCAACAACGTCGATGCGTACGCCGACCCCAACGGCGACAATGGCCCGACGGGGGCAGGCTTCCGGGCGACGACGACGTCTGCGCTCGCGTTCGATCGCGTGTACGACACGAGCGCGGAGCCGCTGGTGTCCCAGACGCAGCAGATGGCGTCGATCACGTCGTTGTTCTACGTGATCAACTGGCTGCACGACTTCTGGTACGACAACGGCTTCACCGAGGTCGCGGGGAACGCACAGCGCCGCAACTACGAGCGCGGTGGCGTCGAGGGCGATCCGATCCTCGCGGAGGCGCAGGACGACGTGTACGGAGGTTCGCGGAACAACGCGAACATGGCGACGCCGGATGACGGCCTGTCTCCGCGCATGCAGGTGTACCTGTGGAGAGGCAAGCAGACGCGCACGCTGACGTTGAGTCCGTCGGGGCGCACGCCGATCGCCGGCGGCGCGGCGTTCGGAGTGGGGCGGTACACGGTGACCGCGCCGGTCGTGCTCGGCGTCGATGGCGCGGGCGCGAACCCGAACGACGGCTGCGAGCCGTTCACCGGCGACCTCACCGGCAAGATCGTCCTCGTCGATCGCGGCAATTGCACGTACAAGCGCAAGGTCCTCGACGCGCAGAACGCAAACGCGATGGGCGTGCTGATCGCCGACAACATGGCGAGCTCGACGCCGCCCAGTCTCGGCGACGACGCGGCGATCACCGAGACCATCACGATCGCGGCGATGTCGATCACGCAGGCGGAGGGCGTCGCGGTCAAGGCGGACCTCGCAGCGGGACCCGTGACCGCGACGATGCACCGCGAGGTCAGCCAGGAGCTCGACGGTGCGCTCGACTCGACGCTGATCGCACACGAGTACGGCCACTACCTGCATCACCGGCTCAGCTTGTGCGGTAACGCGATGTGCCGCGCGATGTCCGAGGGCTGGGGCGACTTCACGGCGCTCATGCTGCTCGCGAGACCGAACGACAACCTCGACGGTGCGTTCCCGATCAGCGTCTACTCGACGCAGAGCTACGTCACCGATCCGGGCTACTACGGCATCCGCCGCGCGCCGTACAGCGTGAACCCCGACATCAACGGGCTGTCGTACCGCCACATGGCGAACGGCGAGCCGCTGCCGACCGGAAACTTCCTGGCGTCGAACCAGAACTCCGAGGTCCACAACGCCGGCGAGGTGTGGGCGGAGGCGCTGTGGGAGGTCTACGTCGCGCTGCAGAAGGCCGGCACGGACTTCCTCGCGGCGCGCGCGAAGATGGCGCGCTACGTGGTCGCCGGTCTCGCGATGACGCCGACCGAGGCGTCGCCGATGGAGGTGCGTGATGCGCTGCTCGCGGTCGCTGCCGCCGAGAGCCAGGCCGATCACGATGTGATGCTCGCCGCATTCGCGCGCCGAGGCTTCGGCAGCTGTGCGGAGCCGCCGCCCTCGGCGAGCGCGAGCTTCGTCGGCCTCGTCGAGTCGACGATCATCGCCGGCAAGCCGGAGCTCGAGGTGCTCGGGATCGACGACGGCTGCGATCAGGACGGTGTGCTCGATCGCGGCGAGCTCGGGGTCGCGCACATCAAGGTCACCAACAAGGGGCACGCGCCGCTCGGCAACGTCGCCGTGACCGCATCGGCGACGACTCCCGACATCGTGTTCTACGACAACGCGAACCTCGAGGGGCCGGCGGCCGCGAAGCCGATCGGCGTCGGTGACCTCGCGCCGGGCGAGGTGAAGGAGCTGTACGTGTGGGTTGGTTTCACCAGGTACGAGCCTGGCGTCAGTGATCCGGTCGCGGGCGACCTTCAGCTCGCGGTCTCTGCCGATAATGCGTGCGAGCAGAGCGTCTCGTTCCCGCTCGCGAGCCGGCTCAACGTCGACGATGTTGCGGAGGCATCGACGACCGACACGTTCGACGCGACCGATTCGACGTGGATCGCGTCGTCGCCCATCTGGCAGCACGTGCGTCCGACGCCGCTCGACGGCGAGTGGCATGGCGACGACGCGGCACAGATCGACTTCGCTGTCCTGCAGACGCCGCGCCTGAAGGCCAGCGCGAGCGAGCCGGTCCGCGTGAGCTTCGAGCACAGGTACTCCTTCGAATACTCGGACGGGACCGCGTACGACGGTGCCGTGATCGAGCTCGTGACGGTCGACGGAGACTCCGAGCTCTTGCGAGACATCTCGGAGTTCGCGTCGCCCTCGTATACCGGCGTGATCGCCGGTACCGACAACCCGCTCATGGGGCGCGAGGGCTACGTCGGCAAGAATCCCGGCTATCCGGCGACGGAGACCGTGACGCTCGATCTCGGCGACGAGCTCGCCGGGCAGGAGTTCTACCTGCGGTTCATCATCGGCACCGACCCCGGAACGAGCGACCAGGGCTGGACGATCGACAACGTCGCGTTCACCGGCATCGTCGGCAAGCCGTTCCCCTCGCAGGTCGGCGACGACGGCGACTGCAGCGGGGAGGGTCCCGATATGGAGATCCACAGCGGCGGCGGTGGCTGCTGCGATGCCGGCTCGGCCGGCGGCAGTGGCGCGCTCTCGCTCGTCGCGCTCGCGCTTGTACTCCGCCGTCGCCGTCGCTAACGGCGCCGGCCGATCCAGATCACGTGCTTCACGTTGCTGTTCGGCCGTGCGGGCACGCGTTGCTTGTCGACCTCGAAGCCAGCGCCGCGCAGGCGATCGGTGAACTTGCGGTCGTCCTCGACGGACCAGACGGCAAACGTGCCGCCCGGTGCGAGCGCGCGGCGCGCCGCGATCAGCCCTTTGAGCCCGTAGAGGCCTGCGTTCTGCGGTGACGTGAACGCATCGGGACCGTTATCGACGTCGAGCAGGATCGCGTTCCACGCACCCTCGCCGGCGGCGATCGCGTCCTTCACGTCGCCCATCTCGATCCTCACGCGCGGATCGTCGAGCGGCCGGCGCGCGAGGTCACCGAGGTGCTCGCGGTTCCATCCGACGACGTCGGGCACGAGCTCGCGGATCGTGACCTGCGCGTCGGGCCGGACCGAGTCGAGCACGGCGCGGGCCGTGAAGCCCATGCCGAGCCCGCCGATCAGGATGCGCGCGCTGCTGACCTTCGCGAGGTCCGCGCAGCCCAGCTTGCCGAGGAGATCCTCGGAGCCATGACTGCGGCTGTTCATGAGCTCGGCGCCGCGCACGCGGATCGCGAACTCGTCGCCGCGCTTTGCGAGGACGAGCTCGTTGCCGCCGACCTTCGCGCGGCCGAGTTCTTTCCAGGGGACCATTACTCGAGCGGCTGGAGGATGACGGTGTTGCCCATGAACACCGGGATCAGGATGCGGTGACGCTTGCTGTCCCAACCGATGTCGGCGGGCGACTTCACGTTCTCGACGACGGGCTTCCACTCCTTGCCCGGCTGGCCGCGATAGATCGCCGAGCCTTCCCAGCTCGAGACGAGCACGTCGCCGCCGTCGAGCGTGACGATACCGTCGAGCTGACCCTTCGGCAGCTTCTGTCCCGCTTCCTTCTTGCCCTTGGCGTCGACCAGATAGATCTCGCCACTTCCAAACGTGACGACCCAGACCGAGCCCGCGTCGCCCGCGGTAATGCCGTTCGGACCACCGAGCGTCTTGTCCTTGATCATCGCCTTGGCCTTGCCGTCCTTGCCGATCTTCCAGATCGCGTCGGTGCCGGTCGGCTGGAACTTCGGGTCGAGGCCGGAGTCGGTGACGTACACGCCACCGTCGGGCGCGGGGGCGACGTCGTTGAGGAACGTCGCGCCGTCGATCTTGATGTCGCCCTTCGGCTCGCCGGTCTTCGCGTCGAACGTGCGGACCGTGTTGATGTCGGCGACGTAGAGGAGACCGCCGGTGATCGCCATGCCCTTCGGCGCGTCGAGCTTGATGTTCTCCTTCGCGCCGTCGATCCACTTCTGCTCGGTGACCTTGCCGTCGGGGCTGACCTTCGAGATGTAGCCGTTGTCGTCGGCGCCGAGCGGCTCGCCGTTGATGTTGGAGACGAGGTAGACGTCGGCGTCGGCGTCGTAGAGCACCGACTCGGGCGTCGCGAAGCCTTCGGTCAGCGAGAGCGGGGTCTTGCCGTCCCACGCCGCGGCGGCCGCGGAGCCCGAGCCCGCCTCGGCAGAGCCGGCCGAGCCCATCTCGGCAGAGCCAGCGGAGCCCGAGCCCTGGGCGGGCGGCGGCGGCTCGGCCGGTTTCTCGTTCGACTTCTTCTTGCACCCGGCCAGCGCTGCGAGCGCGGCGAACACGAAAGCGGACTTCGTCATGGCGCGCAGCCTAGACCAAAATCGCGAAGCTGGCAGATATCGGCACCGCGAACACTCTTGACCAGTTAGCGGTGGAACCTCGACACCTGGTGGTCGCGCGGTCGGGCACTTGCGCCGCGCATGGCCGTTGCAGCATGCCGCGCGGATGCGTCGCCTCGTCGGTCTCTGTGCTCTCGCGCTCGCCGGACCCGCGGCTGCCAGTCCGATCGAGGAGCCGAAGCCGACGAGGAGTGACACCGTGTTCCCATCGGGGGCCGAGGTCGAGCTCGGGCTGCAGCAGCTCCAGCTCGAGCGGCGTCGCGACCTCGCCGACGACGAGGCGGTCGACCCGTGGTTCCGCTTCGCCGGGTTCGCGCAGGTCACCGGCGGTGGCCGATCGGGCGGCGACCTCGCGGCGGGCGCGGCGGCGGCGATCGGCGGCGCCGGTTGCGACCTGGTCTCCGGCAGCGTCGTCGGCCGGTTGCGTCCGACCGGCGACGATCAACACGCGACCGGCGAGGCGACCTATGGCGTCTGCCTCATCCGCTACTTCTTCACGCTCGCGTTCGACGGCACGCGCGCGACCGGCATCGCGCCGGCGCTCGCCGCACGGCGCTCGCTGTGGACCCGCCGCTACTCGGCGGTCTACGACCGCTTCGAGCTCGGCTTCGGCGAGATGTGGAAGCCGGGTAGCTCGCACCGCCACACGATCTTCTCGATGTCGCTCGGCCACGGCACGACGACGCAGACCGACAGCCTCGACACGCGCACGACCAAGACCATCGACCTCGACTTCTCGCTCTACCGTTATCGCAACATCGACAGCGGCCTGTCCGTCGATGCGATCGTGTTCGTCGGCAACTCGCTCAAGGCCGGTATGGATAACAAGGGCGGCGTCGCGTCGACGTTCATGCCCGCGCGCGTTCGCCTCGATCGCCCGGCCTACTACGTCGCGGCGGGCGCCGGCTGGGGCATGACCGGCGGCCAGGTGACGGCGTCGGGCTCGACGGAGGTCGACGGCAAGACCGTGTCGTCGTGGAGCGAGACGATCGACAGCGAGGGCCTGCCGCAGATCACGCGCATCGTCGGCGATCTCGAGGCGGGCATCCGGCGCGATCGGCTCACCGCGAGCGCACGGATCGCCCGCGCGTTCTACCCGACGTTCGACGGCAACATCGCGCGCGAGGGTCGCGTCGAGGGCGAGGTCACCTATGTCGCCGGCCGCACGCGCCGCACGACGCTGTCGCTCGCGCCGTTCGCGACGCGGACGCGGACGTGGACCCGCGAGGACGGCACGTCGCGCGAGGTCGCGGCGGGCGCATCGCTGCAGTTCGGTCGCGCACTGACGAAGGAGCTGCGCGTCGACGCGATCGGCGAGGCCGGCGTCTCGCCGTACGCGCGCCTCGATCGCGAGCGCACGCCGACGGGCAACAGCGTGGGCGGTCAGGTCGTCGTCGCGCTCAGCGGTCGGATCACCGAGCAGCACGACGCGCTGAAGAAGCTGCTGCGCTAGCCGGGCGTCTTCGTGACGAGCGAGTCGACGGCGTGGACCGGCGGTGCGGCGCCGTTGATCAGGTGCTTGATCGCACCGAGCACGAGGCGCTGGCTCTCGAGCATGCTCTTGCCGGCGAACGCGGTCGATACGACGACGATGTTGTAGTGGCCGCCGCCACCGGAGACCTCGACGGTCGCATCGGGCATGCGCTCGACGACGGCAGTCCGGATCGCGTCGGGAATGGAGCCAACGAAGTCGGTCGGATGATCGCTCACGGCCACTCGTTACCATATTTGGCGCAGCGGCAACTCCGGTAGCCGCCGATCCGCGCGTCCAACCGCGCGAGATCGTGGCCGACATGGCTCGTCCAGATGTTGCAAATCGCGCGCGCGATGCGCCGGTTCCTCGCTTGCCTCCTGGTTGTCGCCGCCTGTGCCGATGGCGGCGAGGTCGTCACCGACGAGACCGAGGTCTCCCCGGAGCTCGATGCGAAGGCCGATGCGGCGACCGAGGTCTCGGTTCGCGCCGGCGACACGACGCTGACCGTGAACAAGGTGGTCACGCGGCGCGATGGCCCGAACGGCCCCGAGCTCGTGCTGCGTGGCAAGACGACGCGCACGCTGACGGACGGCCGCGGCTTCGTGTTCGACGACGTGTACGGCGACTTCGCGCAGAAGAGCGCGCGCGTGTTCGAGCTGACGTGGCCGGTGTCGACCGCGCGCACGCTGACCGACGGCGTCGATCAGTTCATCGGCCTGTCGTTCGTGCACTCGAGCTCGCGTCCCGACAACCTGACCGCGCGCGTCGTCGTGCGGCCGCGGCTCGCGACGTTCACGGGCTCGTCGAAGATCTATCTGACCGCCGAGCTGACACCGATCGTCTACGGCGGCACCGTCGTGTATCGCATCGATGGTCACACGTACGGCGCGAACACCGGCGTGCGCGCGGTCCTCGACGGCGTCGATCTGACCGACGTCCGGCGCCCAGACGATACGAACTTCTCGATCGACCTCTCGCCCGATCAGGCGTACGGCCTCCTCGCGCGCGGCGACCTCCAGGTCATCGCGAGCTTCCCGACCGGCGGCGTCGACAAGCGCGTCACGCTGGGCCTCTCGATCAAGAAGCTCGGCATGACGAGCGGAGATGCCTACGAGGTGTGGCCGCCCCCGACGTGCACGTCGACGACGCGCAGCTGCCTCCTGGGCCTCGCCGACGGCGCGCTCGATCTCGGCGGCTGCGGCGAGGCGATCAAGGTGAACGCGTGCGCCGGCCAGGTCGGCGTGTTCGTCGACGACGTCGCGTTCCAGGCGACGCTCCACACCGCCGACACGCGGCTCGCGACGTCCGCGGCGCATGACGATGCGGTCGCGCTCGTCGGCGCCGACAAGGCGAACGAATTCCTGTTCGCCGCGAAGCAGGTCGTCGAGGGCAAGCTCGAGCAACAGCTCGGCCGCTGGTATCTGTCGGCCGGCGCGCGCCAGACCGCGCTCGACGGCGCGCTCGAGGGTGGCCTCGACGTCGCGTACGCGCGGCCGTTCGACTACCTCGAGGCGCACGCCGCAGTTCCGGGCAACGCGGCCGCGATGCGCAACGTCGCCGCCGATGCGGTGCTCGCCGAGCTCGATCGCATGGACTTCGTGCACACGGAGTTCGCGCGCACGCTCGAGGACCTCACGCACGAGTACCGTGCGATGCACGTCGCCGACATCGCCGAGTTCCGCACGAACGTCGAACCCGAGCCGTATCCCGGTCAGCCGACGTGGGACGTCTACATCGGCAGCTGGCTCGGCTGTCACACCGAGGTCGCGATCGAACGCGCGACCGGTAACGTCGTGCAGACGCTTGTCGAGATCGATTGACGAGTTGTGACGTGGTTGCACAACGCTCGTTCAGAGCGTTGGCGCGGGTACGTTAGAGGACCGGGAGTTACCGCGTTCTCACGTCGCGCTGATTGCGATGCCAATCCCACGGGTCCACGATCGTCGGTCTCGAAAGGAGAACGTATGCGTCGTTCTATTGGGACTGCGATGGTGCTGGGCCTGCTCGTAGCCGGAGGCGCTTGCAAGAAGGACAACAAACCTTCCGCCGAGGCGAAGACGCAGGAGACGGCAAAGGCGCAGGACACACCAAACGAAGCGAAGACCGACACGCCGCCCGCTGCCGCGACTGCATCGACCGATGCGACCGCCGGCGCCGGCGTTCAGGCAGGCGGCATCCAGCACGACGATCAGGAGGGCGCTGCCGCGGTGCTCGCGAATGCGTCGGGTACCGTCGAGGTGCGTCGCGTCGGTGAGACCGCGTGGACGGCCGCCAAGGCCGACACGAAGCTCTATCCCGGCGACGAGGTTCGCACTGCCGATGCGTCGACCGCGACGATCGCGCTCGCCGACGAGAGCGTCATCGAGGTCGCCGAGGTCTCGACGGTCGCGATCGGCAGCCGCGATGGCACCGCCGATCCGGGCTCGTCGGCCGCGGTGCTCGGTGGTCTCGCGCGCTTCACGGTCACGCCGCGTGCACCGGGCGAGGGCGCGTTCCGCGTCTACACGTCGTCGGGCGTCGTGCTCACGCGCGGCACCGTGTACGGCGTCGGCGTCGCCGCGAACGGTGAGGCGCGCGTCGGCGTCGAGTCCGGCACGGTCGACGTGATCGGCCTCGCGGCGCTCGATGCGCCGCCCGTCGCCGTCGAGAAGACGTCACAGGTCGTGATCGCCGCCGACGGCAAGGTCGGCGCCGCCGCACCGTGGCCCGCCGATGATTGGGGCACGTGGCGCGACGAGACCGACGCGAAGCTCGATGTCGTCGCGACGGTCGACACGCACGGCGACTGGCTGGCGAAGCTGAACCAGCAGCTGATCGATGGCTACGCCGATCTGCAGGCGAGCGCCGACAGCGCGGCGACGTTCGAGGCGACCGCCGCCGCGAGCGCCGAGAAGAACGACGTGCCGGCGTACACCGCCGCGCAACCCGACGGTGCCGCGACGATCGATGCATCGTTCTCGCTCGGCGGCCGTCTCGAGGCGCTGACGTGGGCGTACGCGTCGCACGCGCAGCTCGCGACCGATATCTACGTTCGCCATCCCAAGGAGTGCGAGGCGAAGTGGCAGGTCGTCGGTCCTCGCGTCGACGCCGCGATCCTGTGGCCGAAGCGCTACGACGTGACCGCGGTCGCGTACCTCGAGCCGCTGCGCACGCAGTACTACGTCCACCATCCGAGGGGCCGCGCGCACGCGCAGCTCGTCGGCATCGCGGTGCCCGAGTTCTACGCGCAGGTCGATCCGCCCGAGGTCGATCCTGCGGTCGTGCGCGCGAAGGTGAAGGGCGCCGTCTGGGTCGCGCCGGATCTCTCGTACCGTCCGTCGCCGCGCCCGATCTGGGTCGCTGCCCCTGCGCCGTCGTGGAACGCGAAGGTGAAGGTCGCGGCTGCACCGCCGCGCGCGAAGGTCGCCTGGTACGTGCGCCCGCCGGCGCTCAAGGCGAAGGCGATCGTCGGCACGAACGTCACCGGCGCCTGGAACAGCAAGCTCGATGTTCGCCCGCCGCAGCCGTGGGGTGACCTGCGCGCGTCGTGGAAGGTTCCCGTCGGCATGAAGATCAAGGTCGGCGCGCCCGACATGACTGCAGCGGCGAACGCGCGCGCGAAGGTCAAGCTCGATCCGCGCGGCCGCGTCGTGTGGGATCACCGCGCGTCGGCGGGCATGGCGGCGAACGCCGGTGCCGACGTGAAGACGAAGGTCAACGGCAAGGTCGTCGTGAAGGTGCCCGAGGTGCGTCCGCCCGACGTGAAGGCCACGGTCGGCGTGAAGGTCAAAGGCGCGGGTGCGACCGTGCGCGATCACCGCGATGCCGCCGTGAAGGTCGGCGCGGGCGTCGGCGCGAAGGTCGACGGCGCGGTGAAGGCCGGCGCGAACGTGAAGGTCAAGGCGCCCGAGGTGAAGATCAAGGCGCCCGAGGTGAAGGTGAAGGCGAAGGCGTCGGCCGGCTTCAAGATCGGTCACTGAACGCAGCACGCCCTGAACGAGACAGCGCGGTCGGTTCGCCGGCCGCGCTGTTTTCGTTCGTGTATCGTCGAGGGGTGGAGCGCGACGAGAAGATCCGCGAGATAGCCCTCGCACCGGTCGGCTCCGCGCTGCTGTCGCCCGACATGCGCATCGTCGAGCGCGACGGCTGGTACCAGACGATCAACCCGTCGTCGCGGTCGACCGTCGGCAACGAGGTCGTGCTCTCGCGCGTCCCGGCCGACGAGGCCGACGCGGTGATCGAGCGAACGATGGCCGAGTACCGCGCGCTCGCTCTGCCGTTCAAGTGGTGCATCAACCCGCTGACCGAACCGGACGACCTCGGCGCACGGCTCGAGGCGCGCGGCTTCGAGTGGTGGCCGATCCGCGGGATGGCGATCGAGCCGCGCGTGTGGACGGCGACGCCGAGGTCAGGCATCACCGTCGAGCCGGTCACGGCGTTCGACGAGTACCTCGACTGCTGGCAGGCGGGCTGGGAGTCGAGCGTCGTGGATCGCGCCGGCTGGATCGCCGATCACGAGCGCGCGCTCGCGACCGGACGCTTTCACTTCTTCCTCGCGCGCGTCGATGGCGAGCCCGCAGGCACCGCCGGCTACATCACGCGGCCACAGGCGGTATATCTCGTCGGCGGCAACGTGTTGCCGAAGTTCCGCGGGCGAGGCGTGTATCGCGCGCTGCTCGATGCACGGCTCGTTCGTGCCGCCGATGCGGGCTTCGCGCTGGCGACGACGCAGGCGCGCGAGGCGACCTCGGCGCCGATCCTCGAGGCGCTCGGCTTCGAGACCCTGTACCGCGCTAGGATCTACAAGTGGAGTCCGTGACTCACTCGGCGCGGATCGGCCACACGCGCCAGGTCACGCCACCGCGATCGTCGCGGCGCACGACCGCGAGCTGACCCTGCTGGCTCGAGTCCGGCGGAACCATCAGGTACGCCGAGTGCAGATCGAAGTCGTGCATCTCGCCACACGACGTCAGCCACGTGACCATATCGATGGTGTCGTCGGCCTGCACGAACAGGGGGACCTTCTCGTCGGGCGGCACGACGAGATCCGTGCCCGCAGGTGCGTCGGTGCCGGCGATCAGCATGCCGTCGAGCGGCGGGTTCTGCGCGCTCTCGCCGAGCCACACCGTCTTCGTCGCGGTGAACGACACGCCGTCGGGAGACGTCACCGGATAGGGCCAGCGCACCTGGAGGCCGATCGTGAGCGGGACCGCCGCGCCCGCGGGTAGGTGCAGCTCCTCGCGCGCGATGGCGATCGCGTCCTCGCTCGGCGCGGTGACGACCCACTGTCCATTGTCGAGCGCGAGCGCGCCCTTCAGGCTCTCCGGCGACACGACCGCGGCGACATCGGGCACGCCCTCGGCGACCGGCTGATCCTTGAACGAGAGCAGCACGTCGAGGGTCGATTGCTCGCCCGACAGGATGCGCGGCGGCGTCGCGCGCACCGCGACGATGCGGTCGTGATCGAGCTTCCACGGTTCGTCGACATCGGTGCCGCAACCGGCGAGCACGACGGCGACCACGAGTGCCCATCTCACAGCACACCTCGCAGACCGATCGACGGGATCAGCGGCAGCGACGTGAACGTGCCTTGCTGGGTGAAGTCGTAGTTCGGGTAGTACGTCACGATGCTCTGGTTCAGATAGACGTTCTGCACGTCGAGGAATGCGGTCATCGCCGTCGGTCCCCACTTCCACGTGTAGTCGACGCGCAGGTCGAGCTGGTGATGGATCGGTGCGCGCTCGGAGTTCGCCTCTCCGTACACCGGCATGTAGATGTTGCGATCGCTGTCGAATACCGAACCGTTCGTCGGCGTGTAGGGCAGGCCGGAGTAGAGCTGGAACCGGCCGCCGACCTGCCAGCGTCCCTTCTTCCAGCTGAGCGCCGCGTTGAGGCTGTGCGGCTGATCGAACGAGAACAGGCGCTCCATCTCGCCGGGCGAATCGACGCGCGTCGAGTGCGAGTACGAGTACGACAGCCAGGCGAACCACGGTCCACCGCGATAGGTCGCGAGCAGCTCGCCGCCGACGGTCGTGCCGCGGCCGACGTTGGTGAGGTCCTGGCTCTGGTCCGCGCGCGTGAGCAGATTCCTCCGGTCGGTGTAGTAACCGGAAGCCTGCACGCGCACGCCCTCGCGCGGCGAGTACTCGAGACCGAGGATGTTCTGGGTCGCGTGCTCGGACTTCGCGGTCGGCGACAGGTTCTCGGTCTGATACTCCGGCGGCCGGACGTAGGCGCCCGACGAGAGCCGCGCGGTCAGCTGCGGCGTCAGCTTGATCTTGAGCTCGCCGCGCGGCTGGAGCGCGACGTCGTTATTTCGCGTGAACGCATCGCCGCGCATGCCAAGCGTCACGCGGATGCGAGGATCGAGGTTCGCCGCCACGGAGGTCCACGCCGCGAAGTCGGGGTTCCAGTACGTGCCGTGGAACTGCGACGACGTATCGCGAGGGTCGTAGCCCATGAAGCTCTCGCCGTCGCGGATGTCCGATGGCGCCGCCATGTCGAGGTTGGTGCGGCCGACCTGCGCCTCCGCGCCACCGCGCCACTCGACGTTCGACAGGCCCAGCGCCTTGTCCCACGTGCGCGAGACCTCGACGCGAGGCGTGACCGTCGGCTGGGTCACGCGGACGTACTGATACGCGCCGAACTCGAACGTGAACTCGGGCGCGATGCCGGAGAGCGCGAGCTTCGCGTTCCACGGGCCGCTGTGATAGTTCGCCGCGGCGGTGAGCCGGAGGAAGCGCGTGCGGTTGAAGAACCGCTTCGTGTCGCTGCTCGTATCCTTCGTCGCGTAGAGCTCGAACGTATCGATCGTGCCGATGCTCGACAGCGACAGGTCCCACTTCGAATTCAGCTGATGGTCGATGCGGAACTGCTCGTCGTAGTAGCTCGGCACCGTCGTGAGCGACAGGTCGACACTCGACGGGATCAGCCCCGGCAGCACGAAGTCGATCGTCGAGCGCCGCAGCCCGAACATGTATCGCGTGCGCGACCCGATGCGGCCCTGCGCGAGGAGGCCGCCGTCGACCATCGAGATCTCGGCCTGTGTCGTTCGCTTGTCGTCGCCGGGGCGTGTCGTCAGCGACACGATGCCGCTCGATGCGCGGCCCATCGACACGTCGAAGCCGCCGGGGAGGTACTCGAGCGACTGGATCGCCTCCGCGGGCATCACCGAGCGGAGCCCGATGTTGTGAAACAGCACCGGGATCTCGAAGCCGTCGACGAGCACCTTCGAGTCCTGCGGCGCCGAGCCGCGGATCACGACGCCGTTCATGCCGAGCGGGATCTGCATGTTGACGACGCCGGGCATCACGGTCAGCGCGCGCACGACATCGCCGCCGGTACCCGGTACGCGCTGCAGCTCCTGGCGATCGAGCTTCGCCGCGCCGGGCGCCGAGGGTGGCGGAGTGCCGCGGACCTCGATCGTCTCCGAGCCCTGGCCCAGCTTCAGGAGCACGATATCGTCGAGCGTCTCGCCGCCGACGGTCGCGATGCCGACGTCGTACCTGTTCGCGTCGATCACGAGCGTCGCGCCGATCGGCGCCGACGTGGTGAACCGGCCTTCGCGGTCGGTCGTCACCGCCTCGGTCGCGCCTTCGACGCTGACCTTCGCCCCGCGGATGGGGTGGCCGAGCGCATTGATCACCCTGCCGCGCACGGTGACCGAATCAGTTTCGGGCGCCGGAGCCGTCGCGGAGATCTCCGCAGCAGGCTCGGATTGCGCGCGCGCTACCTGCGCACTGCAAACGACGCCAACACAGACAACAAGTGGACGCACGGGAGTCCCGAAAGACACCGCAATTTCGGCCAGGGTTGCCTTCGTCTCGTCGACGCGACAGGACACCGCACGATTAGGAAATCGGCCGAGTACGATCGGAGGAGCGGCTCAGATGACGACGCACGATCTATAACTGAGCGCGTGATGCGCCTCCTCGTCTTAGCGTCCACGTTCGCCATCGCCTGCGGCTCGTCCAAGCCCTCCGAGACCGTGCCTGCCCCACCGGTCACCGCCGCGCCGACGGAGGAGCATCACGACCACCATCCGCACGAGGGCGCGGACGGCAAGGGGCCGCTCGTCCACCGCTTCGAGAAGGCCGAGGACTGGGCGCCCGTGTTCGACGAGCCGACGCGCGATTCGTGGCAGCAGCCCGACAAGGTCGTCGCAGCGCTCGCGCTCGCGCCGGGCATGGCCGTCGCCGACGTCGGCGCGGGCACGGGATACTTCGAGGGCAAGCTCGCGGCGGCGGTCGGCGCGCAGGGCAAGGTGTTTGCGGTCGACGTCGAGCCCGACATGGTTCGCTACCTCACCGAGCGCGCGGCGCGCGAGAACACGCCGAGCGTGACCGCGGTGCTGTCGACGCCCGACGATCCGAAGCTCGCGCCCGCCTCGGTCGATCGGATCTTGATCGTCGACACGTGGCACCACATTCCGGATCGCGTCGCGTACGGCAAGAAGCT
>JABFXX010000333.1 GCA_013368795.1 Kofleriaceae bacterium
ACCACGTGCACGGGCGAGGTCGGGCGCGGCGGCAACGGCGGCACCGGTGGTGCCGGAGGGCGCGGCGGTGGCGGCGGTGGAGGTGCCGGCGGTCCGTCGTGGAGCGTGTACCGCGTCAACTCGCCGTCGGTCTCGACCGCGGGCAACGCGCTGCAGACCGGAACCGCAGGCTCGGGAGGCTCGGGCGGCGCACCGAATGGCCTGGCCGGCCAGACGGGGTCCGCGGGCACCGTCTTCTAGTCGGTCGCGTCGGCGTAGCGGCCGTCGAAGATCGCGCGCCGCTTCAGCTCGTCGCGGATCTGCGCGAGCAGATCGTGATCGGTCTCCGGCGGCGGCTCGGCGGTCGCCTTCTTCGGATGGCGCGCACGGTTGACGCCCTTCACGACGAGGAACAGCGCGCCGCCGATGATCAGCAAGTTGACCAGCGCGGTCAGGAACTTGCCGTAGTAGACGGGCGTTCCGTTCAGGTGGAACACGAGCGCGTCGAAGTTCGGTTTGCCGATGATCGCGGCGATCAGCGGCATCAGGATGCCGTCGGTGAACGCGACCACGACCGCGCCGAACGCCGCTGCGAGCACGACCGCGATCGCGAGGTCGAGGACGTTGCCCTTCAGGATGAAGTCACGAAACTCTTTGAGCATGGAGCGCCTCCACGCATCGGAGGTTTCACCGCGCGTGCCACGCGCCCTCTGCGCGCCGCTAGGGATTTGTCGCAGCTGACTCGGCGAGCGCGGCGTCGATCGCGTCGCGGAAGTCCGCGATCGGCATGTTGCCGACCATCTGCTTGCCGTTGATCAGGAACTCCGGCGTCCCGCGAACGCCGATCTCGGTCCCCGAGCTGACTTCGGTCGCGAGCGCAGACGCATACGTGTGGTGATCGAGCGCATCAGCGAGCCGGGTGACGTCGAGGCCGGCGTCGCGCGCGTAGCCGACGATCGCGTCGCGCGAGAGGTCCTCCTGATGCGCGATCATCGCGTCGTGGAGCTCCCAGAACTTGCCCTGCGCCTCGGCGGCGAGCGACGCCTCGGCGGCAAGCTTCGCGGCATCGTGTACCGGGAACTGCTTCACGACGAGGCGCAGCTTGCCGGGATACTCGTCCCACAGCTCGTCGATCGTGCCGAGGACGAGCCCGCAGTACTTGCAGAGCAGATCCTGGAACACGACGATCGTGACGGGCGCGTTCGCCGGACCTCGCGAGGGTCCGCGCTCGAGGCCGAGCCGGTCACGCGTCGGCTTGGGCACGACGACGGGCGCCGGTTCCTCGTCGGTGGCGGCGAGTGACGGCGCGGCGTGCGGTGGCGGTGTCGGCGGTATCGCCATCGCGATCGCCGGCGCGTGTGCCGCATGCGGCGCGGTGCTGGCCGCCCCCGCGACGGTGGTCGTCGGCTTTGCGTTCGGCTTGGTGTCGTCGGTGCGCGTGAGCGCGATGACGCTCGCGGTGGCACCGGTGAGAACGAGAGCTGCTGCTGCGACGGAAACCTTCCACATGTTCGATCCTCTTGGAGTTGGAGCTGGACCGACATGGGGCAACGCGGCCACCACGGCCGCGCGCAGATCCTTGCGAGGACGCGATGCGCTGCGCAGCGATCGCTCGACGAGATCGGTCACGCCGTCGGCGAGATATCGCCTACCGCGCGACAGTCGTTGCATCGCCGCCTCCTCTGCGATGCCGAGCGTCTGCGCGACCTCGCGCACCGATCGGTTCTCGCAGTAGTAGAGGACGAGCGTCTCGCGATACGCGTCGGGGATGCGAGCGAGTGCGTCGCGGACGACGCGATCGACCTCCGCCTGTGCGGTTCGATCGAACGGACTCGCATCGAGCGCGGGCATCCCTCGCTCGACGTCATCGTCGATGTCGACATCGCGCGCGGTGCGCTGCCGCGCCTTGCGTGCGAGGTTGCGTGCGATGCCACAGAGCCACGCACGCAACCGACCGATCTCGCGCAGCTGACCGAGCTGGCGCCACGCCGCGATGAACGTGTCCTGTGCCACGTCCTCGCTGAGGGCCCAGTTACCGGTTCCACTGTACGAGACCGCGCAGACGACATCCTGATAGCGGCTCACGAGCTGGCCGAACGCCTCGCGCTCGCCGCGCCGGCTGGCTTCGACCAGCTCGGCGTCTGTCCTCGCGATCTGTCCCATGTCGTCTCCGTGTTCCGGCTCGCCCTTCCGACCTGACAAGAAATCGTTCGCGACGGAAAACCACCCAGAATTGAAGGACATTTCCCGGATCGTCGGTTTCGTGAGCCGCCGACGAGCCCGAGCTATGCTCGTCGCGATGGAGACGGATCGCACGATGCCGGGGATGAGCGGGCCACACCCGACCATCGCCCAGCTCCGTAATGCCACCGACGCGGGGATTCACGAGCACGTCGCGTCCTGCGAGATGTGTCAGTCGGTCATGGCGGCCGATGGCGACGACACACCAATCCCGCTCGATCTGCCCAAGGGCCTCGTCTCCGAGAACGCGTTCAAGTGGCCGTCCGATCCGATCGCGAAGGGCGGCATGGCACAGATCTTCGCGGGCGAGGATCGGCGGCTCGGCCGCACGGTCATCCTCAAGACGCCGCGCGACGACGAGGCTCTGCCCGCAGGCATGACCGACATGTTCCAGCGCCGCGTCAGCGCCGAGGCGCGCGTGCTCGCGAAGCTGCAGCACCCGTCGATCGTCACGCTCTACGAGCTCGGCAAGGCCTCCGTCGGCTGGCCGTTCTGCGTCCTCGAGAAGGTCGACGGCATCGCGCTTCGCGATCGGCTCGACGAGCTGTCCGAGCAAGAGGAACGCGACGCCAAGCCGCACACGCGCGAGCGGCTCGAGCTGCTCTCGAACCTCGTCTCGATCGCCGAGGCGCTCGCATACGCGCACGAGCGTCGCGTCGTCCATCGCGATGTCACGCCGAACAACATCATCCTCGGCAAGCGCGGCGAGGCGACGCTGATCGACTGGGGCATCGCGCGCGATCTCGACGCGCCGAGCGGTGTCGAGCCGTCGATCCACGACATCAGCCCGTCGATGTCCGGACGCATGGTCACGATCAGCGCCGGCACGCCGCCGTACATCCCGCTCGAGCAGAGCCAGGGTCGCAAGGCCGATCCATCGTTCGACGTCTACAGCTTCGGCGTCTGCCTCTACGAGGTCGTCGCCGGCAAGACGCCGTTCGTGTGGAAGGTCGCGTCGTCGGCGGGCGGACGCACCGCGCAGATCGACGCGTTCATGGCGTGGCTGCAGTCCGACGATGCGGTCCCGCCGGCGCAGCCCAGGGACAAGGAGCTCTCGGGGATCATCGCGCGCGCGATGGCTCGCAACCCGGCGGACCGGTTCACCGCCGAGGAGCTCGTCCGCGCGCTCAAGCAGTACCTCACCGGCGACCTCGTCTTCTCGCACCGCTACTCGCTCACCGGCCGCCTCGCGCGCTGGGCTCGCCAGCACAAGGCCGCCACCGTGACGGCGATGTTCCTCGTCGCAGCCGCGGTCGCGGGCGCGCTCGTGTGGGCGCAGATGCAGAAGCAAGCGAAGGAAGAGGCCGAGCTGCGCGCGGTCGCATCCGCCGCGCAGGCCGACGCGAGCGAGAAGCAGCGCCTCGCCGACGAGGCGTCGCGCGATGCCGATGCCGCGAACGCACGCGCCGAGCAAGCGCTTCGCGAAGGCAAGGACGCCAAGGCGCTCAAGGCCGAGGCCGACAAGAAGCGGCGCGCCGCCGAGGCCACGCGCAAGGAGGCCGAGGCCGCGGCGACGCAGGCGAAGGGCACCGCCGACGAGGCGGTGAAGCGCTTCCAGCAGGCGATGAAGGAGAAGGATCAGGCCAACGCCGAGCGCGACGCCGCGAAGCAGGCCCGCGAGCAGGCCGAGCGCGAACGCGAAGCCGCGCGGGCCTCGCAGACCGCCGCCGAAAAAGATCGCGATGCGGCAAAGGCCGCGCGCGACGCCGCCGATCGCGAGCGCGATGCCGCGAAGCAGACCGCCGCGGCGGCCGAGGCCGAGCGCAACGCCGCGCGCGCTGCCCGCGAGGCGTCCGACAAGGAGCGCGATGCCGCGCGCTCGGCGCAGACCGCCGCCGAGAAGGAGCGCGATGCCGCGATCTCCGCGCGCTCCAACGTCGAGAAGGAGCGCGACGAAGCGCGCCGCAAGGTGCAGGAGCTCGAGCAGCAGCTGCGCGAGCGCGGTGGACGCGGCGGTCGCGATCGCGAGCCGCCTCCCGATGACGAGTCCGGCCCGACGACGCAGCCGACGCCGTAGTCACAGCTCCGTGCCGAGCCATTCGGCGATCGACCGGTAGCTGCCGCCGCCGATCACGACGTGGTCGATGATCGGGATGCCGATCAGCTCGCCGACGCCGCGCAGGCGGCGCGTCAGCGCGACGTCCTCGGGACTCGGCGTCGGATCGCCGGACGGATGATTGTGGACGAGCACGCCGCCGGCGGCCGCCATGCGGACGAGCGGGCGGAACACCTCGCGCGGGTGAACCTCGACGCCGTTGACCGAGCCGCGCGCGACCTCGACGACGTCGAGCAGGCCATTGCGGATGTCGACGCCGAGCACGAGGAACAGCTCCTGCGCGAGCCCGGCGAGCTGACTCTCGACGACGCGGAACACGTCCTCGGGGCGCGCGAGCGCCTCGCGGTACTGCGCGGTCGCGATCGCGCGGCGGCCGAGCTCGAACGCGGCGGCGACGCGGGTCGCGCGCGCGGTGCCGATGCCGGTGACGAGCGAGAGCTCGCGCGGCGATGCGTGTGAGAGCGCGGCGATACCGCCGACGCTGCGGACGAGATCCGCGGCAACCTCGAGCACGCTGTGGCGGCGAACGCCCGTGCCGAGCACGAGTGCGAGCAGCTCCTCGTCGCCGACGTTGGTGACACCGCGTTGCCACACGCGCTCGCGAGGTCGCTCGTGACGGACTCGCTCGAGGTCAAGGGCGATGGCGGCGAGAGGCGCGTTGGGATCGGCAGGCATGCCGGGAGCGCGTCAGCAAGGGATGCGCCAGCGAGGTGACGCGTGACATCGCGTGCTTGCGTGAGGGCGTGTCCGACAGAGCGGCGCATCCGTCCGGCGTGCGTCGGCATGTCCGGACGGCGTCCGGCATTCGAGGTTCTGCGTGTTAGATTCGCGGGATGTTCGTATGCGCCGAGTGCGGTGCGTCGCAGCCGATGGACGGGCGCTGCGCTGTCGACGGAACGCCGCTATCGCCGGTCGCCGAGGACGTGCTGCTCGGGACCACGATCGGCGCGTACCGGATCGCGCGGCTCCTCGGTGTCGGTGGCATGGGGCGCGTGTACAAGGGCGTGCATCCGACGATCGGCAGCCGCGTCGCGATCAAGGTGCTGTCGCGCGAGTGCAGCGACCGCCGCGACCTCGTCGATCGGTTCTTCTCCGAGGCGAAGGCCGTCAACCTGATCCGTCACGAGAGCATCGTCAACGTGCTCGATCTGTCGACGCTGCCCGATGGCAGGCCGTACATCGTGATGGAGTACCTCGACGGCTCGCCGCTCGCGTCGATCGTCGAGAACGCGCAGCGTGCGCAGATGCCGCTGCCGCTCGGCGGCATCGCGAAGCTCGCGGCCGAGGTGCTCGATGCGGTCGGCTCGGCGCACGCCAAGGGCATCATTCACCGCGACCTCAAGCCCGACAACATCTTCGTGACGCCGTCGGGCAGGGCGAAGGTGCTCGACTTCGGCATCGCGAAGCTGCAGCCCGAGCTCGGCGGCAGCGCGACGCATACAGGCTCGCTGCTCGGCACGCCGCACTACATGTCGCCGGAGCAGGCGTCGGGCCGCCCGGTCGATCCGCGCGCCGACATCTACGCGATCGGCGTGATCCTGTTCGAGTGCGCGACGCTTTCGCGGCCGTTCATCGGGTCGTCGCTGTTCGACCTGTTGCGCATGCACGTCGAGACGCCGCCGCCGTCGCCGCGCGCGATGCGGCCCGACATGCCGCCGGCGCTCGAGCAGGTGATCTACACCGCGCTGGCCAAGCATCCCGAGCAGCGCTTCGCATCGGCGCAGGCGATGAGCATGGCGCTGCAGCAGGCGACGATGCACCTGCCGCCCGAGCAGTGGGCGCCGCTCGTGCCCGCGTCGTCGAGCCGGGTCTCGGCCGGCGGCTGGGCACCGACGATGCCCGCGAGCTGGGCGGGCAGCAGCCAGCGATCGAGCGTCGCGCAGAACCCGACACCGATGACCGGCCAGGTCGGCACCGGCGCCGGCCGCGCACCGCAGGCGGGTTCGCGCAAGGGCCTCTGGCTCGCGCTGACCGCGCTGCTCGTCGTCGGCGGTGGCGTGACGGCGGCGGTGATCGCGAGCAAGAGTGACGCGAAGGAAGGCGAGGGCTCGGGCAGTAACGTCGTCGCTGCGGGCTCGAGCGCAGCCGCCGGCGGTGACGACAGCAAGCTGACCACGGCAGCGGGCTCGGCCGCCGTGCCGTCGGCGGGCTCGGGCGATCCGTGGGGCGAACGCGCGGGCTCCGACGATACCGCCGACACCGATGACGCCGACGATCCGGACGATTCCGACACGACCGACGTGCCCACGACGCGCGACACGCCGACGAAGACCGACAAGACCGCGAAGACCGACAAGCCGACGAAGACCGACAAGACGACGAAGATCGACAAGACGTCGAGCGTCGACGACGACGTCCCCGACGACATCGCTTCGCTGCCGCCCGAGGCGCAAGACGCGCTCGCGAAGGCCGACAAGCAGATGGACGAGATGTACGCGAGGATGCCGCCGACGACGTTCAACATGCTGCCGGATGTCCTCAAGGCCGCGCTGAAGAAGTACGGCAAGTGGTCGAAGGTCCCGATGTCGGTGCGCCAGAAGATCGCGAAGCAGATGTCGAGCGGCACGACGTCGGCGACGTCGCAGGAGATCGCCGACGCGCTGCACGAGGACAAGCCCAAGACGCCGGGCCTGGGGCCCGACGGCTGGCTCGTCTATCGCCACTTCAAGGCGCCGGGCGGCTTCGATCCGAAGCACGTCGATGTCGCGAAGTACCTGCCGATCGCGCTCGCCGAGGCCAAGCGGCTCGTCCCCGACGCCGTGCTGTTCCGGATCGACGCGCACGGCATCTACCCCGACGGCCACGGTGACTTCACCGCCGTCGACAACGGCGGCATCGACTATCGGTTCATCTCGCCGTCGCGCGCGAAGCGCGATCCGAAGCTACCGATCGGTGCGAAGCAGGAATGGAAGTGCCAGTTCCGCATCATGATCGACAAGGGTGGACCGTGGTCCGCGCCGATCGATGGCTGGGACTGCAAGGACAAGCTCGTCGGTGTGCCGAAGTGCAGCTTCGCGCAGGTGTGGAAGAAGGCGCTCGCGAAGAAGGCGCCCGCGAACGCGATCGCGAACTTCGGCTACTGGGCGAACAGCAGCAGTGGCGCCGCCCAGTGGTACTTCACGATCCCCGACGACGACGTGAAGTTCACCGAAGTGTTCAAGGACGACTGCTAGGGACGAATCCCGAACTGGCCGCGCAGCGTGAAGTGCTGCGGTGCGATCGAGAGCGCGGGCGCGTTGATGCCGAGCTGCTGTCCCGGCGTCAGGCCATACGCAGCGAGCGCCGCCGGGATCGTGAAGCCCGGAATCGGCAGCGCGGGCAGCGAGCTGTTGAGCGACTGATCGACGAGCTGCTGCGCGACCTGAACGAGCAGCGTCTGCAGGGACTGCTGCGCCTGCGCCGTCAGGTTGATCGCGTCGGTCGATGCATGCACCGAGTCGATCGTGATGCCGCCGAACACGAGGTCGTTGCCGACGAGCGTCACCGACGCGTGCGCTTCCGCGCCGAGGCGGACGCCGATGTTGGGCGGCAGGTCGGGGTGCTGCACCGTCAGGTCGACCGCGCCGAGGTGGAGCCTGACGATGTTGTCGGTGCCGACGAACGCGACCGGCGGCAGGCGCGTCGTGACGTCGAGGTTGATGCCGGCCGGGAGGTTGCCGCCGAGCTGGCTGCCCGCGACGGTCATCGCGAAGTAGCCGCCGCGCCACAGCGCGTGCAGCGCGCCGTTGAGCACACCGACGTGGACGCCGACGCCGGTGTTCTGCGGCGCGTTGACGGTGGGATCGAGGAGGTTCGTGCCCGGCGGCAGCGCGACGCCGAGCGACGGGAACGCGTTTGCCGGGGTGGTCGTGAACTTGGTGCCGAGGCCGAACAGGAGGCGCGAGGTGTTCGTGCTGAGCGCCGAGAAGCCGAGGCCGAACTGCATCGCGAGCGTGCCGCCGCCGAGCTTGGGCACGTTGAAGGTCGTGCCGAGCGTGCTGATGTCGAGGTTCGAGACGAGCCCGTCGAGCACCGCGTTGAAGTTGTTGACGACGAAGCTCTGGATCACGTTGCGGAGCGCGTCGCGCAGCGAGCCCTGGGCGAGCGGGACGACGATGTTGTTGATGATCCAGCCGTCGACGCCGCTGAAGTCCGTCGTGATCGAGCCGACCGATGCGCCGACCGAACCGTTGCGAACCGAGATGCGGGGACGGCCGTTGACGAGCGCGGTGTCGAGGATCAGCTGGACCTGGATGTACGAGACGTTGACCCAGCCCGAGGTGTCGTACGGAACGGGGCCGACCTTGCCGTCGACGCGGAGGCGCACGTGGACGTTGTCAAAGCGCGCGGTCGCGGCGAGGCCGCCGTCGACGAGCGACAGCGAGACGGTGTGCGGGCCGTCGAACTGCGAGGAGAGGTAGCGGACCTGCGAGCTGTACCAGCACACGCAGCCGAGGAACGTGCAGGTCTGCGAGTCGCACGAGCTCGGCTTGAGCGGGTTCGCGCTCGAGAGGGCCGTGTTGACGGCGTCGCGCAGGCCCTGGCTGTTGACGACGGTGTGGAGCAGGTCGCCGAACGAGCCGAGCGCGCCGCTGCGATTGCCGTCGTCGACCGCCGGCTGCGTCAGCTTGAGCGCGACGGTGTCCGGGATGTTCTGGTTCGCGTCGCTGTAGCGGTTCGAGACGAGGAACGTGCAGACCTTGACGGTCGGCTCGCCGAACGTGTCGGTCGCGGTGATGTCGACGAAGTTCATGCCGAAGCGCGTCGTGATCGCGTGCGAGAACGCGCCGTTGGGACCGACGGTGACCGGCGTGCCGTTGACGGTGATCGTCGAGACGCCGTTGATGTCGTTCGCGTTGCCGGTGACGGTCATCTGCGAGCCGGGCGTCAGGTTCAGCATCGTCGCGTCGTTCGCGCACACGATCGCGGGGCCGCGGCTGTTGACGATGACGTCGACCGACGCGCTGACGACCGCGTTCATGTCGGTCGGCGGATCGACGGTGACCGTGATGCGGTAGCTGCCCTCGCCGCCGTAGCGATATGTGGTGTTGCCGGCGGACGTCGTCGGGCCGACGCCCGTGAGCGGCGTCGAGAAGTCGGTGACCGGGGCGTTGAAGACCTCGTTGCCGTAGCGGTCGTACGCGACGTGCAGGATCTGGATGTTGTCGCTGATGCCGTAGACCGGGAGGTCGGGCGACTTCGAGAGCACGACCGAGGCCGGCAGGTTCGCCAGCACGTCGAAGCCGGCGTTGTTGCTCGTCGTGCCGGGCAGCTGGCACGTCGCGATGTAGTGGCCGGAGCGGATCATCGTCGCGGTGAGATCGACGACGGTGTTCGCGGCGTCGATCGGCGACAGCTCGAGCGTCGGCGTCGCACCGCCGCTGATCGGGTTGCCGTAGCCGTCGTAGACCTCGCACGTCGCGGTGATGTCGTTGCCGGCGATCACCGGGTTCGGCGTCACGGTCGTGACGACGTTCGCCGCGGGACCGGCGACGATCTCCACGGTCGCGGGCGTGATGTCGACGATGCCGCGATCGGGCAGCTCGCACGAGACGGCGATCGTGCCGACCTTGCGCGCGACGACGCTGCCCTGCACGCGCATGACCTTCGCCTCGTCGACGACGCGGATCTGCGCCGGTACCATCGTCGTGATGTCGTTCTCGTACAGCGTGCACGCGACACCGATCGTGTCGCCCGCCGTGACCTGCGCCGGCGCGACCGTGTCGAGCCGAACCGAGACGACCTCGTCCGGATCCGGCTCGGGCTCGATGTTGTCACCGCAGGCTGCGAGCGCGATGACGGCAAGGCAGGCGAGGCGGCACGCACGTATCCCCATCAGGGAACATCGTATCAGGGCCCAC
The DNA here is from genome assembly GCA_013368795.1 of Kofleriaceae bacterium. Lineage (GTDB taxonomy): Bacteria > Myxococcota_A > Polyangia > Haliangiales > Haliangiaceae > JABFXX01. The sequence continues at coordinate 10,117 of JABFXX010000333.1, forward strand.
CCTTTGCCCGCGAAGAGAAAGCTAGAGGCCGCCGAGTGATCGATTCAACGCCGCCCACGCGGTCGCGAGCTGGAACTCCGACTGGATCAGATTGCCCTCGGCGGTCGTGACCGCGGTCTGAGCGTCGGCGAGCTCGATCTGGCTCCCGAGGCCCTGCGCGTAGCGAGCCTCGGCAAGCTTGAGCTGCGCCCGCGCCGCGAGGACGGCCTCGTTCGACGAGGAGGTCGCCTCGCGATTGGCGTCGATCTGCGCGCGGTTACCGTCGAGCTGGCTCGTCAGATCGAGCAGCAGCTGGTCGCGCTGGGCGAGTGCAGACTCCCGGTTCGCGCGGGCGACCCGCACGTCGGCGGCGGAGCGGCCACCGTCGAACAGCTGCCACGACAGCGAGAGGCCCGCGCTCCACGCCGGCTGCGGATTGATGTCGTTCGTGCCGGGCGACCACTGGGTCTGCGCGTTCGCCGACAGCACCGGCCGGCGCTCGGCGCGTGCGGCGTCGATGTTCGCGTCGGCGGCGGCGACCTGCTTGTCGAGCTCGATGATCTCCGGGCGGTGCGACCGCGCGGACTCGACAAGTGAAGGCAATGCAGGAGGTGGCTCGGACGGCGGCTCGGGCCAGGTCGCGGCGACCGCGATCTGCTGGGTGGGATCGACCCAGCCGATCGACGCACGCAGGTTCGCGACCGCGATCGCGGCCTGCGACTGCGCCTGGGCGAGCGCGGCGCGCGCATTCGCGGCGCGAGCCTGGGCCTGGACGACCTCGATCGGATCCTTCGCCTGTGCGGCGACGAACCGCTTCGCCTGATCGAGGTGCGCTTCCTCGCTCTTCACGGTCGCCTCGGCGACGGTGACGAGGCGCGCACGCGCGACCGCCTCGAGGTACGACGACTCGACGCCGTAGCGCACGTCGAGCGTCGTCGTGTTGACGCCCGCGGCACTCGCCTCGGAGCTCGCTCTCGCGGCGCGCAGCTGTGCACCCGTCTGACCGAAGTCGGTGATCCGCCAGCTCGCGCTCGCGCCGATCGCCGAGTTCCAGCTCGGATCGATGAAGTCGCGCTGCGAGCCACCACCGCCGACCGACGCGCTCGCCGACAGCGTCACGTTTGGCTTCTGCGACGCGCGCACCTGATCGATGCGGCCCTTCGATGCCTCGAGCTGAGCGCGGCTCTGCCGCAGCGACGGCTGCTGGCGCAGCGCGATGTCGACGGCTTCTGCCATCGAGAGGACGCGCGCACCGGCGGCCGGCGCGGCAGGCGCAGGATTCTGCGGCGGCGGAGGAGGTGTGGGAACCGCGCCCGGCTGCGCGAGCGCGAGAGACGGCGACGCGAGCAGCGCCGCGAGTACGACAGGTCGCAACTTCATGACTCGTACCTCAGAGCCGTGATCGGATCGAGACGCGATGCTCGGATCGCGGGATATAGACCGAAGATCACACCGACGCCACCCGCGACGGCAAACGCGATCGCCGCGGTCGCCGCCGGAAAGAAGAACTTCCAGCCGTAGTAGCCGGCCATGTAGTTCGCGAGCAGCGCGCCGAAGCCGAGGCCGAGCACGCCACCGACGAACGAGAGCACGAGCGACTCGACGAGGAACTGCGTCATCACGTCGATCGGCCTGGCGCCGACACCCATGCGAATACCGATCTCGCGCGTTCGCTCGATCACGCTGACGAGCATGATGTTCATGACGCCGATGCCGCCGACGACCAGCGACATCGCCGCGACGATCGCGAGCAGCGTCGTGATCTTCTCGGTCGACTCCTTCTGGCGCAGCGCGAACTCGGCGAGGTTGCGGATGCGGAAGTCGTCGTCGTCCGCCGCGGACAGGTTGTGCCGCTGCCGCAACAGGTCCGTGACCTGCTGCTCGGCGCGCGAGATGTCGTCCTCGCGGTACGTCGAGACATAGATCTGACCCTTGCTGATGTACTTGCCGACACCCTTGTCGAGCTTGGCGAGATACGTCTTGAGCGGGATCACGATGACGTCGTCCTGATCCTGGCCCATTCCGGACTGGCCCTTCGACGCGAGCACGCCGGTGACCTCGTAGGGCTGACCGTTGATGCGCAGCGTCTGGCCGAGCGGGTTCACGCCGGGAAAGAGCTGCGTCGCGATTGTCGTGCCGATGAGCGCGATCTTCGGCCCGGTCGCCGCGGCGTCGTCGTCGAAGAGCGTGCCTTCCTTGATGTCCCAGTTCTTGATCTTGAAGTACGCGGGCTTCGTGCCGACGACGGACGTGTTCCAGTTGTTCGCGTCCGACGCGACCTGGACCTTGGTCTGCAACACGGGCGCGACCCAGCGCAGCGTCGACACCTCGCCGTTCTCGAGCGCCGTGAGGTCGTCCCACGTCAGCGCCATCTGCGATCCCGCGCCGCCGGCGGCGCCGCCCTGTCGCGACGAGCCGTTCGTGATGATGAGGAGGTTCGTGCCCATCGCGCGGAACACGTCGGCGACGGACTCGCGCGCACCCTGGCCACTCGCGATCATCGCGATGACGGTGCCGATGCCGAAGATGATGCCGAGCATCGTGAGCGACGAACGAACCTTGTTGCGCCACAGCGCGCGGAGCGCGAGGCGGAATGTCGTGAAGATGTTCACGCGGCCCTCGCTGGTTCTTGGGTCTTGTCGTCGACGATCAGGCCATCGCGCAGCGTGATGACGCGGCGTGCGTACGCTGCGATGTCGGACTCGTGCGTGACGAGCACGACCGTGATGCCCTGATCGACGAGACCCTGCAGGATGCCCATCACCTCGTACGACGTCTTCGTGTCGAGATTGCCGGTCGGCTCGTCGGCCATGATGATCGGCGCCTGGCCGACGAGCGCGCGTGCGATCGCGACGCGCTGCTGTTGACCGCCCGACAGCTGGTTCGGGTGGTGGTCGAAGCGCTTCTCGAGCCCGACGCGCTCGAGTGCCTCCATCGCGCGGCGATGCCGGTCGCGCGCGCCGACGCCCTGATAGAGCAGCGGCAGCTCGACGTTCTCGAGCGCGGTCGTGCGCGAGAGCAGATTGAAGCTCTGGAACACGAAGCCGATCATCCGGCCCCGTACCTCGGCGAGCTGCGCGCGCGACAGCCGCGACACGTCCTTGCCGTTCAGCAGGTACTGACCTTTCGAGGGCTGATCGAGGCAGCCCATGATGTTCATCATCGTCGACTTGCCCGAGCCCGACGTCCCCATGATCGCGATCGATGCACCCTTCTCGATCGTGAGGTCGACACCGCGCAGCGCGTGGACGAGGTTGTCGCCCATCACGTAGGTGCGCTGGATGTTGCGCATCTCGATGAGCGGCGGCATCAGAACGCTCCCATCTTCCGCTTCGCGACAGGCAGGCCCTGGATCTCGGTGATCAGCTGATC
>JABFXX010000390.1 GCA_013368795.1 Kofleriaceae bacterium
GACCGCGCGAGCAGCGAAGGCCTCCTCCACGCCGCGCTCGTCGCGCCCGGCTCACCTCGCCACGAGCGCACGAGCGTGCAGCTCTCCGCCGATGCATGGAGCAAGCGCGAGCTGCTCCTCGATCGCGTCGCGCGTGCCCGCGACGGTGCCGAGCTCGCAGCACAGCTCCGCGATCAGCGCCCCGACAGCGACGGCTACCTCACGTGCTGGCGCGTCGCGCGCGAGTGGCTGCGCCGCCGCGTGCCCGCACAGGTCGCCGAGGTCGACGAGCCGCTGCTCGCGCTCGAGCGCCTGCGCGATCACCTCGATGTCCTCGAGTCGCGCCTTCGCCGTCAGGAGCAAGACCTGCGCGGCGCCTCCGAGGACGTCGCGCGCGGCATCGATGTCCTCGTCCGCCGCGCCCACGGTCAGGTCCGCCGCCTCAACCAGCAGCTCGACGGCATCCAGTTCGGCAGCATCCACGGCATCCGCGTCGAGATCCGCCGCATCGAGCGCATGGACCAGATCCTCCGCGCGCTTCGGCTCGGCGAGGCGCAAGAGCTCCTCTTCATCTCGTCGATCCCGATCGAGGAAGCCCTCGACGAGATCTTCCGTCGCTACGGCGGTGGTGGCCGCGCGGGCGCGCAGCGCCTCCTCGACTACCGCGAGTACGTCGAGCTCGTCGTCGAGATCCGTCGCCAGTCGACCGGCGAGTGGGAGCCCGCTAACCCGACGAAGGTCTCGACCGGCGAGGCGATCGGCATCGGTGCCGCGCTCATGATGGTCGTCCTCACCGAGTGGGAGCGCGACGCCAACCTCCTGCGCGCTCGCCGCACCGCGGGCTCGCTTCGCTTCCTGTTCCTCGACGAGGCCAATCGACTCTCGCGCGACAACCTCGCCGTCCTGTTCGATCTGTGCCGGACGCTCGACCTGCAGCTCCTGATCGCGGCGCCCGAGGTCGCGCGTGCCGAGGGCAACACGACCTATCGGCTCGTCCGCCACGTCGCCGACGACGGTCGCGAGGAGGTCATCGTCAGCGGCCGGCGTGCCGTCGCGAGCGATGCCCCCGCGGCCGACGCCCCCGAGGTCAGCCCGGAGGCCCTTGACTCTTCGTCGGACGCACCCAACGATCTCATCACCTCGTGACTTCGACGAGGCACTGGGGGCTCGATGAGCGCGATCGGCAATCTGATCTGGTTCGTACTCGGCGGCTTCTTCCTGGGCCTCGGCTGGTGGCTCGCCGGCATCCTCATGTTCCTGTCGATCGTCGGCATTCCGTGGGGCCGCTCGTGCTTCGTGATCGGCGCGTTCTCGTTCTTTCCGTTCGGCAAGGAAGCGATCTCGCGCAAGGAGCTGACGGGCCGAGAGGACGTCGGCACCGGTGCGTTTGGAACCATCGGCAACATCGTCTGGTTCGTGTTCGCGGGGATCTGGCTCGCGATCGGTCACGTCGTGTCGGCCGTGCTCAACGTCATGACGATCATCGGCATCCCGTTCGCGATCCAGCACCTCAAGCTCGCCGGGCTCGCGCTCGCGCCCGTCGGCAAGACGATCGTGACGAAGGAGGTGGCCGCCGAGGCGCGCCGCCGCAATGCCGGGTTCGCGATCGCCCGCTATCGCAAGTGACGGTGAATCGGACCTACGTCCGCTGCATGACGAGCGAACCGATCGAGTAGCCGGCACCGAACGCAGCGAGCACGCCGTACGATCCCTCCGCGAGGTCGGCATTGTGCTCGGTGAACGCGATCGCCGCGCCTGCCGACGCCGTGTTGCCGTACGTGTCGATGATCACCGGCGCCTCGGCGCTCGTCGCCGGCCTGCCGAGGATGCGCTCGGAGATCAGCTCGTTCATGTTGCGGTTCGCCTGATGCAGCCAGTAGCGGGCAACCTCCGCCGGCTCGATGCCGTGCGATTGCACGTGATCGGCGATGAACCGCGCCGCCATCGGGATCACGTCTTTGTAGACGCGGCGGCCCTGCTGATAGAACAGCTTGTCGGCGGCGAACTGCTTCGACGGATCGAAGCGGTTGAGGAAGCCGAAGTTGTTGCGGATGTTCGTGCTGAACTTCGACATCGCACGCACCGACAGGATCTCCCACGAGCCCGGGCGAGCGCGCTCGATCACGAGTGCGACCGCCGCATCGCCGAACAGGAAGTGACCGTCGCGCTCGCGCCAGTTGTTGTGACCGCTCATCAGCTCGGGCGACACGACGACCGCACAGTTCGCGAGCCCCGACTGGATCGAGGAGGTCGCGACCTGGATCGCGGCGGTTGCCGACGCGCAGCCGAGCGTGAGGTCGAAGCCGAGACCGCGCGCGCCGATCGCGTGCTGGATCTCGATCGCCATCGCCGGATACGCGCGCTGCAGCATCGACGTGCCGCACACGACGAGGTCGACTTCTTCGCCGACGCGTCCGGCGGCAGCGAGCGCGCGCTTGATCGCGTTGACCGCGAACTCGGCCTGGAGCGAGAGCTCGTCGTCGCGACGATCGGGGACGTTGGGGCACATGCGCTCGGGATCGAGCACGCCCGTCTTCTCGACGATGTAGCGGCGCTTGATTCCGGATGCCTTCTCGATGAACTCGGGCGACGATTCCTTGAGCGGTGGCTCAGCGCCGGCCGCGTTGGTGCGGCGGACGAACTCGTTGAATGCAACGCACAGCTCCTCGTTGGTGAGGATGTGCTCGGGATGCCAGACGCCGGCTCCCGTGATCGCCGTACCCGTCGTAATGCGCGGACGTGACATGGAGCGGGAATCTCACGGCTCCCGCCAGCGCTCGGTCATGCTTGCGTCAGGGTTGTGACGGAGTGACTCAGCGTCGTGTGCCTAAATACACGATGTGTCGGCGCCCGCCTCGTCCGATCGAGTGCTTGGACACGGTGAACCGGGCTGCAGCGAACCGATGCGCGAATTGTGCATCGGCATCCTCCGACCACACACCCAGGACGCCGTTCGGTGCGAGCGCTCGGTGCGTCCGTGCGAGTGCGGCGGTCCCGTAGAACGGATCGTGCGCCGACTGGGTCGAGCTGTTCGGCCCCTCGTAGAGATCGAGCAGGATCAGATCGAACGCCCCGGCCGCTGCATCCGCGATCACGCGCGCGACATCGCCCACCTCGACACGTACGCGCGGGTCGCTGATCGCATCGCCGGTGGCGGCGCCGAGTGGCCCGCGGCACCACTCCACCACGATCGGATTGAGCTCGGCGACCACGACCTTCGCGGTGGCGGCCACGCGATCGAGGAGCGCACGCAACGTGAAGCCCATCCCGAGCCCACTCACGAGCACGCTCCGCGGTGCCCGAGCGCCGAGCTGCTCCACCGCGAGCCGTGCGAGGTCCTCCTCCGAGGATCGCGAGAAGCTGTTCATCAGCACGCGGCCATCGATCGTCATCAGCCAGTCGTTGCCGCGCCGCCGGAGCTCGAGCGTTCCCTCGGCGGTTCCAGCGGTCGCGAGCGTTTGCCACGGCAGTGCCATCTGCGCGTCACCGTACACCGAGCACGCAACTCCTGCGTATCGATCACCGCCGAGTAGCCGCGGACCACGAACCGCACTAGTCTCCATCGACCATGTCAGGCTTGACGATCGTCGGAACGGGCCGGTACGTGCCCGGCGAGCCGGTCACCAACGAGATGCTCTCGCGCGTGATGGACACCAGCGATGAGTGGATCCGCCAGCGTACGGGCATCTCGCAGCGCTATTTCGCACCCGAGGGTGTCGGCGCGAGTGACCTCGCGGTGGTCGCGAGCCAGCGCGCGATCGCGGCCGCCGGCCTCGCGCCCTCCGACATCGACTACATCATCTTCGCGACGATGACGCCGGACCTACCGTTCCCCGGTCCCGGCGGCCTGCTCGGCTCCAAGCTCGGCATCCCCGGCGTCCCCGCGCTCGACATCCGCCAGCAGTGCTGCGCGATGCCGTTCGCATTCCAGGTCGCCGACGGGCTCGTCGCGACCGGCGCGGCGTCGACGATCCTCGTCGTCGGAGCGGAAGCGCATGCCGGGTTCATGCCGTGGGAGAACTGGGACGCGCTCGCCGGCGACGGCAGCGAGGTCCCCGCCGCGCAGCGCGATCGTGCCACCCGCCATCGCGGGCTCGCCGTCCTGTTCGGCGACGGCGCGGGCGCGTTCGTGATGCGCAAGCACGCGCTCCCGGGCCACGGCCTCCTCGGCGCGATCACGCGCAGCGACGGCCGCGGCGCGAAGCTCATCTACATCGAGGGCGGCGGCTTCACGCGGCGTCCGCACTGGGCACCGTGGATGCTCGACGACGAGCTGCACATCCCTCGCATGGAGGGCCGCGAGCTGTTCAAGAACGCGGTCACCAAGCTGCCCGAGGTCGTGCGCGACCTGTGCGCCCGCCACGGTGTCACGCTCGATCAGGTCGACTGGTTCCTCGCGCACCAGGCCAACGATCGGATCAACAGCATGGTCCGCGAGGCGCTCGGTGCGCCCGAGAGCAAGGTGCCATCCAACATCGCGCGCTACGGCAACACGTCGGGCGCGACGATCCCGATCCTCGTCGACGAGCTCACCCAGCAGGGCAAGCTGAAGCCCGGACAGCTCGTGTGCTTCCTCGCGCTCGGCGCCGGCCTCCACTGGGGCGCCGCGCTGATGCGGATCTGAGCGGCGCGATTGCAGCGGATCGCCGCGCTGCGCTGTTCTAAACTCGGAGCATGCACGGGCGGCGGGCGATCGTTCCGGTTGTGGTCCTCGGCATCTACGCATATCTGACGTGTGCACCCGAGCTGCCGCGTCTGCGGTCGGCGATCGAGGACGACATGCCGCACGCGAGCGAGACGCTCGAGGTGGCCGCTCCGCCGAAGACGATCGAAGAGCTGCGTCGCCGCATCGAGGCGATCCTCGAGCGCGATCACGTCCCCGGTGCCGCGATCGCACTCGTCGGTCGCGATGGCCCGATCTGGATCGGCGGCGTCGGTGTTCGCGATCGCGACACGCGCGCACCGATGGAGGCCAACACGGTGTTCCGCGTCGGCTCGCTGTCGAAGTCGATCATCGCACTCGCCGTGATGCGCCTCGTCGACGAGGGCAAGCTCGACGTCGATCGACCATTGCGCGAGATCCTGCCGGATGTCGGCATCGTCAATCCGTGGGAAGACGTCGCGCCGGTCACGCTCGCACAGTGCCTCGAGCACACCGCCGGCTTCGACGACATTCGCTTCAACGAGATCTTCACCGACGACGAACGCTTACCCGTGAGCGAGGCGCTGCGGCTGAACTCGCGGTCGCGCGTCGTGCGCTGGCGGCCGGGCACGCGCCACGGCTACTCGAACGTCGGCTACACGCTCGCCGCGCGCGCGATCGAGGTCGCGAGCGGCGAGCCGTTCGATGTCTACGTGCGCCGCGAGATCCTGGCGCCGATGGGAATCGCCGATGCCGACTTCGCCCGGACGAGCGCGCTCGCGCCGCGAATCGCGACGGGCTACTTCGAGGATGGAACCGCGGTGCCGTACCATCGGTTCGCGCATCGACCCGCAGGTGGGCTGCTCGCATCGGCCGAGGATCTCGCGAAGGTCGTGCACTTCTGGATCGCGCGCGGCGACGGCTATCCGCGAATCGTGTCCGCCGCAAGCCTCGCGCGCATCGAGCGCAGCGGCACGCTGCCGTATCCGCACCTCGACAACGACTATGGCTTCGCCAACTACGGCGACGTCGCGCATCCGCTGTTCTCGCGCGGTCACGACGGCGGCATGCCCGGGTTTCACTCGAGCATCCGCTACTTCTCGACGCTCGGCGTCGGCTACGTGATGCTGCTCAACAACAACTACGCGTTCCGCGGCTACTTCCAGATCCGCTCGCTGCTGTACTCGTACCTGACGCAGGGCCGCGCGACGGTGCCGGTTGCCACGGCCGCCACGAGCGACCGGCCCGGCGCGGAATACTTCGCGCTCGCAAATCCCCGCAACGAGCTGTTCGGCTTCTTCGATCGCGCGCGCGTCGGCTGGGTCATCAACGAGACTGCGTCCGGCCTGCGCGTCTTCGAGCTCGGAGGCGCCAGCTGGAACCTCGTGCCGACACCCGACGGAGGCTACCGCGCGAGGTACGAGTGCGGCAGCTCGGTTCGCTTCACGACGAGCCACGACGGCACGCCGATCATGCTCATGAGCTTCTTGTACGCGGAGGCGGCGGCTTCGCTACCGGCACAGCTCCGGTACATGGCCGTGTCGCTCGCGTTCGCGCTGCTGGCGATCGCACCGCTGTGGGCCGCAGGCGTGCTCGCGTACTCGGCGCTTCGGCGGCGGCGCGTGCTACCGGCGTCGCTCGTCATGTGGCCGGCGCTCGCGGGCCTGTGTTGTCTCGCGCTGCCGCGCGTCCTCATGGCCTGTTTTCACCGCGCGGTGATCGGCACCGTTCATCCGCTGACGATCGCGTTCTGCGCGCTCACGATCCTGTTCGCGGTCTGCTCGACGGCCTCGCTCGTCCAGAGCGTCCGCTGGTCGCTGCGACCGGATCGGCCCCGTTTGCTCGTCCGGCTATTTCCGATGAGCTGCGGGCTGGCGTTCTTCTGCCTGACGTTGTGGTTAGGTGCGAATGGCTGGATCGGCCTGCGCACGTGGGCGTGGTGACCACGCAAAGGATGCGTATCGCGCCCTACGGACGTCCACGCTAGCAATGGTCCATGGCCGCCATCGCAGCGTTCGAGTCAACGCCGTGTACCGACCTTGCTCATCAGACGTTCCTCGCTCGCATCGGTGAGATCTTCGCGCTGTCGCTCGACCCGCAGGAGACGCTGACCCGCATCGCCGATGCCGCCGTCGAATGGATCGCGGACTTCGTCGAGATCGACCTGCTCGAGGACGGCACGTTGCGCCGGTTCAAGCTCGCCCACGCCGATCCAGCCGACGCGGAGATCACGCGAGACCTCGAGGACCTGCCGCGCGATCGCAAGCCAGACGTCGCGCATGTTGCGCTCGCGACGAAGCAGACCCAGGTACTCGAGGTGGTGACCGAGGCGAACCTGCTCGACATCACGGACGACGAGCTACGCCCGCGGGCCATGGCGATGAGGCCGAAGTCGATCATGTGGGTGCCGCTCATCGCGCACGACGAGGTGATCGGCGTGATGGTGTTCGTCTCGCGCCGGCCCGGCCGACACTACGACGCATCGCACGTGAAGGCAGCGGAAGAGGTCGCGCGGCGTGCTGCGGTGGCACTCGACAATGCCCGGCTCTACAAGGTCGCGAGTGATGCGGTCGAGGCGCGAGACGAGATCCTCGGCGTCGTCGCGCACGACCTGCGCAACCCGCTCGCGACGATCCAGATGGCAGCGGAGATGGTGCTCGAACAGCGCGGCGAGCCCGCGGTGTGCGTCGAGAACGCGATGCAGATCATTTTGCGCAGCTCCGACCGAGCGAACCGGTTGATCGAGGACCTCCTCGAGCTTCGCCGCGTGCAACTGGGACAGCTGTCGGTCCGCCCCGAGATCGTCGAGCCCGAGCGGCTGATCCGCGAGCTCCTCACGTCGCAGAGCCTGCTCCTGGCGACGGCACGGCTCGAGCTTCGATGCGAGCTCCCCGCGTCGCTCCCTGCGCTCTGGGCCGACCGCGATCGCGTGACCCAGGTATTCGAGAACCTGTTCGCGAACGCGCTGAAGTTCACGCCCGGCGGCGGCACGATCACGTTCGGCGCGCGCGCGGACGGCGACGAGGTCCTGTTCCGGGTATCCGACACCGGGCCGGGCATGCCGCAAGAAGAGGTCGCGCGTTTGTTCGAGAGGTTCTGGCAGTCCCACGATGCCGATCGGCGCGGCCTCGGGCTCGGTCTCGCGATCGCGAAGCAGGTCGTCGAGGCCCACGGCGGACGGATCTGGGCGGACAGTCAGCTCGGCCGAGGCACGACGTTCTCGTTCACGGTTCCGGTCGCGCGCGGCAACCGAAGATAGAACGTGCTGCCGCGGCCCTCGATGCTGTCGAACCACAGCTCGCCGCCGTGCAGACGCGCGATCTCGCGAGACAGATAGAGCCCGATGCCGAGCCCGCCGTAGTCGTGTCGGGTCTTGGCGTGTGCGCGGAAGAAGATGTTGAAGATCTGCGACTGCAGGTCCGCCGGAATGCCGATGCCCTCGTCGCGCACGGAGACCACGATGTCGCGCTCGTCCACCTCGAGTCGCACCACGATCGGGCCGCCGCCGGGCGAGTAGCGAATCGCGTTGGCCAGCAGTCGACGGAGCACTTGCGCCAGGCGGCGGGGATCGCCACACACGACCGCTGCCTGCAGCCCGCTGACCTGGATCGTTCGCCGGGGCGCGGCGGCACGCCAGTGCGCGACCTGCGACGCGATCACGTCCTGGAGATCGACGCGGTCGCAGCCCACGATCAGCGGACCGAGCCGCACGTTCGAGATCTCGCGCAGATCCTCGAGCAATGCCTCCATGCGGGTCGCCGCTCGTCCGATCGCGTCGAGCTTGTGGCGCCGTAGCGGGTCCGCAGTAGCGCATGCCGTCGCCGCCTCGCGGATCGCGGTGATCGGGCCGGCGAGCTCGCGGCCGAGCGCCGCGAGAAACTTGTCCTTGAGCGCCTCGAACTCGACATCCTCGGTGATGTCGGCGAACACGCCGATCACGCCCACGACGTGCCCCTCCTCGATGAGTGGCCTCTTCGTCACGTTGTAGTAGCCGATGAGGTTCCCGCGCTTGGTCCAGACGCCAAGGGCCTGCCGGACCTCCTCTCCGCGCAGTGCACGTGCGACCGGCCACTGCTCGGGCGGGATGACGCGACCATCGAGCTCGCGATACTCGAGGCCCCGCGCGCGCTGCTCGAGCGACTGTCCAATACCACCGAGACCCGAGTCGAAGATGGGCTGCATGCGCGAGCTGGCCTGGATGATCCGCCCCTCCGCATCGAACACGACCACGAACTCGCCGAGGCCTTCGATGACGCTCGCCCACCGTGTTTCGAACGCATGGCGTTCGCTCGCATCGATCGACGACGCGACGATATCGGCGAGGTTGCCCGCGAACGCCGCCTCGTGATCCTGCCAGTGGCGCCTCGATGTCGCCTCGTAGCTCACGAGGCCGAACAGCGTGCCGCTGTGCCAGATCGGAATGTCCATCCGCGCCCCGACCTGAGGTCGCGCGAGATCGCGCGTCCGCGGATCGTGCTGCGCGTCGTCGGCGATGATCGCCGGCATGCGCATCAGCTGCTCGAAGTACACCGGATGCTCGTCGGCACGCAGCACCTCGCCTTGCTCGTGCCGCTGCTCGTCGCGAATGAACAGGTCGTCACAGACGAGCTTGCGGCGATCGGGGTCGAGCCGCCAGACTCCGACGACCCCGAGGTCGAGCGCGAGTGCAGCGCCCTCGGTGACCGCGCGAAGCGTTTCACCACGGAGCGTTCGGTCGGACTTCGCGAGTCCGAGCAAGACCTGGTCGCGCAGCGCCGCGCCGCGATCCACCGCAGCGCTCACGACGGCTCCTCGCGAGGCAGCTTGAACGCGAACATGGTGCCGTGTCCCTCCTCGCTCTCGAACCAGATCTCACCGCCGTGGAGCAGGATGACCTCGCGCGCGACGTGGAGCCCGATGCGGAGGCCGCCGCAACCTGCCGGCGCTCCGTCGGGACGAGCAAACGCGTCGAACACCTCCGCCTGCTGGTCGGCGGGAATGGCTCGGCCGTGATCGCGTACCGACACCGTCACGTACGCCTTGTCCACCGAGACCGTCGTCTCGATCTCGCTACCGGGCGGCGAGTTGCGCACCGCACGGTCGAGCAGGCGGCGCAGGACCTGCTCGATCCGGATCACATCGGCCATCACCATGGCGGGCACGACGGTGGTCGTCCGGAACGTGCGATCGGGAAAGGGCCGCCGCATGCGCTCGACCATCGAACCGACGAGGCTACCGAGGTCCACCCGTTCGCGTGTCAGCGACAGGCGCCCAAGCGTGAGCGCCGACATGTCGATCGTGTCCTGGACGAGCTGGTCGGTCCGCGTCGTCGCGCGCTCGGTCGCGACCATCGCCGCTGCGATTGGTGTCGGCAAATCCGGCTGTTCGAGCATCAGCTGCGCATTCCCGCGTGCGATCGCGAGAGGCGTCTTCAGCTCGTGGGCGAGCGCCGCAAGAAACTCCGACTTGAGCCGTTCGAACCGGACCTCCTTCGTCACGTCCGACATCACGGCGACGAGCGATTGGACCTGGCCGCCCTCGAGGATCGGCTTGGCGTGGAGGCGGAACCATCCGACGTGGCCGTACTGCTTGTGGCGCATCTCGAGGATCTCGGTCGCCTCTTCGCCGCGGGCGGCGTGCTGAATGGGCAGCTGTTCGGGCGGGACGATCCGGCCCAGCTGATCGCGAAATTCGAGCTCTCGCCTCCGGTCCTCGTTGGTGAGTCCGACGTCGAGGTGCTCCATGAGCCTTCGCCCCGGTTCGTTCATCTGGCGAATCGTGAGCTCCAGATCCAGCACGAACACCGCCTCCGAGACCGACTCGACCAGCATCGTCCAGCGTCGCTCTGCCCTGAACCGTTCGCGTGCGTCCATTCCTCCCGACACGATGTCGGCGAGATTCCCGGCGAGCTCCGCCTCCTCGTCTCGCCAGTGCCTTCGCGGTCCGAGGTGCTCGCAACACAAGACTCCGTAGAGTTTCCCTCGGTGCCAGATCGGAACGTCCATCATCGACGAGATTCCGAGCGGCGCCATGTACCCATCCGCAAACTCCGACGTGCGCGGGTCCGTCATCGCGTCGTCGGCGCGAATCGTGCGGCTCTCGAGCAGCGCCTTGAAGTAGCGCGGGTGCTCGCGCGCGGTCAGAACCTGTCCCTCCTCGTGGAGCCGCTCGGGGCGGCAGAAGAGGTCCTCGCACACGATCGCGCTCTGGTCGTCGACGATGTGCCAGATGCTCGTGCGCTCGACATCGAGCACCATCGCCGACGCCTCGGTGACGGCACGGAACGACTCGGTCCTGTCGGTCTGATCGTATTTCGCAAGCTCGAGGAGGACCCGCTGGCGCAAGCTTTGTGCTGTCACGTCGCCCACGTGGGCCAGAGGCTGCAAAGCGTACGCCCGACCTGCACTCGATCAGCGACTCGTCGATGTGGCCCGTCGAGTGCACGCACGTAGCGACGGAGGTGAAGCATGTCTTCTTCGTTGATCCGTCTCTTTGCTCTCCTGGCGCTGGCGTTCGCCGGTTGCGGTGCGGGAGCCCACGTCGGTCCAGTCCACGCTGGGGGCGGTGTCTCGTCCACCTGATCGCGGCGTGGCATGTGGATCGCTACACCGATCTGCATGCTCGTTCCGTCGATCTCTCGATACATGACCGCGCAGCCGTGGACGATCGAACGCGATGCGTCTCTGGCCGACGCCTATCATCTGATGCGTGAACATGACATCCGGCATCTTCCGGTAGTCGACAACGGCGACCTCGTCGGTGTTGTCAGCGAGCGCGACGTTCATCTGCTCGCGAACGTCGCCGATATCGCGCTCACTGGAGTCCCCGTGACCGAGGCCATGAAGGAGCGACCGTTCGTCGTCACGAGCGACGCGATGCTCGACGAGGTAGTCGCGATCATGGCGGACCACAAGTACGGGTCTGCGATCGTGATCGGGCGTGATGGCGTCGAAGGAATCTTCACGACGATCGACGCCTGTCGCGCGCTCGCCGAGGTCCTCCAGCGCGCCGTCGCAGAGACAATGGGTCTCTCGAGCGACGCCCTGCTCACACACCCCGGATCGTGATGGTCGGCTCGTAGGTGTCGACCTGCACGGCGACGCTCCGATCGGCCGTGCGCCACTTCCATTCGTGCTGCCCGCGGGTGCGAGGCCGTCCCCACGTCGCGCGCAAGGTCTTCAGTGCGTCGGCTCGCGTCTCGGGCCCGTTCTCGAGATCGAGCAGCACGACCGAGACCTCCGCGATCCGGCCGTCCTCGATGCCAACCTGCAACCCGAGCGCGCGGATGTAGCCCAGGAAGAGCGGGTATTCGAGCGGATAGCGATCCGGCACGTACGGCATCTCGAGGACGCTCACCGGCAGGACATCGTCAACCCTGACCCGGCGCTTCTGCCAGCGTTCGGCCGCCGCTGCGCGCACGCTCGACGCATCCTTGCCGATGAGATCGTTCGCACGCGCGAGCAGCTCCGCGAGCGTGATCTGCGGAGCCCAGCGAACCTCGACCCGATTGACGCGCACGCTCGCGCGCATGTAGACGCCGTCGATCGCGAGCGCCCAGTCGTCGATCCACGTGGTGTCAGCGCAGGCGCAACAGTGTCCCCCGCCCGGCCGGCCGAGGCGGAGCGACAGCACGTCGGCGGCCTCGTAGCCGCAGCAGCCCGCGTAGCTCACGGCGAATCGCACCGATGCGAGCCGCGCGTCGACGATCTCGAGATCGATCTCGACGTGATTCGTTCGCGCGAACCTCTCGATCCGCTCGCGTACCTCGACGGATGGCGCCGGACCGCCGAGCTCGACGTCGCCGAACAGCGGCCCGAGCTTGCCATTCTTGCCAACGATCTGCGCGGCCGCTTCCGGCGTCAGCCAGGGCTCCACTTCCGCGACACGGGGAGGCGGGCTCGCCGGCCTTGCGACGGGCGGGGGGCGCGCACCGACGAGCATCACCAGCGCCGTGCCGGCGACCATCGCGCACAGCATTGCCTTCGCGCTCATGGCCATGAGACAGCGGCGGCAGCTCGCGGTTGCAGTCAGCGATGCGATCCGGACAGCGTGCGGTCGACATCCTCTTGATGTCCCTCGGCGAGCGTCTCGCCCTGGCGCTCCTGGGTCGTGCCCGTCGAGCTCGACAGCTTCGTCGCAGCGTGTGGGTTGCCAGCGGCGATCGAGTCCGTTTGCGTGCGATCGGCGCGTGCGTCGGCGATCGCATGCCGACTTCCCGGCCTGCCGGTAGCGAGCGTGTCGTCGCGCTCTCCCACGGCCGGCGTCGACGCTTCGGCCTCGGGCGTCACGAACAGCGAGCCGTATCCAGGCGGAAGGCTCGACCCGATCGCGGCGACCGCTTCGGTCGATAGCTCCTCGGCCAGCACGCAGCACACGCTCGTGACGATCTCGCGTCCTTCACCGGCCGTCTCGCCGGGCACTATCACCCGCTCCTCGATCGGCGTCGCGACAGTCTCGTCGCCGGCCAGGACCGCCTTGCCCAGCGGCGGCGGCAGCTCCTCGGCCACGAGCTCGCGCGCCGGGCGGCTCAGGTGGCTTCCGATGCTCTTCAGCACAGTAACGCCGGCCTGCGCGGCGCGGTCGGTCGAGATTCCCGCGTGAGCGGCAACGTGTGCTGAGAAATCGTCGATGCGCACGATCATGATCGATAGACAAGCAAGCATTGCGCCTGTAATGCGGCGCTCCGGCTCGCGGAGGCATGAAAGCACTCCCCCCGCCCTGCTCGGAACGTCCTGACGGACGAGACCCTCGCGATCGAACCGAGATTCCAGCTCTAACGGCGATCAGTGGCAGCCGTGCTTCGCGCCCTGGTCGCAGGTGCAGTCGATACAGCCATGCGTCGCGCACGTGCCGCACGACCGCGCGA
>JABFXX010000130.1 GCA_013368795.1 Kofleriaceae bacterium
CTTCTTGTGGAAGTGGAGTCCGACTTCCGGAGGTGCGATCGACGGCGGCGGCTCCTCGCGCGTCAGCGGCGCGCTGCCGCCGGTCGGTGTGCGCCTGCGAATGCGCAGACCGGACTCGGGCGCGACCGCGATCTCGTCGGGGGGCGTCTCGTCGGCGACGGGCAGCGGCGGCCGGACCGAGATGTGCGAGGCGGCCTCGGCGGCAGCAGCGCTGAGCCGCTGGGCGACATTCGTCGACGGGGTGCGGGTGCGGGGCGGTGCGAGGTCCAGCGTTCGTGCGCGCTGGTCGATGCTGACGAGATCGTTGTCGGTGAGCGGCGCGGCCGACGCCGTGCGCGGACGCGGATCGGGCCGGTGCACGATCTCGATCGGCTCGATCGGCTCGATCGGGTCTATCGGCTGGATCGGGTCGATCGGCTGGCTCGTCTTCGTGCTCCGCACGGGGGAGAGGGGCTCGATCGGCTGGCTCGTCTTCGTGCTCCGCACGGGGGAGAGGGGCTCGATCGGCTGGCTCGTCTTCGTGCGCGCGGGCTCGAGGGGCCCCGCCGGCAGCGAGATCTCGAGTGGCTGGCCGGTCGGCGTCTTCGCGCGCGACGTCGAAGCACTCGGGCCGAGATCGATGTCGGGCGCGGCACCGTACGACGCGTCGAACGGAATCTCGTCGGGCAGAGGAGACTTCGTCGGTGCGGGCGATGGGACAGGCGTGCGCGGAAGCGAGCCCGAGGGCGCGGGGAGCTTCTTCACGCCGGTGAGCGGCGTGACCGGTAGGCGATCGCTCTGCAGGTCCTTGCGCACGACGACGGGCTTGTACGTAGCGTCGTCGGTCGAGTCGCCTGCGCTCGTCGAGAGGTAGAGCGCGACCATCGAGAGCACGGTGCCGAGCGCGAAGAGGCCGGGCGCGATCGTGCGCTCGACGACGAGCCCCGCCATCTGACCCATCGTCTGCGACTCGGGACCGAACAAAAATCCCGCAGTGAAGCCGCACGCGAGCGAAAGGAACGCGACGAGGTAGCCGAGCCGGGTCAGCGATGTGTTCGCGGTGCCGCCGAGCAGGCGGATGCCGCACTGGACGAGCACGAGCAGGAGCACGATGACCGACGACCAGAACGCGACGCCTGCCGCGGTGGGATAGAGCCCGCGCATCTGGCCGAGCGAGATCGACGCGCAGATGCCATCCTGGCAGACCTTCGCGTTACGAAGATCGAGCTCGATCGTCGGGCCGTAGCCCATACTCGCCGTGAACCAGCTCTTGCCGAACAGCGCGAAGGCGACCAGACCGAGCGCTGCGATCGAGCAGAGCAGCAACCGGAACTGGTGTCTGCCCATCCCGCGACCGAGGGTATCACGGCTGAGGTTTGGCTCCAGTTTCGACGGTGATGGTCCCCGCATCGAACGTCTTGCCGGCCTCGAGCGCGAGGCCCGCCTTCGTGACCGGTGTCGGCGGTACGAGCACGAGAACCGCGCTTGGTCCGGCCTTCGCCTCGAGCCTGAACGTACCGTCCGGGTTGCTCGTCGGCGGAGGTCCATGAAGCTCGATTCGCATGTTGCCGTCGCCGGTGTCCGGAATGACCGTGAGTGGCAGACCACCGAGCGGATTGCCTGCAGGGTCGACGAGCTTGCCGACGACGATCGCATTGGCGTTGAGGTCGATCGTCACGGTCGCAGGTTGGCCCGCTTGCACCTTCACCGTCGCCTTGCCGTTACCGGCGGTGGACGTGACGGTGACGGTGTAGTTGCCCGGATCGACCCGGCCGAACGAGAACGTGCCGTCCGGCGTCGCGAAGCCGCGCTGCGCGCGCGTCGGACCGTCGAGCTCGACCGAGAACGAGGCGGGTGGTCCGCCGGGGGCGCGCACCGTGCCGCGAAGCTCGGTCACGTGCTCGGTCTGGATCGTGATCGTCGCGTCGGGCACGACCTTCGTCACGCGGCCGCGCAGCTTGCCGCCCTCCGCCTCGGCGGTCACCGTCCACGCGACGCGCGGCAGGTTCGTCAGCTCGAACTTGCCGGCCGCATCGGTCAGCGCGGGCGCGAAGTCGGCCGACTCGCCGTTCTCGTCGTCGCGCGCCTCGATCGCGACCATGCGCGACTCACCGCGATCGCCGCGATCACCTTCGATGCCGTGGACGAGGTCCTCGATGTTCTGGTTGATCGACACCCACGCATCGGCGAGTGGCGTGCCGTCGGGACCGGTGACGACGCCACGGATGACGCCGTCCGGACGCTCGACCGCCAGCGTGACGCCGGTCTTCTTCTCCGTCGCCGTGACGGTGACTTTGGATTCCGTTTTCATCGGCAGCGGCCGTCCGCGATCGAGCACGCGCAGGCGATACGTGCCGGCGTCGAGTCCGCGCAGCTCGAACTCGCCCTTGCCGGTTGTCCGTGTCTGGACGCCGGACATCACCATGTCGTTGACGATCGTCGTTCGCTCGGTGCCGCCGAGCTGTCCGGCGGACACGGTGACGCCGGCGACCGGCTCGCCCTTGCCGTCGACGACCTTGCCCGCGATCGTCGCGCCGGCCTTCACCTCGATCACGATGTCCGCCGCGCTCGGCGCCTTCACCGTCTTCTTGCCCTGCTCGCCGCTCGGACAGCGCGCGGTCAGCGTGTACTCGCCGGGCCGCGCGGGGCCAACGTCGAACTCGCCGTCGGGGCCGGTCGTCACCGGCGAGAACATCTGCAGCTGGCCGCCGATCATCGAGCCCTCCTGATCGAGCGTGACGTCGCAGACCTGACGGCGCTCGACGTGACCCGCCAGGCGCAGGCCGCGCGTCACGGGGACCTTCACACCGTCGACATCGTTCGACTCGAGCGTCACCTTTGGCCGGCCCGCGGGAAGATACGTGGCGCTGCGGCCCATCAACATGTAGCTGCCGGGCGCGAGGCCCGTGATCTCGAACGCGCCCTTCTCATCGGCGGTCGCCCGCTCGACGGTGCCGCCCGCACCGTGCGCGGTCACCTCCGCGCTGCCGACCGGCTTGCCGTCATCATCGACGACGCTGCCGCGAATGGCCGGCGACATCCCGACGAGGATCTCGACGTCGGTCACCTGCTCGGCAACGCCGACTCCGACGAGCGTCGGCGAATGCGACGTACGCCTCTGCGCGCGCGCGTCGAGATCGTACGCGCCGGGCCGCAGGCCGGTGATGCGAAACCTGCCATCTGCGCCCGTGACGAC
>JABFXX010000598.1 GCA_013368795.1 Kofleriaceae bacterium
GGTGCTCTTCATCGCGCCGAGCTCGCTCTCGGGAATCGCGAGGAACGACGTGTACGGCGTCACGAAGTTGTAGGCGAGCGCGAGCTCGAGCACCTCGTCCTTGAGCTCGGGCGCGGTCGCGCCGAGTGCGAGCTCTTCGAGCAGGTGATCGACGCGAGCCTGCGCCCACAGCGCACCGACCCACGGGTGCGCCGACGCCTTCGCGAGATCGACGGCGCGCGTGTACGTGACGGTCTTGCCGCCGACGCGACCCTTGATGTGGAACTTCGCGGTGCCCGTCCCGCGGATGCGGCCGGTGATCACCATCTCGTCCTCGGCGAACAGGTCGCTGATCGAGCGCGGGTAGAGCCGAACGGCCTGCGCACCGTCGACCTCGACCTCGATGCCGACGAGGACCGGCTTCGCGATGCTCGACGCGAGGCGGCGAACCTCGGGCTCGATCATGCCGGCGGTCTCGATGTACGTGAAGCGGCCGCGCTTCTGCGACGCGAGGCGCTGCAACAGCGGCTTGTTGACGTCCTTGCCGAGGCCGAGCGTGAACAGGCGCACGTCGCCGGTGTCGGCGTTGGCCGCGTTGATCGCGAGGTTCGTGTCGGACTGGCCGTCGGTCATGAACACGACGACCTTCGGGTTCTCGCCCTTCTTGTCCTGCGACTTGATCGCGGTCTTCAGCGCGAGCGCGATGTCGGTGCCGCCGCCGGCGTGCATGCGCTGGATGAACTGCAGCGCTTGCTTCTTCGTCTCGGCATCCGCGGTGTGAGGCTCGGCGAACAGCGGGTCGACCTCGTCGGAGAACGCGACGACGTTGACGCGATCCTTGTCATCGAGCATGCGGACCATGTCCATCGCGGCCGCGAGCGCGTGCTCCATCGGATCGCCGGTCATGCTGCCCGAGCGATCGACGACGATCGTGACGTCCTTCGCGGCGACCTGCTTGTCGGTCGACGGCGGCGCGGCGAGCGACAGCGCGAACCAGCCGTCGTGCTTACCGCCCGGCTGGATGTAGACCTGCGGCGTCCAGTCGGCCTCGTCGACGTCGTACTTCACGATCAGCTCGCCCGTCGAGCGGCCGCCTTCCGAGCGCAGCCGGATGCCGCTGCTCGTCTTCTCGGCCTTGAGACGATGCGTCGGCGACGACCACGACTTCACCGCGCCGTCGATCGAGACGACGACCTCGGCATCGGCGCGCGTCACCGGCGCGCGGAACGTCACGGTCTTGCCGCGGCGATCGAGCCAGCGCGTCCACCGCAGCTCGACGCGCTTCTTCTCCTGCGGCGCGATCGGGAACACCTTGAACGAGAACGCGCCCTCGCCATCCTGCTCGAGGAGGCCTGGATCGCGGCGGCGCGTCGTCACGTTGTCGTAGACCTGGCGCGCGAGCTGCTTCTCGAAGACCTCGCCGACGATCTTCTGCTCGCCGTTCCAGTAGGCAAAGCCGTCGACGTGGCTGTTCATGCCAGCGCGCAGGCTGTAGCGGCCCTCGACCTGCCCTCCGGTGTTGTTCTGGTAGACCTGGAGCAGCGTCGTTGTCGCATGCTCGCCGTCGATGTCGACGCGCAGGCGCTCCTCGACGACCGGCATCGGGTCGCGTTGCCCCGTCGCGATCATCTGGGCCTCCGTCCGCTCGTCCTGGATGAGCTGCGCGTGTGCCGTTGCGCAGAATCCGAACAGCAACACCACCGCGAGAACGGGTCTTGACGTGTGCATGACTGCCCGAACGCACCCGCCCAAGGAAGGATCTGTTCGCGGTGTCGATTTATGATTGCCCGCGATGCGCCTCGCCGTGGCCTTGCTGCTGTTTGCCGGCCTCGGGTGCGACAGCGTCTTCGGACTGCAGCACATCGACGGACCTCCCGACGGTCAGCTCGTCGCACCCGATCTTCCGGATACGTACGTCACCGGTCGCCGCTCGTGGCACCTCGTGACCAATGACCCGCAGCGCAGGCCGATGCTCGCCGAGGTCCCGCTGCCGACGCCGTGGACGGTCGAGCTCGACGACGGCACGAGGCCGACGGTCACGATGCACGATGACGGATCGTTCGAGTTCGCTCGCGCGCACGCCGGCCAGGCCTACCGGCTGATCGCATCGACCAACGTGTTCGAGGTGCAGCACACGAGCGCGAGCCTCGAGCTGGCGCAGTCCTACTACGGCCGACTCGAGCGCGATCCGGTGACGCCCGGCACGACGCTCGGCTACACGGTCCCGAACGCGGTGCAGACGGCGACGACCGTCGCGTACGTCAACACGACGGGCCTCTGGAGCTCGACGCAGGCGCCGAACGTGTCGTCGTTCACGCTCGACTGGACGAAACAAGGCTCGCTGTCCGGTCCCGCGGGCCTCTTGCGAGTCGACGAGAACGATCGCGCGTTCTACATCCTCGACGACAACGTCGGCGGCTATACCGCGACGATCGGCTATCGCGCCGACGACATCACGATCCCCGCGGGTGGCACGCCCGCGATCACGGGGGCTTATTCGGCGGCGGTCCGCGACTCGTGCATCCACGTCCTCGCGAACCACGCGAGCGTCGCGGCGCGGCTCACGCAGGCGGGAATGACCGGGTCGAAGGTCGCGAACTGGATCGTCCGATCGGTTCCGATCGCTGCAAACGGTCCGTTCGTCGGGTTCGCGACGGCCTCCGCCGGTCAGGTCGGCACGCTGTCGAACGTCGACATGAACATGATGACGGCCAATCCCTATCCCGGGCACGACCTCGTGCTCTCGCAGTCCGTGTTCGCGGCCCGCACGTTCACCGCCCCCGGCGCGACCGCCGCCACGTTGTACGAAGGCAGCCAGCACTACGTCATCCCGGCGACCTCGTGTGCGGCGCCGACCGTGCTCGACGGAGCGGCCGCGATCCCGAGCGACTTCATGATCGATGGTGTGCCGCTCACCGCCGATGGCCAACCGCTCGCGGTGCCGCGCCCTGGCAGCATCACGTTCTCGTTCCGCGCCGACGGCGCCGCCGATCGCTATCGCGTCGACGTGTACGAGATCTTCAAGAACGCGAGCGCGGCCACCGGGTTCCGCCTCGTCACGCAGATCTACAGCCAGAAGACCGACATCCGCATCGACTCGTCGCTGCTCCAGGCCGGCGGGTCGTACACGTTGCTCGGCGTCGCCGAGGTCGGATATCCGACCGCGCCGGTCGGCGATACCGCGACG
>JABFXX010000271.1 GCA_013368795.1 Kofleriaceae bacterium
CTCGCGCTCGCGCGGCCGCCGCGCTTCGCCGACGCGCGGCTCGAGCGCGCGGGGCAGGTCGTGCTCGGCTCCGATCTCGATGCCATTGCCCGTGGTGTCGCTGACGCTGCAAACGGCCTGTTGCCGGCAGAGCCGAGCATCTCGCTCGACATCCCGTCCAATGTCGATCCGACGCGGGCACCGCCGGGCCACGCGACCGTCCGGCTACAGGTTCTCGAAGTCCCGACGAGGCCCCACGGCGACGCGGCCGGCGCGATCGCGGGCCTCGATGGCACCTGGACCGACGCCGCCGCCGAGCGCTTCGCCGATCGCCTCGTCGCGATCGCGGATCGTCACGCCCCCGGCCTTGCCGATGCCGTGCTCGGTCGTGCCGTCGTGACCCCGGCGACGCTTGCCGCGGCGAACCCGAACGCCGGGCCGGGCGATCCGTACGCTGGCGCATACGATCTGCTCCAGGCCTTCCGCCGGCCGCTGCCGAGCCAGCCGGGCTACGCGACGCCGATCCAGCACCTGTGGATGACCGGCGCCTCGACGTGGCCAGGTGGCGGCGTCTCGGGCATCTCGGGGCATGTCATCGCGCAGACGCTGCTCGGCTGAACACCCCGCACGGTCCGCTGGTCACCCGAGAGCCGCCATGTGGCGCCTCCGCGGCAGGGCGGGACTCGCACAAGTTGTGTCTGGGGTGCGAACGCTTTTCGTTCCGGCGGCATTCTAGGGGCGATCGCAATGGAGGACGTGCGCCGAGCCGAGGAGCTGGAGAAGCTGATGTCAGAGCTGTCGTGGCTCAAGCGCCTCGCCAGCGCTCTGGTTCGCGACGAAAGCGACGCGAATGATCTCGTCCAGGAGACCTGGCTGGTCGCGGCCGAGCACGCGCCGACGGACGGGCGTCCTCTCAAGCCATGGCTGAGCCGAGTCGCACTGAACTTGGTCAGGATGCGTAGTCGCGCGTCGAAGCGACGCCGTGCTCGAGAAGTCGCCGTCGAGCCATCTGCGGCGCACGCGTCGACACCTGACGACCTGGTGAGCCGTCTCCGTGCTCAGAGGGTGGTCGCCGACGAAATCTTGAGACTCGCAGAGCCGTATCGAAATACGGTGCTGCTGCACTACTTCGAAGAGCTCTCCAGTGCCGAAATCGCTCGTCGCTCCGGGATTCCCGAAGGCACCGTACGCCGAAGGCTGAAAGTTGCACTCGACGAGCTGCGCGACCGTCTTCATGCGGAAGAGCGCAAGACGGGGCAGGCCGTCGTCGGTGTGCTCGCACCACTCGCCGTCAAACAAAGCGCCGCTTCCACCGTAAGCGCAGCGCTGGGAGTTGTTCTCGTGAAAAAAGCTATCGCCCTCGTCGTCGTGGCCGTCGGTCTGGTCCTTCTCGGCTCGCAGCTCTACAAGCATCACGCGCGGACGAGCGAGCCGGCCGCCGCTACCGAGGGCACGCTCGGATCGGGTACGGCTCGAGCGCTCGCGTCGCCGAGCGATTCGCGGGCGGCGCACGTTGTCGTTGCCGTCACCGACGGCGCCGGCCCAGTCGCCAATGCATCGGTGCGTTGCGCTCCGACGGTTGGGGACGTCATGGTCGTCAAAACCGCGAGCGATGGGACCGCTTCGATCGATCTCGCCGCTGGGCAGTGGTCGATCGCAGCATCCGCCGAAGGACACGAACCTGCCGCAACGACCCTTGCCGTCGCCGCGGCTCGCGATGACCGAGTATCGCTGGTACTCGCGGCCGGTGGGCAAACGCTGACGGGCACCGTGACGGATATGACCGGCGGCGTGATCGCAGGGGCGCGCATCGACGCAGCTCGGCTCCAGCTCAATGCAAAGGCGGGCGGCGCCATCGCGGTGGCCTTCAGCGACCATGCGGGCCGATACAAGCTCGCCGTCGGCGGTGGCGCGATCCTCGTCGCGGCGAGCCATCCCGAGTACGCCGCCCAATCGCGTTACGTCGACCTCGGTTCGAGTGGAGCGACCGCGAACTTCGCGCTCGTGCCCGGAGGTGTGATCGAGGGTATCGTGCGTGACGCCCAGACGAATCAGCCCGTTGCTGGAGCCGCGGTCAGCGCGTCAGGCGGTCCGCCGGTGGTCGAGCTCGCGGACGTGAACGGAGGCGTCGTGAAGGCCGACGGTGCCGGCAAGTTCCGGTTCACGGGCCTGCGACCGGGGGCGTACATGCTCTTCGCGCGTGAGGGCGCGCGAAGCTCGCGCGTGCCGGTCGGTGTTGAAGTTGGTGTCGCCGCGCAGCAAACGAATATCGTCGTCCTGGTCGCTGCTACGGCGACGATCCGCGGCAAGGTCGTCGATGACGGCGGCGCACCGGCCTCCAAGGTCACGGTGAGCGCGCGCGGTGAGGCCGAGGGCGGCGACGCAATCTCGGACGATGCAGGTGCGTTCGTGTTCGAAGGGCTACCGCCCGGTCGCTGGGCGCTCGATGCGGCGAGCGACAGCTACATCTCCGATGGACCGGCGATCGTGCAGCTCGAGAAGAGCGACGTCGATGGCATCGTGGTGCGCGTACGACGCGGGTTAGAGGTGAGGGGACATGTCGAGCCGCGCCAGGTTTGCGATGTCGAGATCTCGAACGCTGAACGCGAAGACGAGCGCCGTGACTCGACGACGACGACCGCCGACGGTGCGTTTCACTTTGCTCCATTCGGATCGGGCAATGCGACGCTGGTCGCACGCTGCCCGAACGGCGACCAGGGCACGGCCACCGTCACGGTTACAGCCGGCGGTGGCGAGAGCATCGTTCCGCTCGCGCCGGGCGGATCGATCGAAGGCCGCGTCGTCGACACGTCAGGCAAGCCGGTCGCGGGCGTCATGGTCAACGCCAAATCCGGCAACGACATGGTGAGATTCGAGAACGGGGCCATGGTCAGCGGATTCAAGGCCATGACATCGACGGGTGGCGCGTTCCACATTGGCGGTCTCGGCGCCGCCAGCTATCGACTGTCCGTGCTCGATATCGGCCTACCGATGAAGACGACGAAGAGCGCCAGGCTCGCGCTATCGGCAGGCCAGCACGCGACCGGGATCGAGATCGTCGTCGAACCGCCGACCGGCACGATCCAGGGAACCGTCACGGGCCCGGACGGTGCGCCGATCGCCGATGCGTGGGTACAACTGCACCAGACACTCAAAGACAAGCTCGAAGCGCTGAGCTCCAGC
>JABFXX010000178.1 GCA_013368795.1 Kofleriaceae bacterium
AACGCCGGCCTCGCGTATTCGAAGATCGCGTAGCCTGGCGCAGAGGAGGGCGAGAAGATCCTCCTGGGTGAGAAGGGGACGTTCGTCTGCGACTCGATCCCGAACGTCAGCTATGTGACCAAGCAGGTCTGCATGAAGCCCGGCGATCGCCGGTTCGACGAGTGCGACGCGAAGAACGTCTGCGCGTCGAGCTTCGAGTGCCGCTCCGCCGAGCTCTGCCAGCTCGAGAACACCAAGGTCGCCGACATGTCCGGCACGCACTTCGGCGAGTGGCTCAAGGCTCACCCCGAAGACGCGCAGACGCGCGGCATCATGACCCAGGTCTGGCTCGACTCGAGCCAGTACAAGGTCGCCATCGCGTACTGGGAGAAGCTGCTCGCGGCCAAGCCGAACGACCCGGACATCATGGGCAGCCTCGCGGGTATCAACCTCAAGGCCGGCGACTGGCGCAAGTCGATCGAGTGGTACACGAAGGTCGCCGAAGCGGTCAGCGACCCGGGCGCCAAGGTCGGTGCGTACCAGTTCATCGGTAACGTCGCCTGGGCCAAGCTCAACTCCAAGCAGCTCACGACCGCCGAGTCGGTCGAGCTGGCGGACCGTGGCATCGGCGCACTGCAGAAGGGCGCCGAGCTCCAGCCCAAGAATCCCAAGCTCGTGGGCCTCCAGGCCTCGATCTATAACTTCCGCGCACTTGCCCACGGCGTCTCGTGGGCGGCGGGCCTCGATCGTGCGGCAGCCCAAGATCTTCAGCGTCGCTCGCGCGTCTTGAGCGAAGAGGCGAAGAAGGCTCAAGGTCTGTCGACCACCCCGACGACTCCGGCACCCGCGGCTCCCGCGGCGCCGGCTGCACCGACCGGCGCGAGCGCCGGCGGAACCCCGAAGACCGGCGGCTGATTCGCCCACAAAGGAGAGAAGCAGCCGATGTTCTCGAATTACACCGCCGCGAAGAACCGCAAGCTCCCGCCGTGGGCCGCACCCGTGCTCGGTGCCGCGGTCATCTTCCACATCGCCCTGTTCATCACGATGTGGGTCAAGACGATCTGGGAGATCGAGCAGCTCGAGAAGCCGAAGACCGGCATTGACCTCGCGGTCGCGCCGCCTCCGCCTCCACCGCCTCCGCCGCCGCCTGGTGGCGCGAAGCCGCAGGACGTCCAGATCACGCCGAAGAAGATCAACGTCAAGGACATCGTCCAGCCGGTCAAGATCGAGAAGCAGCAGGCGCAGGTCGTCGAGAACGCCGGCCCCGCGGGTGAAGAGGGTGGCGTCGAGGGTGGCGTCGAAGGCGGTGTCGTCGGCGGTGATCTCAACGGCGTCATGGGCGCGCCGCCTCCGCCGCCTCCGCCGCCTCCGCCGCCCGCGCCTCCGCAGAACGTCCCACCGACCCTGCTTGAGGGTTCGCGCGTCGCCGGCGAGAAGATGATCGTCCCCGACGACGTCACCAAGACCGAGATCGGACGCTCCGGCAAGGACCGCCTGATCGGCAGCTTCAAGATTTGCCTCTCGACGGCGGGCGCGATCAGCAACGTGACCATGCTCAAGTCGACGGGCTTCCCCGCTTACGACAACAAGATCCTCGGCAAGATGCGCGGCGAATGGCGTTACAAGCCGTACATGGTCAACGGCAAGGCCGTTCCCGTGTGCACCGCGGTCACCTTCATTTACTCGCAGAAGTAGAAACCACCTGACCGATAGGAAAGTGATATGGGACTCGACCTTGTAGAGCTCTGGGAGCACATGAGCATCGTGGTGAAGATCATCACCGTGATGATGATCCTCATGTCGGTGTTCATGTTCTACGTGATCGCCGAACGGCTCCTGACGTTCCGCGCTGCGAGCGATCAGAGCATTCGGTACGTCCAGGCGCTCGGCGAGTACCTCCGCCAGCACAAGGTGACCGACGCGCTCAGCTCGGCGAAGGGCGCCAACAAGAGCCCGGTCGCGAAAGTCATGGAGTCGGGCCTGACGGCGCTGCTCCAGGGCCGCGAGGCGCTCAAGACCGAAGGCCCCGACGACGTCGGTGACTTCGACCTCGTCGACTCCGTCAACCGCGCCCTCGAGCGCGTGAAGGAGCGCGAGACCTCGAACCTCCGCCGCGGCCTCGCGTACCTCGGTACGGTCGCCTCCGCGACGCCGTTCATCGGCCTCCTCGGAACGGTCGTCGGCATCCTCGGTACCTTCCAGCTCCTCAAGGGCGGTAGCGTCACCATCAACGAGA
Source organism: Kofleriaceae bacterium (assembly GCA_013368795.1). Taxonomy (GTDB): domain Bacteria; phylum Myxococcota_A; class Polyangia; order Haliangiales; family Haliangiaceae; genus JABFXX01. The sequence goes on from JABFXX010000178.1 coordinate 2,216, forward strand.
TCGGCCCGAAGATCTCCGAAGCGCTCGTCTCGACGGCGCTCGGTCTCGGCGTCGCGATTATCGCGGCCATGGCGTTCAACTTCTTCACGTCGCGCGTCGAGCAGTTCGTCATCGACATGAACGACGTGTCGAGCGAGTTCATCGACTACGTCCTGCGCGAGGGCCGGGGCTAATCACCATGGCCTCGGCGTCAGCCAAAGGTTCGGACGGCAAGGCGGGTCACAAGCACCGCCGCTGGCGCCTCTCTGGCCACAAGAAGGCGCACCTCGACGCCGTCCGCAACGACATCAACGTGACGCCGCTCGTCGACGTCATGCTCGTGCTGCTCATCATCTTCATGCTCATGACCCTGATCATGGGTCGCGGACATGACGTGAACCTTCCGAATGCGAAGAACTACTCGCAGGAGAAGGACAAGATGCAGCCCGTAGTCACTGTCGACGTCAACAACGAGCTCTGGGTCGAGAAGCAGAAGCTCGGGCCGGTGAACGAGTCGACGCTGAAGGAGATGGGAAACCAGATCCAGGCCGCGTGGGCTGCACCCAAGAACCCGGACGGCGTCGGTCGCGTCTACATCAAGGCGGACGTGACGGTGCCCTACGGCAAGGTCTACCCGGTGCTCATGTACCTGAACCGCGAGATGGCGGTGCAGCAGATCGACCTGGCGATCGCGAAGAACTCGAAGGACGGTCAGTAGCCATGGGAATGTCAACCGGCAACAAGAGCGGTGGCGTCTCCTCGGACATCAACGTCACGCCGCTCATCGACGTTCTCCTCGTGCTCCTCATCATCTTCCTCGTCGTCATGCCGATCATGATGAAGATGGAGACGCTGAACGTTCCGCGTAAGATCGACGACGCGAACGAGATGCCCGATCCGAACGCGTCGATGCTGACGATCAAGGTCAAGAAGGACCTCTCGGTCAGCTTCAACGACGGCAGCTCCGAGAACGACATGCCGATCCAGGCCACGGACATCGCCCGCACGCTGCGTCCCAAGCTCGAGGCGATGAGCGCGAACAACGAGAAGGTCGTCTTCGTCCAGTTCGAGGACGAGGTTCCGTGGAACGAGGTCGTCATGACGATGGACACGATCCGCAGCCTCGCGTCGGACGTGAACCACGACGAGATCAAGGTCGCGCTCAAGACCAACGAGACGCCTCCGGCCCAGTAAGGTCCGCGAGAAGCTCGCAGAGACGGACACCTTCGGGTGTCCGTTCTTGTTTTCGGCTCGCGCAAACGATTCGCTGCGACAGCGACGATGCGAGCGCGCCGCTCGTGCAACGGGGCGTGATCGAGGAGCGCTAGGGAACGATCACAGCGCGGTGATACGTCTGGGCGCATGCACCTGCGCACGCCGAACATGACACCCCTCGTGGGCGTCTTGCTCGTCGTGTGCTTGTCCGTTGTCACGGTCGAGGTGCGGTCGTTCTCTGTCGACGTCCCACGGCGCCTCGATGCGGGCTGCGGCGGGATGCGGGACCCCAATGCCTACGACCACATGCTGCGCGTCGCGCTGCGCGCCGATCTGAGCGCCGGCGTACTCGGTGCCGGCATCGCGTCCGATGTCGAGCCGAGTCATCTCGCGCCGCTCGTGAGGCATGCCGTGACCGTCGGCGCCGACGTGGGCGTGGAGCTCGATGTGATCTATGTCGAAGCCGACGACGACGTCCGCTGGGGCGATCTCGTCTCGACGTTCGACACGATGCGTGGTGTCGCACCCGATGCGTTGATCGCGCTCGAGACCCACGCAGAAACGGCTGCGGAGGGCCTGCGATGAGGCGGTGCGACAGCGATAGCGAACCGACGAGGAACCCTGTCACGGCCGGTGATCGGAAGTCCGATTCACGCAAAGGAAACGCCGGTGATACAAGCCTTGACACCCCAATGCCACGTTCAGTATCAAGCGGGCGCTGCGCCGTTAGCACACCCGCGATTGAAGGGGAGCGAAGAGAGCCTATGACTGCGAGTCGTCTCGGAATTGCCATGGCAGTGTCGCTCCTCGCGAGCGCCTGCACGGACCTCGATAGCGCCACGAACCTCAACCCTGAAGGTCCTCCGATGATCGAACAGGTGCGGTTCAAGGAGACCGCGACGAATGCCAACGGCATTCTCGTGGAGCGCACCATCTTCGGATTCGGTCAGCACCCGCTCGCGGGGACAACCGATTATCCCGCCGCAGGCCAGGGACAGATGGCGACCGCCAGCGTCACCGGCCAGAAGTTCCGCATCGTCATGGATGAGCTCCTCGTGGGTAACAACCTCGAGGAGATCGCCTGCCGCGGTCCGGTCGACGACGACGCGTACGACACCGTCCCGCTCGGCGCGACGCCCGACGATATCGCGAAGTGCTCGGTTGCGAAGGACGTGCTTCCCGCCTCGTGCCCCGCTTCGATGGCTCACGCGGTGTGCATCTGCAAGCTCGACGGCGGTTGTGGCGACGTGCAGAAGGGGCAGCCGGTCGGTGTTGCTGACGTGAACCAGGACGGTGCGGCCGACGACACGCACTTCCTCAAGGGCTCGGTCGGCATCCGCTGCGGCACGTTCGACGTGCCGATCAAGGTCGACGAGAGCTACTGGAACCCGTCGGGTGACCAGAACAAGCCCGCGATGGGCGGCTTCGACGTGCTCGGCCCGGCGATCGTGCTGGTGCCGGACGCCGCGCTTCCGACGAACCTCGAGTGCGGTCTGACGTTCTCGCCGAACGTCGTCGACAAGCAGGGCAACCAGGTCTGCGCGCCGGTCGACGGCGACGTCAACAAGGGCTGCACGCCCGGCAACGTCGACGCGTTCAAGTTCAAGACGATCCCGCTGCGCGTCGTCGCGCAGACGTTCGCCGACGGCCAGACCGGCGTCGATCGCAACCAGCCGGTCATCCTCGGCGCGAACGCGCCGCTCGCTGCCGCGACGCTGAGCGCGGTCACCGTCACCCAGGGCGGCGCCCCGGGCCCGGCGTTCACCGTGACTCAGATGTCGGCGAACTCGATCAAGCTGACGTTCGCCGCTCCGCTCGCTGCGATGACGACCTACGAGGTCCATGTCTCGACGGCTCTGACCGATATGTACGGTCAAGCGTTGCCCCAGATGACCACCTTCACCTTCACCACGGGCGCGTGAGGAATTTCCATGTCGAACGCACGTAAACTGTTCCTCGCGGCCTCGCTCGGTACCGGTGCTCTGTTCGCCGCATCGCTCGTCGCCCCCACCGCCGCACTCGCGCAGTCCGGCACCACCGGCGCCATCCAGGGCGTCGTCACCGACGGCAAGAGCGGCGAGAAGCTCGCAGGCGTGACCGTCATCGTCACCTCGCCGGCGCTGTCGCAGACGCAGACGGCAATCACCGACGAGAACGGTAGCTATCAGGTCGGCCAGCTGCCGCCGGGTGACTACCTCGTCACGTTCTACTACGCCGACATCACCGTCGAGCGCTCCGGCATCCACGTCGGCATCGAGAAGACGACGCCCGTCTATCAGAAGCTGAACATGGCGGCCGCCGGCGGCGAGACGATCAAGATCCAGGACACGGCGCCGACGATCGATCCCACGTCGACCACGCAGGGCATCACGATCGACAAGAACTACATGAAGAACATCCCGGTGCCGGGCCGTACTTTCGAGTCGGCTCTCGGCGCCGCGGCCGGTTCGCAGAACGACGGCGCAGGCGTCTCGTTCTCCGGTAGCTCGTCGCTCGAGAACCAGTACTACGTCGACGGCGTCAACACGACGGGCCTCACCTACGGCACCGTCGGTTCGCCGGTCATCAACGACTTCATCGAAGAGATCGAAGTCATCACCGGCGGCTACAACGCCGAGTACGGCCGCGCGACCGGTGGCGTCGTCAACGTCGTCACCAAGAGCGGCTCGAACGAGTTCAAGGGCTCGGTCTTCGGCTACTACCAGCCGGGCTTTCTGACGGCGGCCGCGAAGACGACCCCGCAGAACGCGACCTCGATCGACGTCAAGGGCGACGTCGCATTCGACGCGGACTTCGGCTTCGAGGTCGGCGGCCCGATCATCAAGGACAAGCTGTGGTTCTTCGTCGGCTTCGTGCCGGCGTTCTCGCAGGTCGACTACACGCGTACGACCAAGCGCCAGACGGACTGCCGCCAGCTCATGCCGAACGGCGAGCTGTCGGATTGCAACCCGACGATGTACGGGGACGCCGAGCCTGATATCGACCCGAACACCGGCTTCTACATCACGGACGACCTCGAGAGCGAGGTCCGCAGCGCGAAGAGCCAGACGTACAACTCGCTCGTCAAGCTCAACTACGCCGCGACCCCCGAGAACCAGGGCCAGCTCGCCATCCAGGCGCAGCCTGCGACGGGCCGCTCGCCGCGTCTCTACGGTCAGGCCGGTCAGGGCGTGAAGTACTCGCTGCTCGTGAGCGACGTCTCGGCGAAGTGGACGAGCAAGCTCAACGACAACAAGACGGAAGTCGAAGCGGTCCTCGGTTGGCACCGCGAGAAGTACGACACCGACTCGATCGACCCGACGATGCAGGACGAGCCGTGGCAGCAGATGCTCTACGGCGATCTCTCGCACTGGGGCCCGGGCTTCGGCGAGGGTCCGAAGACGAACGCCGGCTGCACCGATAACGCCGCCCCGAATTCGAGCGACCCGTACCCGTTCATCACGAACTGCCCGATGGATGTCGTGCCGTACATCATCGGCGGTCCGGGCAACATCCAGCGCAGCCTCCAGGAGCGTCGCGCCGCGAAGCTCTCGATCACGCAGCGCGTGAAGGCCGCCGGTAGCCACGAGATCAAGGCCGGTATCGACGCCGAGAACAACCTCTCGAAGTCGGCGCGCCTCTACTCGGGCGGCGCGTTCCTCTACAACTTCGTCGGTCCCCAGCAGGTGTACGTCAACCGCTGGGTCCAGCTGACGGACGAGGGCAACACGGACCCGCGCTTCGACAACCGCTGCCTCACGCCGGATCCGACCGCGGGCCCGACCGGCGGCAGCAAGGACCTCAAGTGTGACTACCTCGGCGGCACGCCGGGCTCGCCGGGTACCGACATCGAGGGCAACACGCTCAACTGGTCGGTCTACCTCCGCGACTCGTGGCAGATCCGTCCGAACCTGACCCTCAACGCCGGCATCCGCTACGAGGAGCAGCGCCTGCGCTACGCCTCGTTCCTCCAGAACACCGTCGACCCGCTGACGGACGAGAAGCTCGGCACGAACGCGATGACGCTGAAGGGCAACTGGTCGCCGCGCATCGGTCTCCTCTACGACTGGACGAAGGAAGGTCGCTCGAAGGTCTACGGCCACTGGGGTCGCTTCTACGAGTCGGTCCCGATGGACATCAACGACCGCTCGTTCGGCGGCGAGGTGTTCTACCGCCAGACGTTCGCGGCGACCGCTTGCGGTGCCACGAACATGTCGATCGGTGGTCCGGACGGCGCGGGCTGCATCAACACGACCTCGTCGGCGGCCTCGAACGAGCTGCTCGGCGCGAGTGGCGTGCTCGTCGCCCCCGGCATCAAGGCGCAGTACATGGACGAGGTGATCGGTGGCTTCGAGTACGAAGTCATGGACGACCTCAAGGTCGGCGTCTCGTTCCAGAACCGCCGCATGGGCCGCGTGATCGAGGACGTCTCGACCGACGGCGCGCAGACGTACATCATCGCGAACCCGGGCGAGTGGTCGTCGGAAGACGAGGCTGCGTTCCAGCAGCGCATCGACCGCACGGACGACCCGGCTCTCAAGCAGCGCCTGATGAACCAGCTGCGCCTCTACCAGGGCATCCGGATCTTCGACAAGCCGCGCCGCGACTACAACGCGCTGCAGTTCACCCTGACCCGCCGCTTCTCCAAGAAGCTGTACGTCCAGGGCAGCTACACGTACTCGCGCACGCAGGGTAACTACCCGGGCCTCGTCTCGTACGACAACGGCCAGATCGACCCGAACATCTCGTCGCAGTACGACCTCATCGAGCTGCTCGGTAACCGCATCGGTCCGCTGCAGCAGGACCGCCCGCACTACATCAAGCTCGACGGTTACTACACGTTCGACTTCAAGAAGGCCGGCGAGCTGACCACGGGCATTCGCTTCCGCGCGCTGTCGGGTATCCCGACGAACGCGCTCGCGGCGCACTACCTGTACGGCTCGGACGAGTCGTTCCTCCTGCCGCGCGGCCAGCTCGGCCGTACGGACTTCGAGCACGGCATCGACGTCCACGTCGGCTACGGCAAGAAGGTCGGTAAGGGCATGACGCTCGAGCTCTTCTTCGACATCTACAACGCGTACAACCGCCAGGGCACGTTCAACGTCGACAACACCTACGCGCCGCAGTTCAGCCTCTCGCAGGGCGGCATCGGTGGCACCGAGCAGAACGCGAACCCGGTGTCGGGTGGTACGTACGAGGACCTCATCTGGGTCAAGACGATCGACCGCGACGGCGCCGAGAGCGGCGCGCCGATCGGCCGCAACCCGAACTTCCACAACACGTCGAGCCGCTACGCGCCGGCGTATGGTCGCTTCGGTATGCGCCTGACGTTCTAATCGAACGGCCAGGTCAGCAAACGGCTCGCTTCGGCGGGCCGTTTTTCGTTTTCGGGGAGGGGCACGGACGTCAGCAGCGCGTGCTAAGCACGTCGAGGTGGAGCGCGTCATTCCCCTCAATCCCGAGCAGCGCGCCGCGGTCGAGCACGGTGACGGCCCGCTGATGGTCCTCGCCGGCGCTGGGACCGGCAAGACGCGCGTTCTCGTCCATCGCATCGCCAGGCTCGTCGAGACCGGCGCCGAGCCATGGTCGATCCTCGCGGTGACGTTCACGAACAAGGCGGCCGGGGAGATGCGCCACCGGTTGCGCGGCCTGCTCGGCGGCGCGGCCGACGCGATGTGGATCGGCACGTTCCACGCGACGTGCGCGCGCCTCCTGCGCCGGCACGGCGCCGCGGTCGGGCTGACGAAGAGCTTCGTGATCTTCGACGACGACGATCAGATGAAGCTCGTCGAGAAGCTGCTCAAGGAGACCGGCCTCGACGAGCAGGTCTCCGCGCGCACCGTGCTGTCGCGGTTCGATCGCGCGAAGAATCGCGGCGTCGATCCTCGCAGCGTCAAGACCGGCGCGTTCGACGACGTGGTCGAGCGCGTGTATCCGCTCTACCAGGCGCAGCTCGCGAAGGAGAACGCGGTCGACTTCAACGACCTGATTCTCAAGACGCTCGAGCTGTTCCAGCACGAGGAGACGGCGCGCACGCTGCGCGTCCGGTTCCGCCACGTCCTCGTCGACGAGTTCCAGGACACCAACCGCGTCCAGTACGACCTCGTGAGCAAGTTCGCCGAGGCGACGCGCAACCTGACCGTCGTCGGCGATGACGACCAGTCGATCTACGCGTGGCGCGGCGCGGAGCCGCGGAACCTGCTCGACTTCGACCGCGACTTTCCGGACGCGACCGTGATCAAGCTCGAGCAGAACTATCGCTCGACGCAGATGATCCTCGACGCGGCCAACGGCGTCATTCGCAAGAATCGCGATCGCCACGAGAAGTCGCTGTGGACCGATCACGTCGGCGGCGAACCGATCGAGATCTATCAGGCGGGCGACGAGCGAGGCGAGGCGTACTACGTCGCGCAGTCGATTCGCCGCCTGATCGACGAGGGGCCGCTGTCGCCGAGCGACATCGCGATCCTGTACCGCACGAACGCGCAGTCGCGCGTCCTCGAGGAGCACCTGCGCGCGGCGCGCGTGCCGTCGAAGGTCGTCGGCGCGGTGTCGTTCTTCGAGCGCAAGGAGGTCAAGGACGTCATCGCGTACCTGCGCCTCCTCGGCAATCCAGCGGCGGACTCGGCGTTCGAGCGCATCGTCAACGTGCCCGCGCGAGGGCTCGGCGATACGACCGTCGAGCGGCTGCGTGCGGCGGCGCGGTCGGGCGTCGGCAACATGCTCGACGCGGCCCGCCTCGCGGCGCGCGGCGAGGTCGCCGGCCTCGGTGCAGCGCCGCGCAAGAAGCTGCACGGCTTTGTCGAGCTGATCGACGGGCTCGTCGACGTGATCGCGCAGGGCGCCTCGGTCGCCGAGACGATCATCCAGGTCGTCGATCGCAGCGGCCTGCGCGCGAAGCTCGAGAGCGACGAGTCGAGCGAGTCGCGCGATCGCCTCGACAACCTCGCCGAGCTCGTGACGATCGCGAGCGATTTCGACGAAGAGAGCGAGGAGCCGCAGTCGGTGGATGCATTCCTCGAGCGCATCGCGCTGTCGGCGCCGGCCGATCAGTCGGCGCCGAGCGACGCGGTCGTGCTGATGACGATCCACATCGCGAAGGGCCTCGAGTGGCCGGTCGTGTTCATCACCGGCATGGAGGACGGCCTGTTCCCGTCGCTCCGCGAGCGCGAGGGCGTCAACGAGGATGCCGCGCTCGAGGAGGAGCGCCGGCTCGCCTACGTCGCGATCACGCGCGCGCGCCAGCGCCTCGTGCTCAGCCACGCGCGGACGCGCCGCGTGTGGGGCGAGATCCGCATGCAGGGACCGTCGCGATTCCTCGACGACCTCCCGCCGGGCTCGCTCGCCGGCCCGGTGCGGCCGCGCCAGATGACGCCGAAGGCGCCCGCGATCGTCGACGGCCAGTGGGCCGGCGTCCGCCGGCGGAAGCCACGCTACAGCGCCGACGAGTACGATCAGCGCACGCCTGACGACGAGCCGGTGTTCCGCGTCGACGACGACCTCGTCGAGCCGGTCGTGTTTCGCACCGGCGACCAGGTCAGCCACCAGATGCTCGGCATCGGCCGCGTCGTCGCGATGTCCGACGGCAAGGTCATCGTCGAGTTCCAGGGCGCCGGCCGCAAGACGATCCTGCCGCGGTTCCTGCAGCACGCCGATGACGGCAGCCTGAACTGATCCGCGGCGGGCGTGCATCGCGCTTGCACTACCGCGCGTATGGACGAAAAAGCCGAGGCCGAGGAGCGAAGTTCTCCGACGGGCAAGGTGGTCTACGAAGCGATCCGGCACGAGGGCCTGAGCGAGCTCGAGCGCTCGACCTCCGCGCTCGCGTGGTCGGGCCTCGCCGCAGGCCTGTCGATGGGATTCTCGTTCCTCGGAGTCGGGCTCGTGCGCGGGTTTCTGCCGGAGGCGCCGTGGGTCCCGCTGCTCAGCTCGTTCGGCTACACGCTCGGGTTTCTGATCGTGATCCTCGGACGGCAGCAGTTGTTCACCGAGAACACGCTCACCGTGATTCTGCCGCTCATGCGACGGCGCAACGCCGAGACGCTGCTCGACGTTCTGCGGCTGTGGGCGACGGTGCTCGCAGCAAACTTCGTCGGTGCGCTCGCCTTTGCATTCGTGATCGCACGTACCCAGGCGGTCGATCCGCACGTGTTCGAGGCGTTGCGAAACGTCGCGAAGGATGCGGCGCCGGCCTCGTTCGCGGTCGCGCTGCTGCGCGGCGTCTTCGCCGGCTGGCTGATCGCGATGGTCGTGTGGCTCCTGCCGTTCGCGGAGGCCGCGCGCATCTGGGTGATCGTGATCCTGACGTACGTCGTCGGGCTGGCGCAGTTGACGCACGTGATCGTGTCGACGGTCGAGGCGGGCTTCCTCGTGTTCACCGGCGACAGCACCTGGGCCGAGATGTTCACGCACTCGTTCGTGCCCGCGCTGCTCGGCAACATCATCGGCGGAGTCGCGCTCGTCGCCGCGCTCAATCACGCGCAGGTCGTAGCGGGTGGCGAGACCGTCGACGCGTAGAACGTGCTCGTGACGTCACACCGGGTCCTGTAGGCTCGGGGGATGCGAACCCGGATTGCTGCTGTCCTCGTCGTGGCCGCTGTCGCGCTCGTGCACGCGGGCGACGCGAAGCTGACCGAGTTCATTCGCCTCTACGACAAGGAGCTCACCGCTTGCAAGAAGGACCTCGCGGGGCTCGTGAAGGTCAAAGACCGCGGCACCCCGCTCGCGGCCGATGCGTCGGTTGCGGCCGACCTCGCGATCATCGACGCGTCGCTGAAGGTGCAGGAGACGTACTGCACGGACGTCGCCGCGGCGCTCGACGTCGCGCGCGCCGATCCGAAGGCGACCTACAAGTCGCTCGGCAAGCAGCTCGACGACAAGGACCGCATCGTTCGCGCCGATCGCAAGGCGAGCAAGAAGGCGCTCGCCGACACCGAGCCGGTGATCAAGCGGCTCGTGCCGAGGATCAACGCGATGGCCGGCAGCGCCGCACCGACGCCCGCGAAGAAGACACCGGGCACGTTCCCGAGTGGCCGCACCGTCGATCTACCGGCGCTCGCCGGCACGTGGAGCGTCTCGGGCTCGGCGACAACGGACATCGCCGAGTACGCCGAGGCGAATGTGACGTCGACAGTGACGGTGAAGGCGTTCACCGGCGCGACGTGCGATCAGCAGAAGAAGCAGCTCGCCGGCAAGTTCACGCTCGAGGACCGGACGATCGAGTCGCTCGCGGCGGAGAAGCCCGCGTTCGTCGCCGGCTATCGCACGGGCAAGGCGTCCGCCGAGCGCGTCGTCGTGGTCGCGTGCATCGCGAAGAAGGATGGCGGCGTGCTCGCGACGAGCGACACGCCAGCGGCGCAGTCACTGGCGACGACGACGGCGATCCAGGGCGTGATGGTCGCGATGATCGCGGCGTTCTGACCGCTCGCCCGCAGCCTGCGGACGCACCTCAAACCGGATACCGGACACGACGTCCGCTGGTCGTCGGACAACACAAACGAGTCGAGCAACCTCGGGTACTTGGGCGCGGCACGAAAGCTGCTGTTCGCTCGGAACTACCTGGCTAATCATGCGCGCATGACGTGGGGGCGCTGCGGACATGCGCGCCGTCTACTGCGGCATGCGCTCGGTGATGACGGTCAACTTGAAGTCGGCCTTGTTGCGCCAGAGCAGCACCGGCACCGACTTGTTCGGCGGCGTGTTCGCGACCGCCCACGGCAGCGAGTTGTGATCGACGGCGCGGCCGTCCCACTCGCGGATCACGTCGCCCGAGCGCAGCTGCGCGCGCGCGGCCGGCGAGTTGTTCTCGACGGCGGTGACGAGCGCGCCGCCCTTGCTCGGCACGGCGAGCTGCTCGGCGAGCTCGGGGCTGACCGGCAGGACGCGTGCGCCGAGCCAGCTGCGCTGGACCGCGCCGGTGTCGCACAGCGAGGGGAGGACCTCGCGGATGCGCTCGACGGGGATCGCGAACGAGATCTCGCCGG
>JABFXX010000114.1 GCA_013368795.1 Kofleriaceae bacterium
TCCGCCAGCCGAGCGACAGCAGCAGCCGCGACGTCACGCGCACGCTCGCGTCGGCCGCCGCCGACCAGGTGCTCTTCGACACGCCGTAGACCCCGATGTCGCCGGTCAGCGAGACGGAGAACCGGTTCGACGGCCGCACGAACACGCGCGCACCCGCGAGCGCATCGCCTCCTGCATCGACCGACTCCGGTGGCGACACGTCGCCGCCTTCGACGCTGACCGAGCCGGACACCGCGGTGCGCTGATAGCGAGCACCGGCGCGCGTCTCGAACGACAGCAACGACTCCTCATCGCCCGCCAGCCGGTAGCCGACGAAGCTATCGACGAGCAGGCTGCTCGCCGTGCCCGCGAGCGTCACCATCAACGGACCGACGTCCTTCGTGCCGTTGATCGCGACGACGCCGTACATGAGGTCGCCCGACAGCGTCACCCGGCCGAAGCGCGCATCCGCGAGCAGCTCGGCGCCGTACTTCGCATGCTTCTCCATCTGGAAGAAGTCGACACCCGCGGCCACGTTCGCCGAGCCGATCGACACGTTCGCATCGACCGACGACGCCCACAGGTACGGCCCGATCGCGACGTGCCAGTCCTTGCCCCGCGCCGCGGCGCGCTTGCGCACCTTCACGGGCTCGACGCGGTCGTCGTCGACGAGCTCTCGGCTGTCGATCACCTCGTCGTCGGCGAACGCGACGCGGTCGCTCTCGGCCTCCTTGCGCGGGCGTGCCTTCTTCGCGAGCTTGCGCGGCTTGGCCGGTGGCTCGTCGTCGGCGCTGTCCTCGGCATCCTCGTCGAAGATCTCGATCGCATCGACGTCCACCTCGGCGGCCGGCCGCGCGATCTTGATCCGGTGCTTCGCCTTCTTGCTCACCTTGTGGTGGCGCGCGGACCAGACCTGCGCCTCCGCGACCGAGCCGATCAGCAGGACGCACGCGGCGAGCACGATGGGACCGAGGGGATGGCGCATGCCGCCGCCAGTTGCAAGGCCGCAGCCAGCGCGCTGTGCCCAGATTTCGCGGATCTAGCTCGCTCGTCGCACGCGAGGGCCGTCGACCGCGGGATGCAAGTCTGGCTGCTCGCGGTCACAACGCCGGCGTGTTTTCAGGTGCCCGCGTCGCGCACGGCCTGCCATGCATCGATGCGGGATAAGCTCGTAGCTATGGAGGTCGCGGTCAGCTCGCCCGACTTCGCGGTGCCCGCGTTCGGCATCGCCGTCCGACTCGCCGTAGAGGCGGGACTTGACGCGGCTGCGATCATCGACGGCAAGGGCAAGGCGCTCGCAGTCGCCGGTGCGCTCGATCCCGACGAAGCGCGCGCCCGAGCTGCCCGTCGTCGAGATCGGTGTCACCGTCCCGAAGCGCGAGTCGAACTGAACCGCGCATCGAGCACGGACCACGTGGCGACCTCCGGATCCGAGGTCTGCTCGGCGAAGGCTGAGTTTGATCGCCCGGGTGCAACGGAGGCGCCATCGCTGAACGCCGCGCAAATGCAGGCAATCGTATCGTCCTGCCTGCCAGCTCGAACTGACGCGGAGAGCGGTCATGTCAGCTGCATTGGACACGGCTGGCGCCAAGCACGCGGCCCGAGGCGCCGCCGAGGCTGGATCGCCACTTGCTCGTGGTGAAGAAAGCCGACGCGTGGGTGTGCGCGTCAAGGAGGCGCCATGGGGCGGCTGATCGATCAGCGGAAAACGGTAGCGGATGGGCTCGCCACGGACGGGCTTACCAAAGAAGTAGGTCCCGGCAACGAACAGCTCCAGGACTACCTCGAGCGCGTCGCGAAGTACGTGCCCGTCGAGCTCATCGCGCTGTACATGTTCGTGCGCTCGATCGTTCCCGCACAGGGCACGAACGGCGCGCTCCCGGCCGGCCTCGAGCTCGCGATCTTCGGCGTCCTGCTCGTGATGAACGCCGTCTACATGTGGCGTCTCGGCAAGGGCGCACCGAAGCGCGGCTTGCAGGTCGCGATCTCCTGCATCTCGTTCGTCGTCTGGGCGTACGCGATCGGCGGCCCGTTCTTCTGGGGCGCGCTCGAGGCGCTCGTGCATGGACCGGTCGTCTATCCGGTCCTCGCCGGCATCCTCGCCGCGCTGTGGTCGTTTGCGGCCGGGCTCATCAAGCCGACGGCGTGACTGCTCCCCTCCCGCAATCGAGTGACCATGAACCCGGCCGAGCAATACGGTGAGACCGAGCGTGGCGCGCCGCAGGCGGCACGACGTGAGCACGTGCTCGTCGTCCACGCGTGCGATGGCACCTGGCGCTCGTTCCCGCTCGCAGACGGCGCGATGACGATCGGCCGCGACGACGATGTCGACGTGCGATTGTTCGATCCTCTCGTGTCTCGGCGCCATGCACGCCTCGACATCGACGGAGCGCGATTTCATCTCACCGATCTGGCGAGCGCGAACGGTACGCAGGCCGGCCCGCACCTGCTGCACGATGGCGCGGCGGCGGTTCGCCCGGGCATGCCGATCATGATCGGCAGCAGCGTCCTCGTGATCCATGCGCCATCGGCGGCGGATAAGACCGGCGTCGTCGTCGATCGATCGATGCAGACCATCGACGACCTCGTCTCGAGGGTCGCCCCGACGTTGATCAACGTACTCGTCCTCGGCGAGACCGGTGTCGGCAAGGACGTGCTCGCCGAGCGCATCCATCGCCGCTCGACGCGCGCGAACGGCCCCCTGCTCCGGCTCAACTGTGCAGGCCTGTCCTCGACGCTACTGGAGAGCGAGCTGTTCGGCCACGAGCGCGGCGCATTCACCGGCGCGCAGCAGACGAAGCCGGGTCTCCTCGAGGTCGCCGCTGGCGGCACCGTATTCCTCGACGAGATCGGCGAGATGCCACTCGACGTACAGGCCAAGCTCCTGCTCGCGATCGAGCAGCGCGTGATTCGCCGCGTCGGCGCCGTGCAACCGACGCGGATCGACGTTCGGTTCGTGTGCGCGACGCATCGCGACCTCGCCGACGAGGTCAAGCGCGACCGGTTTCGCTCGGACTTCTACTACCGCATCAACGGGCTCACGATCCGGATCCCGCCGCTGCGCGAGCGCATCGACGAGATCGAAGGGCTCGTCGCGCAGTTCGTACGAGATGCGGGCGAACGTATCGGCACGCAGCACGTCCCGGCATTCGAGCCCGAGGCGCTTGCGTGCCTGCGCGAGCACAGCTGGCCCGGCAACATCCGAGAGCTGCGCAATCTGGTCGAGCGGGTCCTCGTCCTGTCCGACGGCGAGGACATCACGGTCACGAAGCTTCGTGCCGCGGGCCTTCCCGGTTCCGATAGGCCGGGCGAGCCGGACTGCGAGCGTGCGCGCGTGCTCGCAGTGCTTGCCGATTGCGGTGGTAACCAGAGTCGGGCCGCGCGCCGCCTCGGGATCTCGAGAAACACGCTGATCGCGCGCATCCAGCAGTTTGGCATCGCCCGGCCGCGGGGGTTGGTGGAATGACACGGCTGACGAGCTACGGCGGCGAACACGCCGATTGCGAGATCGTCGAGCCGCGAAGCGTCGAGGAGCTACAGCATGTCCTCGCGCGGTCGGGCGATCGCCACATTGCATTTCGTGGACAGGGTCACGCGTTCGACGCGCAGTCGCTGAGCGGCGACCTCGTCGTCGGTCTCCGCAACCTGCGCGGCCTCATTTACGACGGCACGACCGTCCACGCATCCGCCGGCGAGCCGTGGGGCGCGATCGTCGACGGCGCACGACAGCGCGGGCTGTTTCCCCACGTCGTCGTCACGACGAGCCAGGCGAGCGTCGCTGGCACCGCGTCGGGGAATTGCGTCTCGCGCTTCAGCCCACTGTTCGGCCAGGACGGCGACCATGTCCGCTCGCTCGACCTCGTCACTTGCGACGGCCAGCAGCTCCACTGCACGCGCGAGAACGAGCACGCCGACGTGTTCTTCGGCGTCATCGGCGGGCTCGGTTGCCTCGGTGCGATCACCGAAGTCGCCGTCGAGCTCTCGCAGAACAAGCACGACCAGGTGGAGACGCACGTGCTCGAAGTCGGACGGATCGGCGACGTGTTGACGGCAATCTCTCCGAGCAACACGGCCGATGGGGCCACGCGGTATGCGGTGCTCCTTCCGGACCTCGAGCGCGGCATCGCCTATTCGTCGGCATACACGAGCGGCCAGCGTCTCGCGCCCTATCGGCCCGTCCATCAACCGCGTTCGCTGTATCGCCTCGCCGGCGAGCTCCTGTTGCGCTCGACGTTGGGCACCCGCCTCGTGTGGGCGATCGCCGAGCGCAAGCGCGCGGCGCGCTACGTCGATCCGATCGTCGACTTCACGTTCATGATGGACGGCAACGCGAGGCTGCGTCGGATCGGGCGATGGCTCGGCTTTCCGATGCGCGTGACGCAGCAGTCCTTCGTGCTTCCGGTCGAGACCACGAGCGAGTTCATCGCGCGCACGCGACGGCTGTTTGCCGAGGCGGATGTGGTCCCGACGATGAGTGACGTCCTGTATTGCCCCTCCGATCGAGCGCTCCTCTCCGCGACGTACGATTTCGCCGGCTTCTTCATCAGCTTCGCATTCGAGACGTCGTGGCGAAGTCGGCGCGCACGTATCGACGCAGCGCTCACGCAGGCATCGAAGGAGTGTCTCGCGCTCGGCGGCAGGGTGCACCTGACGAAGAACGTGCGCGCAGATCCGGCCGATCTCGCGGCGATGTACGCGACCACGCTCCCCGCGCTCCAGCAGTTGCGCCAGCGCCTGGACCCGGAGCGCCGGATCCGCACGGACTTCCTCGCCCGCACGTTTCCGATGCTGGTGTGACCATGCAGAGCACGCTCGGCCCGCTCGAGGCTCCACAACGCTTCGCGCTGCTGCGCAAGCTCGGCGCAGGAGGCATGGGCGTGGTGTACGAGGCGCTCGATCACAAGACGCAGCGCACGGTCGCGCTGAAGACGTTGCACGAGCACAAGCCGCGCTACCTGCTCGAGCTCAAGCGCGAGTTCCGCGCGGTCCAGGGTCTGTTCCATCCGAACCTCGTGCAGCTCGGTGACCTGTTCCAGAGTCGCGATGCGTGGTTCTTCACGATGGAGCTCGTCCAGGGACGGACGTTCACCGACTGGGTGCGCGGCAGCTGGTTCGAAGGCAGCGACCTCGCGAGCACGCAGCGTCAGGTCGGGGATCGAGGTCAGCGGCTCGCACGGCTGCGCGCCGCATTGCCGCAGCTCGCCGACGCGCTCGTCGCGGTGCACGACGCCGGCCTCGTCCATCGCGACCTCAAGCCGTCGAACGTCCTCGTCACCGAGAGCGGTCGCGTCGTGCTCCTGGACTTCGGCCTCGTACGCCGCGCCGACCTTCTCGCGAGCAGCTTGCTGGCCGGCACGCCGGCCTACATGGCGCCAGAACAGGCCGGAGGCCACGCGATCACGACGGCCGCGGATTGCTACGCGCTCGGCGTGGTCCTCTACCAGGCGCTGACCGATCAGCTGCCGTTCATCGGCACGTCCTCGGATCTGCTCGCTCAGAAGCAGAGCTGGCAGCCGATTGCGCCGCACCTGATCACGCCGGATGTCCCGCGCGACCTCGAGCAGCTCTGCCTCGCATTGCTCGCGCCAGAACCCGACAAGCGGCCCTCTGCGCGCGACATCGCGGTTCGGCTCGCGCAGGCGCGCCCACCCCGCCGGGTGACGGCGACCGTTCGGCCTCGGTTCATCGGTCGCACGCGAGAGCTGTCACAGATCGAGGAGAGCTTCGCACGTACGCGGCGCGGCGAACGCGCGGTCGTCGTCTGCGAAGGCGAGTCCGGCATCGGGAAGTCGGCGCTCCTCGACGCGGCGGCGAGTCGCCTCGAACAGCTCGACGAGAGCGTACGCGTGCTGCGCAGTCGATGCTTTCAGCGCGAGGTCGCGGCATTTGCGGGTGTCGACATGCTCGTCGATGCGCTCGTCGAGCACCTGCGGCGACTCGCCCCCGACGAGGTCGCATTCTTCACGCCTCGTCACCTCAGCTGCCTGAGGCAGGTGTTCCCCGCGCTCGCGGCGCTACCGTTCACGGCGGATGCCGCAGGTCCGCGCACCGAGCGCGAAGCACGCACGCGAGCACTTGCCGCATTCAAGGACCTGTTCGCTCGGTTCGCGCTCCGCAACCGGATCGTGATCGTCATCGACGATGCGCAGTGGCTCACCGAGGAGAGCTTCGCCCTGCTCGACGCGTTGATGTCACCCGACGATCCGGTGCCGCTGCTGCTGATGCTCGGCGCGCGCGACCATGCGCGGGGCTCGCTCGCGACCTGGCTCGCAAATCTCGAAGTACCCGCGCATCGCGTCGAGCTCGCGCCCCTGTCCACCGACGAGAGCGTCGAGCTGTTGCGCGGCCACCTCGAGCTCGCGCCGTCGACGTTGCGCCGGCTCGCGCACGACTGTGCAGGGCATCCGCTGTTTCTGCGCGAGCTCGCATGCGCGGGGACGCACGGCGGTGCGGGCGGCATCGACGAGCTCATGCGCGAACGTGCGAGCCGACTCGACGCGAGCTGCACGGCACTTCTTCAGCTCGTGTGTGCGGCTGCGCGCCCCGTCGCGAGCGAGATCGCTCGCAGCGCTGCTGCACTCGACCTCGCCGAGGCAGAACGCGCGATCCACGAGCTCGTCGCGCGGCGGTTCATCGCGGCCGAGCGAGGGACGTTGCAACCTGCCCATGATCGGGTCCGCACGGCAATTCACCTCGCGCCCACGCATCGGCGCGCGCTGCAGTGCCGCCTCGGCGCCGCCGTCGAGGAGCACGATCCATCGGACGTCGAGAGCCTCGCGGCGTACTGGCACGATGCCGGCGACAAGGCACGCGCTGCTGGGTACGCGGCACGCGGGGCCGAGCGAGCGATGGCGAAGCTCGCGTTCGAGCGCGCGCGAGAGCTCGCCGACATCGCGCTTCACGGCACGTGGTCCGACGCGGAACGCGCGGCGCTGCTCACGGGCAAGGCCGATGCGCTCGTCGCGCTCGGGCGCGGCCAGCAAGCGGCAGAGGCCTATCTCGAGGCCGCTGGGCTCGCGGGCGACTCCGACGAGCTCGTCGTCCGGGCTGCCGCGGAGCTGATCCGTGCCGGCCGCGTCGAGGACGGCGCGCAGGTGCTCGCGCGCGTGCTCGGTCGGCTCGCGATCACGCTGCCCACATCGCGCGGGCAGGCTGTTCGTGCGCTGCTCGTGAGGCGCTGCCGGCTCGCGCTGCGTGGCCCCACGCCGGGGCATCGCGCATCGCCGAAGCTGCTGCGCAGGATCGATGCTTGCTGGACCGCGGGCGACCTGCTCGCGCTGTTCGATCCGCTGCCGGCTGCAGCGATCCACACGCTCGGGCTCTTGCTCGCACTGGACGCGGGGGAACCGGCGCGCCTCGCGCGGGCGCTCGCGTTCGAGGCTGCGTTCATCTCGATGCGCGGAGCGTCCGCGCGAGCCCGGATGGAGCAACACCTCGCTGCAGCGCGCGTGCACGCGGCCGGCGTCGCGCAGCCGTGGCTCGATGCCATCGTGACGCTGAGCACCGGGGTGTGCCGGCTCCAGCTCGGCGAGCTCACCGCCGCGCAGCATGCGTTCGACGCAGCCGAGGCCGCGTTCGAGGCCTGTCCGGGCGCGCTCTGGGAAGCCGGCAGTGCCCGCGAGTTCGCGCTGTGGACACTCTCGTATCGCGGCGAGCTGGATGCGCTGGCGCGCAGGCTCGGTGGTGCCGTCGAGATCGCGCAGGCGCGAAGCGATCGCCTCGCCGAGCTGAAGCTTCTGTGCGGGCCGAGCCATCTCGCACTGCTTGCTGCCGACGAAGTCGACCGCATCGGCGAGGTCTGCGAGAGCCAGCGCGCACTCGCCGAGCGGTATCCGTTCCTTCAGCTGTGCACGCTGTTCGCGCGCTGTCACGCCGCGATCTATCGCGGCGAAGGACGACTTGCAGCGGACCTGATCGAGCGAGAGCGCGCAGCGATCAAGGCGTCGCACCTGCTCGAGAGTCAGTTCTTCCGCACCGACTTCACGAGCCTGTGTGCGCGCTCCGCGCTTGCCGCGTTCGCGGAGACCGGCGAGCCGCGGTATCGCGAAGCCGCACGGACCGCGTCGCGTGCGCTGCGCCGCGAGCGCACGGCCTGGGCCACCGCGCTGGCGACGATGGCTGAAGCCGCGCTCGAGGGCACCGCGGCACGGCTCGGCCAGGCGGCCGCCTTGCTCGATGGCGCCGGACTCGGCGCGCATGCGTCCGCCGTGCGCTGGCAGATCCGCGGCACCGCCGACGAGCAGTGGCGTTCTGTGCGCCGCCCCGAGCATCTCGCGCGCGTTCTCGCGCCCGTGCCGCGCTGAGCAAGTTGCATTGCGCAGCTTGTTCAATGGCGCGGCGCCGCCTCCTCTAACCGTGCGTCTCGACAAGCGTGAGCGCTGGCGCGTGCCTTGTACATGGCGAACGCGAACAACGCCGGAGCCGAAGGCCCGGAGGAGAGACACACATGGGCGATACCAAGGCATCGAACGCGCCGGAAGCAAAGGGCGGCACGCGCCGCGCGCTGCTCGTCGGCATCAACGACTATCCCGGCTTCAATTCGGATCTGCCGAGCTGCGTGGCCGACGTCGATGCGATGGGCGATCTGCTCTCGCGTCACTACGGTTTCGAGCTCGACATCCTCGTCGATGGCGACGCGACGCAGGATGCGGTGCGCGCCGGACTCGCGCGGCTGTGCAGCAATGTCAGCGCTGCCGATCGCATCTGCTTCTTCTACTCGGGCCACGGCACGACGGTGCCGCGCCGCGATTCGATCGAGGAGTGCCTCGTGCTCGCCGACGGCTCGCTGCTGCCCGACGACGACTTCGTCGCGGCATTCACCGGTGTACCTGCCGGCTGTGCGCTCGTCGTCCTCGACTCCTGCTTCTCCGGCGGGATGGCCAAGGAATTTCTCCTCGGCGCGGCAACGGAGGGCAAGCCCAAGCGCATCACGATGCTGACGCCGCACGCGAACGCGGGCGTGAGCAAGACCGGCAACTACCGTCCGTTCGGAAGCCGTCCGCGGCCGACGATCGGTGGCTTCGCGCCGTTCCGCAAGAAGGCGCTCGTCGAGTTCGACGAAGCTCAAGACGACCTGCTCAACGCGCTCCTGGTCTCGGCGTGCCTCGAAGGCGAGACCGCTTCGGCGAGCACGTCGGCGACGAACGGGCTCTCGGCGTTCACCTACTCGCTCGTGTCGTCGATCGCGAACCACGGGGCGGGCACGGCGATCACGACGACCCAGCTCGTCGTCGACGCGACCGCGGAGCTCCGCCGCATCGGCGCGATCCAGACGCCGCAGGTCAAGGAGCCTGCGAACCCGCCCAAGCACGCGGACACGAGCTTCCCGCTGCTGCAGCTCGCGACCGGCCAGAGCAAGGTCTACACGGGCCCGCGTGGCGCACTCGCGGCGCCGCCACCGCCGCGGCCGCCGCTCGGCGATCCGCGCATCCAGCTCGCAACTGCTTTCCTGAACGCACTCGGCAATGTGCGTGTCCCGTAACTCGACACCAACCAGGAGAACGACCATGAACACGACGACCAACGGCTACAAAGGCAACGCTCTTTCCGATCAACCCCTCGAGGTTCAGCACGCGATCACCGCGCAGTACGCTTCGACGCTGCTCCAGCCGCCGGCAGCTGCAGCCTCCAAGAGCATCGGCGAAGCCCAGAAGTTCATCGATCCGACGCTGATCCAGCTGTTCGGCAACCTGCTCGGTCAGGTGATCGGCGCGTTCACGCCGACGCAGAAGGCCGCGCTCCAGGACGCGACCAAGTTCATCGACCCCGCGCTGCTCCGGCTGCTCGGGAGCCTGTTCGGCCAGGTCATCGGTGCGGTCGCGCCGCAGAGCAAGGCGATGGGCCTCGACAAGGGCGAGATGAAGCGCGAGTACGTGCTGCAGAACGGCCACTTCGAGGTCTTCCCGACCTGGTCGTTCTGGGGCGAGACGTTCGTGCGCCTCGACAACACCGGTACGGTCCCGACCGTCGCGATCGTCGGTGACCAGCGGATTCACCTGAATCCCGGCGAGGGCACCACGACGTCGGGTCGCTGGGCGGCGTTCCCGGTCCGCGTGATGAACACGTCGGAATCGCCGGGTGCTCAGCTCACCGTGCGCGTCTGGTAACTAGAACGCCGCGCCGAGCGACAGGGTTGTCGCAGGTCCGAACTTGCGCGGCATCATCCGCGTCTCCGCCATGGCGACGCCGGCATTGAGGCTGACTGCGAACGCGCCGAGCGTGAGCGTCGTCGTCGGGCCGGCGAAGCCATCGCGGACCACCGCTTCCTTCGTGCTGCCGAGCGCGTCGCGATAGCGCGCCGTCCCGCCGACGAACCAGCCGACACGCGGCTCGACGTGGGCGACCAGCGCGAGCTCGCCGTCGCGCTCGTTGCCTTCCGGATCCTGGCCGTACGCGAGGTTCGCGCTCGCGGACACCGCGCCGAACGAGTGTTCGAACGCGAGCAGCGCCTCGAGCTCGCCCTCGGGCTCGGTGAAGCCCTCGGTCTTGAAGAAG
Organism: Kofleriaceae bacterium; assembly: GCA_013368795.1. Lineage (GTDB taxonomy): Bacteria > Myxococcota_A > Polyangia > Haliangiales > Haliangiaceae > JABFXX01. The sequence continues at coordinate 10,474 of JABFXX010000114.1, forward strand.
AGGTACGCGGTCGACTTCGTGTCGCCGTCGAGCCAGCGCAGGCCGGCACCGATGCCGGGCCGTGGCTTGTCGGAGAACGCGTCGAGCAGGAGGACGGCGGCGCGAACCCGCCCGTAGACATTCACCTCGCCGCGCGCGGAGACGCGAATCGCGTCGGCCGCACCGTCGAAGTCGGACGACACGTTGACGAAGCCATTGCCGGCATCGGTGGCGCGCAGGATGCCCGGCGTGAACGAGGCACTCGTGGCGAGCTCGCGCGCATCGCCTGCGTGTGCGGCGGTGGTGAGCGCGGCGACGACCGCGAAGGATCCGAGCAGCTTCATCATTGGCGCATCTCCAGCTTTCCGATCGCGACCTCGGAGGGTTCGACGACCGTCGTGCCACCGCGGTCACGCATGCCGCCCGACGGGAGGTGGAAGTCGTCGGCGGCGCCGTCGAATACGACGCCCTCGAACGCGTTCGACGCCTTCTGCAGGCGAATCGTGTAGAGGATCGAGCCGGGCGCGAGCGTGGTGTCGGTGGCGATCGCGCCGGGGCCGGTGGCCTTCTGCGAGAGCGCGGTGACGAGCGTGTCGGCGAGCGGGCCCGTGCGCGGCTGGATCGCCTGCGCGGCGCGCGGCGACGTGCCCGGATCGAGTGCGGTGCCCGGGACGAAGTCGACGAGGCGCACGAGGCCGTGACCGAGCGGCAGGTTGAAGCCGACGGAGTAGCCGGTGAGCGGCTGATCGCCGACGACGAGATCGAGCACGACCTCGTTCTCGGCGGTCGGCTTCGTCTTGCTCGTGACGAGACGGAGCTTGCCGCCGGGCTTGGGGTTCGAGTAGTCGAACGGTCCGCCGCCGTTGTCGCCACAGCCGGTGACGAAGGCGAGAGCGGAGACGAGAACGAGCGAGCGAATCACGGGTGACCTCCGAACTTCGCGAGGAATGCGCTGAGGTCCTCGGCGTCGATCGCCTGGACGGGGTTGGAGCTGTTACCCGTGATGTCCATGATCCACGAGTAGAGCGGTGCGACCGTCTGCTCGGGCGTCACGCCCTGGCGCGCGGCCATCGCGCCGAGATCGATCCAGTCGAGCTGGAGGTTCTGATCGTAGTCGCCGTTGCCCGGCGCGCCGTGGTGCGCACCCGCGCTCGGATAGATCTCCCAGACGCCACGGCCATACGTCGCGACGCGGATGAAGTCCTGGTTGCGCGCGACGTACATGTCGCGGACCGGCACCATCGGGAAGCCGGTGCCCATGCGATCCCAGGTCGCGCCGCCGTCGAGCGTGATGTACACGCCGAGATCGGTGCCCGCGTAGATCGTGCTCGCGGTGATCGGGTCGTACTTGACGACGTAGATCGGCACGTTCGGCAGGCGGCGCGCCGGATCGGAGCCGACGATCGAGGTCCACGTCTGACCGCCGTCGGTCGTGCGCCACAGCCGGCCGAGCTCGTCGGGCGGAGGCGGCCGCGACGGAGAGTTGAGCGTGCCGGTGAACGCGCCGATGTAGACCTGGCCCGGCTGCTGGCCCGGCTCGAGCGTCGGCGGAAAGTCGATCGATGACGCGCCGGTGAGACGCGCACCGTTGACGCGAACCGGTTGCGCGACGGTCCAGTTGACCTTCGTGTTGCCCGCCGTCGTCACGTAGAACGGCTCCGCCGAGACGAGGCCGACGGCACCGTAGAGGCCCGGCGTCGCGCGCGATGCGGTGATGTTCGAGATGCCGGCGCCGACCTGGCTGCTCGTGAGGTCCTGCGAGATCGACTTCCACGTGAAGCCATCACCCGCAGGCACCGCGACGAAGACCTGCTCGTCGGTGTGCGTGAGCACGCTCTGGCCGACGGTGTCGGTCTCGACGTTCGAGTAGTGAACGAGGAACGGCGCCTGATCGTCCTCGCCGAACCGCTTCAGGCGCTCGTACGCGCGCGCCTGGACCTGCTCGGGCTCGAGGCCGACCGGCGACGGCGCGCGATGCCAGTGCGACTCTTCCTCGCTCTGCGCCTCGGGCTGCTCGACGGAGCAATCGGTGACCGCGGGTTTGCAGTACGCCCACTGGAACTGGATGCTCGCCCAGTACGTCGTGCCGTCCTGACCGGTGTGCAACGTGCCGCCGATGCCGTCGCCGCCGACTGCCTGGTTGAAGCCCGACGGGTTGTCCGGGCTCGCGCGGAACCGCGTGCCGTTGTCCTGCAGACCGCCATAGAGCACGAATGGATTACCGGTCGCCGGATCGCCCGATACGACCGAATAGAACAGGTGCGTCGCGAGGCCCTTGTTGTGGTGCTTCCACACGACCTGCTCCGGCTTGGCCGCAGTGAACACGTTCGTGCTGACGAACACGCCGCCGTCGCTGCCGACGATCGTGCGCACGGCGCCGTTGATCGCGATCGACGTCGCCGTGTGCCAGTCGGCATGGACGTACGACAGCCGACCGCCGGCGGTCTCGCCGTAGCCGGTCCCGGGCAGCCAGTGCGACACGTTCTCCCAGACCGGCACATCGGCGGTGCCGTTCAGCGTACGCACGCCGCACAGATTGCCGCCAACGAGCACGTGATCGGCGTTCGTCGGATCGACGACGATCGCCTGGTTGTACCAGGACTGTTCGTGGCCGACGTTGAGGTCGATGCAGGTGTCATCCTGGTTGGGATCGACGAGCGTCGGATTCGCGAGCGCGCCCGGCAGCTGCGTCCACGTCCTGCCGCCGTCCTTCGAGCGCCAGTAACCGAGCGTCGAGCTGCCAAACAGGTCGCCGACGAACGCATAGACGACGGTGGTCGCGGGATTCGTCGTCGGCCCCACCGCGAGCATCGTGCGATTCGTGCCCGTGGTCTGCGGCAGCGCGGTCACCTCGGTCCAGGTCGTGCCGTCGTCGGTGCGCCAGAACTTGGCGTTCGTGCCGAGCGGGCAGCCCTGCTGCGGATTCGGATCGCTGAGGCCGAACGCGCCCGGCGCCGGCGAGCTGACGGAGCATGCGCCGACGCCGCTCGCGACCCAGCCACCGCCGCCGATCGGCACGATGCTCCAGATCGTCTCGGCGACGGTGCCGGCGGCCTCGGGAAGATCGACGAGCGCATAGGTCGCGCCCGCATCGGACGAGCGGAACAGACCGGCATCGGTCGCGACCCACACGACATCGCCGGCAACCTGGATCTGGTTGATCGAGCTGACGACCGCCTTCACCTGATTCGGATACATGCCCTCGAGCACGACGGCCGGACTCCATGTACCGCCGCCGTTGGTGCTCTTGAACATCGTGTTACCGGAGCCGTCGATGAAGTCGCCGCTGCCGAGATAGATCGTGTCGGGGTGCGCCGCATCGAGTGCGATCGCGCCCGCGGCGAGGTTCGGCAGCGTATCGGTCGTCGGTAGCCATATCGGCTCGTGCGCGAGGAAGTCGAACGTCTTCCACACGCCGCCGCCCGACGTCGCGACGTACGCGACGTTCGCGTCGCGCGGATCGACGAGGATCGACGTCGGCCGTCCCGAGTCGACGCTATCGATCGTGTAGTAGTTGAACTGCTGCGGCGCGTCGGTCGGCCCGAGGCTCACCCATGCCGTCGCCGGCACCGACGGCTTCGCGATCTGGCCCTGCGCGAGCTGCAGCTGCAGCTTCGTCGACTCGAGCGCGCCCATGCGATTGCGCGTCGCGAGCTCGAGCGGCCCCGCGCGGTGGGTGCCTGCGTGACGAAGACGCGAGTCGGGCTTCGGTCGCTCGAAGCGCTCGTTCTCCTCTTCGTCCTCGTGTTCCCTCTCCTCTCGCCCCTCGTACCTCTCTCGTTCACGTTCCGATCGCGAGGTGTAGCGGACCACGCCCACGACACCGATCGCCGTCGCGGCCAGCGCGCCGGCCACAAACCAACCCTTCAGCATGTCTCGAAGTAGCGCGACACCGCGGGGCGACGTCAAGTTCGTTGCACGGGTCTGCGATAGCGAGTGCTGTTTTTGCCAGCTTCGTCACAGCATCAGTTAGAGCGAGCCAGTGATCGCGATGCCGACCTGCTCGCCGTCGACGATGGGCGCGATCGTCGTCGTCTGCGTCGGCCGCGTGAAGTACAGGTACGCGGCGACGCCGACCGCGGCGGCACCGGCGACGAACATGCCGGTCGCGACGTGCTGCTTGATGCGCGCCGACGAAGCGCTCGGCATCTCGCCCGCAGCGACCGCGTCGTCGTACGCGTGCTTCGTGTGGCGCGCCCACAGCGGCGACGCGATGCACAGCGCGAGACCCGCGCCGCCGAGGCTCGCGGCGAGGATGATGCGACCGCGCGGCGCCGCTGCACCGGGCTCGGTCGGTTCCGTGTCGGCCGGCGTCGGCGTCACCTCGTCGGTGAAGCGAGGGATGACGAGCGTGCCCGCGTCGCGCGACGTCACCTCGAACGACTTCCGGTATGGCGGCTTGCCGTCGGCGCGCGCCTCGAGCTCGTGGCTGCCGCGATCGACCTCGATGCGCGCGTACTCGATCGGCGCGATCCGCTTGTCGTCGATCCGGATCTCGACGCCCGCGGGCGCGGCCGACGCATCGACCTTGACGATCGACACCTTCGTCGCGAGCGCGAGCGTGTGGCGCTTCGCTTCGTCCTCGTACGCCGGCAGGTGCGCCTCGGCGGCCGCGACCTGCGCCTTGCGAAACCAGAACAGCGACGTCGCGTAGCGCTCGAGTCGCTCGTAGCAGAGCCCGAGGTTCAGCATCACGCCGGGCGCCGTCGGATCGAGCGCGATCGATTCCTCGAACTTCTGGCACGCCTCCTCGGTGCGATTGCTCGTGAGCAGGTCGCGGCCCTCGAGGAATGCCTTGTTCGCGTCCTCGTTGCCGGGCGCTTGCGCCGCCGCCGTACCGACCAGCGCGCAGATGACGAGCGACGTGCGGATCACTTGGGACAGCCGTGCGGGTACAGATAGATATCGCACGTCGGTGCAGCCTTCTTCGTCGCGGGCTTCGCACGCGGCCGCGGGCGCGCGCGCTTCGTCGTCTTCACGGTGACGGCGCGCTCGGTCTCGGCCGGCGCTACCTCGTCGGGCTCCATCTCGATCGTGGCCTCGGTCTCGACCGCCGCCGCAGGCTCCGCAGACGGCTCGGCGACCGGTGCGGGCTCGGCGACGATCGGCTGTTCGGGCGCAGGCTCCGCCGCTGCTTCCGACGCACGCCATCGGTTGATCCACAGCGCCGGGATGATGCCGAGAATGATCGCCGCGACGGCCGCGAGCGCATACAGCACGACACCCTTGCGGGTGCGCGGCCACAACGCGGCATCGATCGGCTTCTCGACCACTTCGCCCCCAAGGGTAACGTGACGCAGCCGAACGCTCAATCGCCGCGAGCGGCCGCAAGCGCGGGTCCGGCCAGGGATTTCACCGTCATTGCACGATGATGACGCCGATGCGGGCAAGCGTCGGCCGCGTCGCGAGCGCCCGCTGCGCCATCGCGTTCGCGCAGCTGGTCTGCTCGATGTGGGCAAGCCGCACCTCGTGGACGCCGGGTGCCATCGGCGCGCGCACGTCGAACGTCTTGCCGGTCATCGTGACGCCGGGATACACGCCCGGGCCGCCATCGAAGAGGCAGCCCTGGTCTGTCTTGTCGACGCCGAACACGACCTGGCCCGCGCACGCCGGGCACGAGCCCTGGACCCACGTCTGGACGGTCGCGCGCCCGGTGAGCATGGCGCCCGGCGCGACGACGACGACCGGCGACGTGCCGTCGAGCGTCACGTTCGTCACGAGGTAACCCGCGTTGCCCTGCGCGCTGGTCGCGTCGATCGAGTACATCTCGCTCGTCACCGCGCTCTGCTCGCCCTCGTGGATGCCGAAGAAGCGCACCATCGTGTTCGCCGAGATCGTGATGCCTGTGACGGGCGTGACGGCGCTCTGGGTCGCCGTCGAGGTCATGTCGGGCATCGAGCCGTCGGTCGTGTAGTAGATCGTGGTACCCGGCGTGTCGGCGGCGAGCGTGATCGTGAACGCCTTGGGATAGCCGCCGAATAGCGACGCGGCCGGGCCCGGCGCCGAGAACACCTTCGGTCCCGTCTCGCCCGGGCCGGCATCGCCCTGCTCCTCGATCGGGAACGCGAGGTGGCAGCCGCTCGCGAACGCGATGACGAGCGAGAGGCATGAGCGCCACATCCGAAGACCGATCTTATCAGCAGTCGCGAGAATCCCGAGAGCACCTGCACCCACGTTGCACACGCGTCCGCCGTACCCGAGACGGACCCCACACTTCGAGCGGCGCCGGTTAGCTTGATCCAGCGTGAAGTACCTGCTCTCCGGGTTTCTCTTCGTCGTTCTCGTCGGGTGTGGTGGCGGCAAGGGAGGCGAGGACACCGTCGACGCGGGCGCCGTCGAGGCCGATGCGGCGAGCGGCCCTCGCTGCGGCGACCGCCACCTCGACACGGCAAGCGGCGAGGTCTGCGACGACGGCAACACGACCGACGGCGACGGCTGCGCCGCCGACTGCTCCGCCGTCGAGCCCGGCCACGCGTGCGGCACGCCGGGCGACCCGTGCGTCGTCACGCACGTCTGCGGCAACGGCATCGTCGAGGACATCGAGGGCTGCGACGACCACAACACGACGGACGGCGACGGCTGTCACTCCGACTGCACGCTCGAGGCCGGCTGGCGCTGCGACATCGCCGGCATCCGGTGCCTGGCCGCACAGTGCGGAGACGGCATCGTCGCGGGCTTCGAGGAGTGTGACGACGGCGGCGCCGCGACGCCTGGCTGCTCGGCGACCTGCACGCTCGAGGACGGCTACCTGTGCGCGACGCCGAACGCGGCCTGCACGCCGACGGTGTGCGGCAACGGCGTGAGGGAAGGCACCGAGCAGTGCGACGACGGCTCGGCTGCAGGCCCCAACAACGACCTCGGCGATGGCTGCACGCCGCTCTGCACGCGCGAACCGCAGTGCGTGGCCGGCACGTGCACCGCGGTGTGCGGCGACGGCGCGATCCAGGCGGGCGAGGACTGCGACGATGGCAACCTGCACGACTTCGACGGTTGCTCGTCGACGTGCACCGTCGAGTTTGGCTTCTACTGCACGCCGTCGACGACGGTCGAGCCGGCGACGCTGAACGTCGCGATCGTCTATCGCGACTTCAAGGGCAACGACCTGTCAGGCGGCCACGTCGACTTCCAGAACGTCAACAGCTCGCAGACCGGCATGGTCACGTCGTCGCTCGTGAACAACAAGCCGCAGCTGATCGACGCGAACAACTACGGCAGCGCTCACACCTCGATCAAGAACCGCGCGTCGTTCGGCCAGTGGTACGCGGATAGCGCGCTCGGGAAGACGGTCGTATCGACGCTGCCGATGACGCGCATCGCGTCGGGCACGTACGAGTACGACAACCAGAGCTTCTTCCCGCTCGACGGAAAGGGCTGGCAGGACGCGTCGGTCGCCACCGCGGACCGCGAGATCTCGCGCGACAACGGCCACAACTTCTCGTTCACGTCGGAGCTGCGCTACTGGTTCAAGTGGAACGGCACCGAGAACCTCAAGTTCCGCGGCGACGACGACGTCTGGGTGTTCGTCAACAAGAAGCTCGCGGTCGACCTCGGCGGCGTGCACGGCGCGCAGAGCGCGGAGATCACGCTGACGTCGCAGGTCAACACCGACAAGGCGCTCGGCATGACGATCGGTGGCACCTACGAGGTCGTCGTCTACCAGGCCGAGCGGCACACGACCGCGAGCTCCTACAAGCTGACGCTCAAGGGCTTCAACACGCAGAGGAGCGCGTGCGACGACATGTGCGGCGACGGCATGACCTCGTCGATGGAGCAGTGCGACGACGGCGTCAACATGGGCGGCTACAACTCGTGCACGCCGACGTGCGAATACGGTCCGCGCTGCGGCGACGGCATCCTCCAGTCGCAGGAGAACTGCGACGACGGCAACACGATCGACGGCGACAACTGCCCGGCGAACTGCATGGGGATGATCATCCTCTAGGCGTCACGGTGACCGTCAGCGACTGACCGCCCGCGCTCGCCGTGACGGTGAACGGCACGTTGCCGCCGGGGTTCGCGACGCAGTTGCGGCCGAGCGCGCCGCCCTCGACGGTCGACGAGCCGATCGTGAACGTCCACGGGATGCCCGAGATGAACGCGTCGTGCGCGTAGGCGCCAAAGCACGCGAGGCCGTCCTGCGCGACGAGCGCGCGGATCGAGTCCGCGGTGCTCGTGATCTCGAGGTCCATCGTCGCGTCGGTATCGCCGACGTGAAGCGAGACCTCGTGGTGACCGACCGTGGCGTTCGGGATGTGCAGGCGGTTCCAGTCGAGCTGCGTCGCGCCATCGAGCGTGATCATCGCCGACGTGTCGACGAGCCGATTCGGCTGCGGCGCTGCGTTCAGGTAGGCGACGCCGATCTGCCGGTCGCCGGGCGCGAATACGAACGCATCGGCGGTGTGGGCGAGCCAGTCGGTCGACGTGATCCACTCGTCCATCCCGACCGGCGCCGCGCGCGAGAACGCCGACGACGCGTACGCGTAGCGGTCGTAGAGCTCGTCGGTGGCCGGATCGACGATGCGCAGGTAGGAGGTGCCCGCCGCGAGCGCGCGCAGCGTGACGTGCGCACCTTCGGTGCCGTCGACGGCGAGCAGCGAGGACACGCTCGTACGCGCGTCGTATGGCAACGCGAACGCGGTCGTCGTGTTGCCGTAGCTCAGGTCGACCTCGTGCGTGCCGCCGACCGCGATATGGCGATTCGTCGCGCTCGGAAACGCGCTCGCGACCGACGCGATGCCCGTGAACTCGAGCCCGCCCGGCGTCTTCGGAGAGCAGTGGACCTCGCCGCACGGTCCGACTTCCTCGCCCGAGCCGCCGCCACCGCCACCACCACCTCCTCCTCCGCCACCGCCGTGGCTACCACCACCGCCGGGTGCGTTGTCGTCGAGAAGACACGACGGCACGAGCGCGAGGACACCGATCGAGAGCACGAGGTTCCGCATCGTGTGAGGTAGAGCAACGTGCGTACCGCGCGAACCTCGCCACGTTTGCCGCGGCGTTGCCACGTCTTGCCTCGGGCCTGTCAGCACGACTGTCCGATTTCGGCCGTCGCGGAGCGCGTCATGGCGAAGCCCGGCCCAGCATCCGGAGGCATAACGTACCCATGGTGCGCGACTCCATCGTCATCGCAGGTGCGACCGGCTTCGTCGGCCACGCCGTCACACGCGCGCTCGCACAGCGGCCGGACCGGCCGGAGATCGTCGGGCTGACGCGAGGCCGGACCGATGTCGCGGGCGCGTGGGATCGGCTCGTGCCGTGCGACCTGTTCTCGCTGAAGGACGTCGAGGCCGCCGTCGCAGGCGCGCGCCACGTCGTCTATCTCGTGCACTCGATGCTGCCGAGCGCGCGGCTCGTGCAGGGCTCGTTCGCGGATCTCGATCTGATCTGCGCCGACAATGTCGGTCGCGCCGCGGCCTGCGCGGGCGTCGAGCAGATCGTCTACCTCGGTGGCCTCATCCCCGACGACCCGGGGCTGTCCGCGCACCTCACGAGCCGGCGCGAGGTCGAGGCCGCGCTCGGTGCCCACGGCGTCGCGGTGACGACGCTGCGCGCCGGCATGGTCGTCGGACCGGGCGGGTCGTCGTTCCAGATCATCAAGAAGCTCGTCGATCGGTTGCCCGCGATGGTGCTGCCGAGCTGGACCGCACATCGCTGCCAGGCGATCGACCTCGAGACCGCGGCTGCGCTGATCGATCACGTCGTCGGGCGCCCGAGTGCATACGGCCAGACCTACGACATCGGTGGCCCCGATGCGCCGCGCTACCGCGACATGATCGCGACCGTCGGCGAGCTGCTCGACAGGAAGCGTCCCGCCGTCGGCGTTCCGCTCCTCACGCCACACCTGTCGCGCTTGTGGGTCTCGCTGATCACCGGCGCGCCGGCCGCGCTCGTCGCGCCGCTCATCGAGAGCCTGCACCACGACATGGTCTGCCGCGATCGACGGCTCCAGGACGAGGCCCGCCTGCCGGGCAAGACGTTCCGCGAGGCCGCGCGCGCCGCACTCGAATCGGCCGAGCGCAAGGCGAAGCCCGCTGCGTACCGGCGTGCACCGCGCCCTCGCCAGGTCGGCGTGCGATCGGTGCAGCGGATTCCACTACCGAGCGGGCGCGACGCGGAGTGGGCTGCGCACGAGTACATGCGGTGGCTGCCCGGAGGCCTGTGGCCCGGCCTGCGCGTCGACGTCGACGATTCGCGGACGGCCTCGTTCTTCGCGCTGCACGGCAAGCGGCCGCTGCTCGTCCTGCGCTTTGCGACGGAGCGAAGCTCGTCGGACCGCCAGCTGTTCTACGTCGTCGGTGGACTGCTCGCGAAGCACTCCGAACGCGGCCGCCTCGAGTTTCGCGTGACGCCCGACGGCCACCATCTGTTGACCGCGATCCACGAGTACGTGCCCGCGCTACCGTGGTGGCTGTATCGGATCAGCCAGGCGCTCGTGCATCGCCTCGTCATGCGTCGCTTCGGCGCACACCTCCGAGGATCGGATTTTGCGTTGTTCTCACTCAGCAGGAGGAGGACCGCGTGAAACCACACAAGACCTGGGAAGTTCTGCCCCACGGCGACATCGAGAAGCTCGCCGACAACCTGTACACGGTCGTAGGAAAGCTCCGCATGCCGTTCGGTGAAACGCCACGGCGAATGACGATCGCGAAGCTCGCCGACGGCCGGCTCGTCATCTTCAGTGCGATCGCGCTCGACGAGGCGCGCATGGCCAAGCTCGAACAGATCGGCCGGCCTGCGTTTCTGATCGTGCCGAGCGGCATCCATCGCATCGACGCGAAACCGTGGAAGGATCGCTATCCCGACATCACCGTCGTCGCGCCCGAAGGGGCGGTCGCGCGCATCGGCGAGGTCGTCGCGATCGACGAATCGATCGCCGAGATCGATGACCCTCGCGTGCGCGTGGAGACGATTCCCGGCACAGCCGGCGGCGAGCTCGCGATGATCGTCCAGACCGAGACGGGCAAGACGCTCGTCGTGAACGACCTCATCTTCAACCTACCGAAGATGGGCGGCTTCGCCGAGATCGGGCTACGCGTGCTCGGCTTCGGACCGGGTCATCCGACAATGCCAAGGCTGGTGAAGCGCAAGCTCGTCAAGGACGAGAAGGCCGTGCAGGCGCAGCTCCACGATTGGGCCCTTGCGGGCTTCGAGCGGATCCTGGTTGCGCACGGCGAGCCGATCGAGACGCCTCGGGAGACGTTGCTCGAGCTGGCGGCGGCGTAGAGTCCGCGGCGAGCCGCTCGAGAAACGGCACGACCCTGCGCGTGAGCGTCTCGCCGGTCGCGGTCTCGATGCAGTCTGCCGTCCATTGTGCGACCTGCTCGGGTCGCAGCGCGCCCTCGGTCGACAGCGTGGCGTTGCCGAACGCGGTCGTCGTCTGCTGCGCCTCCCAGCGTTCCTGCCCGTTTGCATCGCGCGGCGCAACGCGAATCGCGACCGAGCAGGCAACCGCCGTGCGCGTGACGTCTACCTTCGTCACCGACGGTGCGATCACGTAGCTCGCTGAATCGGCTCCGGTGACGTAACCGCGCGCCTCCAGCGCACGCTTCACATGGCGCTCGATGCCATGTGCAGCCCACTTACCTACACCCTTGCGGATCTCGAGTGCCGCTTTGGGCTGAGCGAAAGCGCTCGCGGGCGCGGCGAGCACGATCGCGGCGGCAGCGAGGCTTCCGATCCGCATGATGCCGATCGGAAGTGCGAGTCTCGTGCCGCGGCCTACGCACCAGACGGATGAGAGAATCCGACAGTGCGTCCGCGCACGACCGTGCTCGGGCGGTGCGTCGATTGCAATTTCGAGCACCATGAGCGCGAGACCGGAGGTTGCGGTGATCGGTGCAGGACTTGCGGGTCTCGCAGCAGCACGCACGCTCATCGAGCACGGCGTCGACGTCGAGATCTTCGAGGCGAGCGATCGCATCGGAGGACGCGCACACACGATCGAAGTGGAGCACCACGACCTGCCCGTCGAGCTCGGCCCCGAGTTCGTGCACGGCGCGCCCGACGTGACGATGAACCTCGTGCGCGAGGCGAGCGCAGAGCTCGAACACCTCGGCAACCAGAACCACGTCTGGCAGGACGGCCACCTCGTCCACGAGCACAGCATGTGGCGACGGCTCGGCAAGCTGCTCGATCACGCGCGGCGCCTTCCTCGCGACGAGTCTGCGCTCGACTACCTGGCGCACGAGCACATGTCGCAAAAAGACGCCGACCTGTTCGCGATGCTCGTCCAGGGCTTCTACGCGGCGCCGCTCGACGACATCAGCATCGAGAGCATCACCGCCGACGAGAGCGGTGCGGGCGAGGAGGAGGCTCCGTCGTCGACGCGTATCCGCGGCGGCTACGCCAGGCTCGTCGGCTGGCTCGGTTCGCGCCTCGCGCAGCTTCGGGTGCCGATCCATCACGGGTTCGTGCTGCGCCACCTCGACTGGGGTGGCGATCGTGTGCGACTCGACGGCATCGACCGCTACGCGGAGTCTCGTCGCGCGGTGGTGACGCTTCCGATCGGCGTGCTGCATAGCGGCGACGTGCGGTTCGAGCCGCGGATCGTCGAGCACGAGCACGCGCTCGGCCAGCTCGCGATGGGTCAGGTCGTCAAGCTGGTGCTGTGTCTACACGCGCCCGTGTGGCATCGCTACGCGCCGCACACCGTCGAGTTCGTCCATCATCACGAGCTCACGTTCCCGACGTTCTGGCTGCGCTCGCGCGGCGACGCTCACCAGGTGACGGCGTGGGCAGGCGGCCCGTACGCGCTCGCGGTCGCGAACTGGCTGAAGGCGGATCTCGTCGAGCAAGCGCTCGTCGACCTCGCCGAGGCGCTGCGCATGCCGGCGAGCGAGCTGCTCGAATCCCTCGTCCACGTCCACTTCCACGACTACATGCACGACCCGTTCGCGCGAGGTGCATACAGCTACACCCGCGTCGGTGGCACGCATGCCGCGAACGCGCTCGCGCGGCCGATCGCCGATCGCCTGTACTTCGCGGGCGAGGCGACCGACGCCGACTACGAGGGCACGGTCGCGGGCGCGCTCGCGAGTGGCATTCGCGCCGCGCATCAGGTCCTCGCACACCGCGGAGCTACTGGAGCGAGCCGTTGATCGTCAGCGCCGTCTGCAGCCGCAGGGTGCCGCCGGCGGCGCCTGCCGAATAGCCGTAGACGCGTACCTCGACGGCGTTCGTCGTCGGGTTCGTGTTCAGCGTGATCGTGCCGGGCGCGGACGTCGAGAGCGTCGTCTTCTGCGCGAACGCGTCGATGCTGGTGCCCGCCGATGCCGTCGCCGGACCGGTCCCCGACGCCTTCGCGTCGATCTCGAGCGTCGTGATCGCGAGCATGCAGCTCACCGGTGGCGTCACCGAGAACGTGTAGTACTTCGTCGCGTCGGCGGTCGCGGCCGTCGGCCAGCTGCTCGAGTTGATCGAGTTCGCGCCCGAGACGGGCGTGAGGCCCGCCGAGCGCTGCACGGCCGTGGCGGTGACGCCCGTCGCCGACGATCCAGCCGCCGTCGACGCCTGGTTGCCGGCTTCGTTGGTGAACGTCCAGGTCGCGAGCACGCCGGTGAACGCGCAGCCGCTCGATGGGCCGGAGTCGGGGCTCGTGCTCGAGCCGCTCGCGTCGAGGCTCTGCGCGTCGACGAGCCGCGCGTCCGAGCCGCTGCTCATCGCCGCATCCATCGGGCCGTTGTTGTTCTCGGTCGGCTCCTCACGAGCGGACGCACAACCGATGCTGCAGGCGGCGATCAGAACGAGGCTCGAGCGCGACGGAGACATGGCGTGCGTACGCTACTAACACGACCGTGGCAGCAACGTGGCGGCGCGGTGACTCTCGCTGACAACGTCGCGAACGTCACAACTCGTCGAAACTCGCGGATCGAGGCGATGTTGGCTCAGTAGCGGGGCGTGATCACGATCGCGCTCTCCTCGTCGCCGCGCATCACCGCCATCCGAAATGCCTGCGTCGATGTGAGCTGGGCCCCGACGCGCTCGAGGTCGGTCACCGACGTCACCGGTTGCTCGCCGAGCCCGGTCAGCACGTCGCCGTTCGAGAGCCCGATCGCGTCGAGCATCGAGCCGCGCTTGATCGCGTAGAGCTTGAACCCCATCGGACCTTCGTCCTCGTCCTCGATAGCGGGAACGAACTTCGCGGTCTTCTGTGTGCGGATCTCGGCGAGCAGCTTGTCGATCGCCGCCGGCGAGGCCATCACGACGCCGCCGGAGATGCGCTGGACGCTCATGACCGCGTCGTCGAGCGCAGGCGCCTCGGCCGCGGGCTTCGACCTGACCTGATCGATGACGAGGAACGCGACGCCGGTCAGGACGATCGTCAGCGCGATCGCGATCCACGGCGCTCGCCGGCGTGGCTCGAGCGCGGCGATCACGACATCCATGCTCGGCCAGCGCTTATCCGGATCCGGATCGAGGCCTCGTCGCAACAGCGGGCGCAGCCGCCGCGGAATCTTCGCGGCATCGAGCGTCGCCGGACCTCGCTCTGCCTGCGCGCGCAGCTCGTCGGTCGACTCGCCGCGATACGGCCGCTCGCCCGCGAGCGCCTCCCACAGCGCGACGCAGAACGCGAACTGATCGGCGGCAGGTCCGACGCTGTCGCCGCGCCACTGCTCCGGCGCCATGTAGGCCGGCGTGCCGAGCACCGAGCCCGTCGCGGTCAGCGTGACCTGGATCGGCACGTCGGGGCGAACGTCGAGGCTGCCCGCATCGCGGCCCGACTTGCGCGCGAGACCGAAGTCGGTGACCTGCACGCGGCCCGCTCGGCTGCGGAGCACGTTGTGCGGCTTGAAGTCGCGATGGACCAGGCCAGCTGCATGCGCGGCCGCGAGCCCTCGGCCTGCGCCGACGAACACGTCGAGGATCTCGGCGCGCGAGCGACGACCGTCGCGTAGCCATGTCGCGAGGTTGTCGCCATCGACGAGCTCCATCGCGACGTAGTCGCGGCCATCGGCGGTGCCGACGTCGTGCACGGTGACGACGTTCGGGTGCGCGAGCCGCGCCATCGCCTTGGCCTCGCGCAACAGCCGCGCCCTCGCATCGCTGCTCGTGTGCGAGCGCAGGACCTTGAGCGCGACGCGGCGCTCGAGCTCGGGATCGTACGCGGCGTGGACGACGCCCATGCCGCCTTCGCCGAGCACGCGCTCGAGGCGAAACCGGCCGAGCGCCGCCGGGCCAGGGCCGCGCACGACCGCGGTCTCGCGATCTCCGCTATCGGAACCGGCCGTGGCGGTGGCCGCGAGCTCGTCGGCGTTCGTCGTCAACGCGCCTATTGTAGCCGCGGTCCGGCCGCCTGGCTGCGTGCACGGTCGAGCGCCGTGATGTCGGTCAGGCTGAGGATGACTCCCTCGGGCCGGTCGACGCGGATTCCGCCGCGGCGCGGACGGTGCGGCAACATACGAAGGAAGTACAGCGTGCCGTCCTCGGCGCGAACCTCGTCCGCAATCGAGCGGCCGGTCGCGAGCACGTCCGCGAGCTCCTCGAACAGCGTCGGCCGGAGGAGCGTCGTCGCGAAGTCGGAGATCTTGCGGCCGACGTCGGTCGGCTGGAACCGGAACACGCGCACGATGCGCGCCGTGAACCGCCGGATCTGGAGCTCGCGGTCGAGGAACACGGTGCCGATGTCGGTGTCCTCGAGCAGGTGCGAGATGTCGGCCGTGAGCTCGCGGAGCTCGGCGAGCTGGCGCTGGTTCTCCGCGTTGACCGTGTAGAGCTCCTCGTTGAGCGACTGCAGCTCCTCGTTCGTGCTCTGCAGCTCCTCGTTGGACGCGATCAGCTCCTCGTTGGTCGCCTCGAGCTCCTGCACCGAGCGCGACAGCTGATCGTCGGAGGTCGCGAGCATCTCGCGGGTCTGCTTGAGGTCGTCCTCGAGGCCCTGCACGTGCTCGCGCACGGCCTGCTTCATCGACGAGCCGTCCGACTCCGCGCCAGGTGCGCGAGGGTTCGCGCGGGTGATCGCCTCGAGCGTCACCAGCACGCTGCGCGAGCGTTCGATCGGACGCGCGACGACCCTGCAGATCGCGGGACCATCGAGATCGATCTGGATATTCGAGAACGAGGCGTTCATGCGCTCCTCGCGGACACGGCGGAGCGCGCTGCTGATCGTGACGCGCAGGTCCTCCGGCAGCATCTCGAGGATGTCTGTCGTCGGCCGCCGCGCGGGCGTGCGCAGGAGCCGCTCGGCGCCCCCAAAGCTGTCGACCAGCCGGTTCTGCTCGTCGAGCAGGAACGCCGGAGGCATGTAGATGTCGAGCAGATCGTCGTAGACCTCGAGCAGCCGGCGCTCGCTCGTCGGCGGCTTGCGCCTGCGCAGGTGGCTCGCCCACTTCACCTCGCTGACGAGCGGGAGGTCGCGACGCTTCTGATAGATCTTCCAGCGATCGTCGATGATCGCGAACTCCTCGCCGAGGGAGCCCGGCGACTCGCTCGCGCCGAGGAACAGGTACCCGTTCGGCAGGAGCGCGAAGTGGAACAGGCTGAGGACCGCGCGATAGGTCGCGGGCTCGAGATAGATGAGCATGTTGCGGCACGTGATCAGATGCATCCGCGTGAACGGCGCATCCTTGGTCACGTCGTGGCGCGCGAACACGACGGCGTTGCGCAGCTCGCGCGCGATCTGAAAGCCATCGGTGCGCCGCACGAAGTAGCGAGCGAGACGTTCCGGCGAGACGTGGGCGAGCTCGTCGAACGAGTAGCTTCCCGCGGCGGCGGTAGCGATCGATCCGGCGTGGACGTCGGTCGCGAGGATCTTGAGCCGGCGCGGTCGCTTCACCTCATCGAACCCGTCGCACAGCAGCATCGCGATCGAGTACGCCTCCTCGCCGGTCGCGCAGCCAGCGATCCATACGCGCAGCTCCTCCTCGATCGGCAGGTTCGCGATGAGCTTCGGGATGACCTCGCGCTCGAGCGTCGCGAACGCCTCGACGTCGCGGAAGAAGCTCGTCACGCCGATGAGAAGGTCGCGATAGAGCTTGTCGAGCTCGTCGGGGTTGTTGCGCAGGCGTTCGACGTACTCGTCGAGCGACGCGATCCGCGACAGCTGGAGCCGGCGCTGGATGCGGCGCGCGACCGTCGTCGTCTTGTAGAGCGCGAAGTCGAGCCCGAACCGATCGTGCAGGAGGCCCAGGATCGTGCTCGTCGGCGTCGCGATCCGCGGATCGAGCGGCTCGGCCTCCCTGGCCGGCAGCTCCGCGATCGCCGCACCGAGCTCGCCGGGAGAGAGCGTCGAGTCGACGACACCCGATGCGATCGCCGCCTGCGGCATGCCGTCGAACTTCGCGGTCTCGACCGACTCGGCGAGGACGACGCCACCTGCCCTCTTCACCTCGACGATGCCGCGCGAGCCGTCGCTGCCCGAGCCAGACAGCACGACGGCCACAGCGAGGTCGCCGCAGTCGTGCGCGAGCGAGCGAAAGAACGCGTCGATCGGAAGCGAGAAGACGGCCGCCTCGCGATCGGTGAGCAGGAGCGCGCCCCCGCGCACGATCATGTGTTTCGCGGGCGGCAGGACGTACACGCGATCGCCCTCGAGCGGGATGCCGTCGCTCGCCATCGTCACGGGCATCTCCGTGTGACGCGCGATCAGCTCGTCCATCATGCTCTTGAAGTCCGGAGACAGGTGCTGGATGACGACGAACGCCATGCCGGTGTTCGGCGGGATCGCGGCAAACAGTCGCTCCAGCGACTCGAGGCCACCCGCCGATGCTCCGATTCCGACGACGCGAACGGGCTCCGTCATCGTTACCTGGGCCGGGTGAGCTCGGCGACGGCAAGCTCGATCACGCGGCGCACCTCGGCGGAGATGTCCGCTGCGACGGCGTCCGCGCTCGCCGCGAGCGTCTCGAGCGCCTCGACGAGGTGCTCCTTCGGAATCTTGCGGCGACCGAGGAAGTCGCCCATCCACACCACGTAGCGCGCGAATCCCGGCGCGTCGGCGAGTGCGAGCGCGTCGGCAATGTACTGCACGTGGTAGTCGAGATCGTCGGCGCACCTTGCGCGGCCCGCCTCGCCCCAGCGCTCGAGCCACTCGGGATGGCGCGCGTAGATCGACTCGGTCGCGTGCGCGACGATCGCGGGCGCCGCATCCTGGATCCGACGCGGCGTGCCGGCGGGATACTTGAGTGCCTCCGCTGCCGCGCCGAGCAGGCGAACCGCGACCTCGCGATCCGGCCACGACTCGTTGCCGATCGCGCGACCGAGCAAGATGAAGTTGTCGGCGAGGTGCCGCGAGCACATCCCGCGCGAGGTCAGCACCTGCTGGAGCCAGCGCGCGTACTGCTCGAGGATGCGCACGTCGTCGCTCGCGAGGGCCTGGATCAGGTAGTCGATATGAAACCGACCGTCCTTCTTGCCGTGGATGTTCGCGCGCTCGCCGAATCGCTCGTGCCAGAACGGGTTCTGGTACATCTCGCCGAGCACGGTCGCGGTCAGGCGATCGGCGTTGGTATCGAGCAGCTGCGTGAGGTCGGCGTACTTCACGGCGCGAGCCCCACGAGGCGTTTGGCGGTCGCGATGATCTCGCGCGGCTCGGTGCCGGCGCCCTCGACGTCCAGCTCGAACGCGAGGTTCACCGACCAGTGGGTCGCGTGACCGCCGATGAAGATCGGCGTCTGCGTCACCTGACGGACGCGCTCGACCGCGGTGCGCAGCGACGGAACGTTGAAGCTCATCGTCACCGACAGGCCGATCACGTCGGGGCGCTCCTGTCGAATCAGCGAGACCAGGTCGTCGTGCGGGACGCTCGCGCCGAGGTAGCGGACGTCGAAGCCCACGAGGTCGAGTACGTCGGCGACGATGCGCGCCGGTAGATCGTGCAGCTCGCCGTCGACGCACGCGAGCACGAGCTTCTTGCCGAGCGGCTTCGCCGGCGTCGCGCGCTCGAACAGCGTCGCGAGCACGAGCTGCGAGATCGCGCTCGCCATGTGCTCCTGCGCGATCGTCACCCGGTTCTGCTGCCAGAGCCGGCCGATCTCGTTCTGCGCCGACTGGATGACGCGCGTCTGGAGATCGATGACCTCGATGCCGGATGCGAGGCCTTCGTCGACGACGATCCGCATCGCCTCGCGACGGTCGCCGGCGAGCTGCGCCTCGAGGTAGCGATCGCGAAGATCGGCGAGCGACATCACGACGCCACTCTCCGCTCGTCGCGTCCTTCGAACATGGCCAGCCAGTCGATCAACGTCGAAAACGTGGCGCGTGCGCCGGCGACCGCGGCATCCTCCGCGTCACGATCGGCGAGCGCCCGCTCGACAATGGCGCCGAACGCTCGCCAGCGCGCGCCGGTCTCGGCCCCATAGCCCTCGAGGAAGGCGGTCGCACTGCCGCGCACGGCGGCAAGCACCGCTGGAAGCCTCGACAGGATGTAGCGGCCGCCGAGCGTCGAGCCTTCGATCACGTACGCGGCGCCGATGCAGTGGCCCATCGATGGCAGCGCGGGCATCGCGGTGCAGCGCGCGAACGGTCGCTCCTCGCCGAGTGTTTCGAGATCGCGCTCGAGCAGGTGGCTCTTGCGGCGGCGCTGCGCTGCGAAGCCGAGCTGCGCGAGATCATCGTTCGCTGCGAACGTCTCTTCGATCGGCAGGTGATATCCGAGCATCGCGCGCAGATACCGCGCGTAGTCGGAGATCCTTGCATCGGCGTCGAGGATGCGCACGTACTGCTCTGCGAGGGCGTGCAGGTCGGCCGTGTCGTCTTTCAACCGACGCAACGAAGTACGACCTGCGAGCATTGGTTAACCGTTGCCGAGGTGTGCACGCCCGTCAAGCATTCGTGAGCTGACCTAACACCGTCTACCGACGCATTCTCTGACTAGACGGTCTGGAGATGGTCGGCCATATCTGATTGGCTCCCCTCATGTCGTCGGCCCACGATCTCCAGGAATCCCTCTCGCAGATGAGCAGAGAGCTCGGTCTGGTGGTCGAGGCCGGCGGACGGATCGTGTGGGCGGACGCGCGCGCGCAGGCGGTCGGTCTGGTCGAGGGCGGATCGCTCGTCGACCAGGTCGTGCCGGGCACCGAAGACAAGGCGCGCGAGCTGTGCAGCCGCGGCCGCAGCGAGGACGTCTCGAGCTGGGAGCTGCCGCTCGTCGTCGATGGCAAGCCGGTGACGATGATGTTCTGTGCGCGGCCGGCCGATGGGCGCGTGGCGCTGCTCGCGAGCCGGATCCCACAGGACTACGCGGACGCGGTCGTCGAGGGCAACCGCTCGGTCCACGAGATCGTCGGGCTCAACCGCGAGCTCGCGAAGCAGAAGCAGCGGCTCGAGGAATCGAACAAGGCGATCCGCGGCCTGCACGCCGAGCTCGAGGAGCAGGCCGATCGGCTGCGCACGTCCGCCGAGATCAAGAGTCGGCTCGTCGCCGGCGTCAGCCACGAGTTCCGCACGCCGCTGCACTCGATCCTCGGCCTGTCTCGTCTGCTGCTGACGGCCTCCGATGGCCCCCTCAACGGCGAGCAGGAGACCCAGGTTCGGTTCATCCGCGACTCCGCCGAGGAGCTGTCGCGGATGATCAACGACATGCTCGATCTCTCGCGCCTCGACGCGGGCAACCCGACGATCCGCGCCGAGACATTCGAGCTCGCCGACTTCCTCGGCGCGCAGCGCGGCACGATGGCGCCGCTGATCCGCGAGGACGGTCCGGTCAAGCTCATCGTCGATCCGGCGCCCGATGTCGCGCTCGAGACCGACCAGAGCAAGCTCGCCCAGATCGTGCGCAACTTGATCAGCAACGCGATCAAGTTCACCGAGCGCGGCTCGATTCGCGTCACCGCCTCGGCCGCCAACGAGAGCATTCGCATCGACATCGCCGATACCGGCATCGGCATCGCGCCCGAGGACCAGGCGCGCGTCTTCGAGGAGTTCACGCAGATCGACAGCCCGCTCCAGCGCCAGACGCGCGGCAGCGGCCTTGGCCTGCCGCTCGCGCGCAAGCTCGCCGAGAGCCTCGGCGGTCACCTCGAGCTGCGCAGCGAGCTTGGCAAGGGCTCGACGTTCTCGGTCGTCATCCCGCAGGAGCACGCGGACGTCGCGCGGTTCAGGATCATCGAGGACGGCGCGCGCGATATCGATCCGGATCGCGCGCCCGTGCTCGTCGTCGAGGACGATCGCAACACCGTGTTCGTCTACGAGCGCTACCTCGCGATGGCAGGCTTCCAGGTGCTGCCCGCGCGCTCGACCGACGAAGCGCGCCAGGCGCTCAAGCGCGTGCGGCCGTCCGCGATCCTGCTCGACGTCATGCTCGAGGGCGAGGACACGTGGAACTTCCTCGCCGAGCTCAAGCGAGGCGCCGAGACTCAGGACATCCCGGTGCTCGTGTGCACGGTGATGAACCGCGAGTCGCAGGCGCGCGCACTCGGCGCCGACGAGTTCTGGCTGAAGCCCGTCGACGAGGACAAGCTGATCCGCAAGCTGCAGACGATCGCGACCGGCCGCGGCGCCAAGGTTCTCGTCGTCGACGACGAACCGGCCGCTCGTTACATCATCCGCAAGTACCTCACCGACACGCCGTACCAGCTGCTCGAGGCGGCGACCGGCCCCGAGGGCATCGCCGCCGCGCGCAAGGAGCAGCCCGACGTCATCTTGCTCGACTTCCTGCTCGAGGACATGACCGCGTTCGACGTGATCGATCAGCTCAAGGCCGATCCGAGGACGCGGGTCATCCCGGTCGTCATCGTCACGTCGCAGGTGCTCGGAATCGAGGAGCGCAAGCGGCTCGGCGCGCACACCGAGGCGATCGTGTCCAAGGAGCACCTGTCGCGCGAGCTCGCGATCAATCGCATTCGTGATGCGTTACGTAGTGCCGGCATCCGCGAACGGGAGGCGAAGTCGCCATGACCGCCTCGCAGTACACGCCGCTGGTTCTCAACGTGAACGATCACGTCGCGAACCTGTACATGGTCTCCAAGATGCTCAAGAACGCGGGATTCCGCGTCCTCGAGGCACGGAGCGGTGGCGAGGCGCTCGAGATCGCGCTGCGGGATCAACCGGAGCTGATCGTGCTCGACGTGCACCTTCCGGATCTCTCCGGCATCGACGTCTGCCGCCGGCTCAAGACAGACGAGCGCACGCAGCACATCAAGGTCATCCACACCTCGGCGACGTTCGTGTCATCGACGAACAAGACGCAGGGTGTCGAGGCAGGCGCCGACGGTTACCTCACCCAGCCGTTCGAGCCACAGGAGCTGATCGCGACGGTGAGGTCGCTGATCCGGCTGAAGTCGATCGAGAGCGACCTCGTCACGCGCAACGATGCGCTCGTCAGCGCCGATCGGCGCAAGGACGAGTTCCTCGCGATGCTCGGCCACGAGCTGCGCAATCCGCTCGCGGCGCTCAGCATGGCGCTGCCGATCCTCGAGCGGTTCCCGCCGCGCGACGACATCGAGGCGCGCACGATCGGGATCCTGCGCCGCCAGATGGGCGTGTTGACCCAGCTCGTCGACGATCTGCTCGATGTCTCGCGCGTCACGCGGGGCCGCATCGAGCTGACGCGGTCGACGATCGATCTCCGCGAGCTGATCCATCGCGTCGTCGAGGGAATCGACCAGCGGGTGTTCGCACCGCGCCAGCAGAAGCTCGCACTCGACCTCGCGCCGCAGCCGTTCCGGGTGTCCGGAGATGCGGTGCGGCTCGAGCAGGTCATGACGAACCTGCTCGACAACTCGAGCAAGTACTCCGACCCCGGCACGACGATCGAGGTCTCGCTCGTCGCGGACGGCACATCGGCGGTCGTGCGCGTGCGCGACCACGGCGTCGGCATCGATGCAGCGACGTTGCCGATCGTGTTCGACCTGTTCGCCCAGGCGACGACGTCGCTCGACCGCGCACGCGGCGGCCTCGGCATCGGCCTCACGCTCGTGCGCTCGCTTGTCGAGCTGCACGGCGGCACGATCTCCGCGGCATCCGACGGCATCGGCCATGGCACGACGATGACGATCCGCCTGCCGCTCGTTGACGAGGTCGCGCAGACTGCGGTGACACAGGCGGCACAGTCGACGTCGAAGCGTCGCGTGCTCGTCGTCGACGACAATGTCGATGGCCGCGAGATCCTCCGCTACCTGTGCGAGCACGAGGGCCACGAGGTGATCGAGGCCGGCGACGGCCCCGAGGGCGTGCAGCGTCTCCTCGACGAGCGGCCGGACGTCGCGTTCGTCGATATCGGCTTGCCGACGTTCGACGGCTTCGAGGTCGCGCGCCGGGTGCGGGCGCGGCTCGGCACGGCTGCTCCGCGCCTGATCGCGCTATCGGGCTACGGGTCCGACGAGCACCGCGCGAGGGCACTCGAGGCCGGGTTCGACGAGCACATGGCGAAGCCGATCCAGATGGATCAGCTGCGCCGCACGCTCGCGAACTAGCGAGGCGCGCAGACCGTCGCGCGTGCCGGTGCAGCGCCGCTCGCGCCGATGAACCGCTCGAGCTCGCGTGCCTGCGTGCCCGGCAGCGCCGCGCACTGCTGGTTCTGCACGGCCGCCTTTGCCACGCACATGCCGGTGCTCGCCGTCTCGGCGATGCAGAACGTCGGGGCCTTGCCGGTCGCGTCGGGGCACGCACCCGCGCAGCTCTGCGTGCAGAAGCCCGCCGCGTGGCAGCGACCGCCCGCGAAGTTGCAGTCGGCGTTGGTCGTGCACGCATCGCCGATGAACTTCGGCGTGATGCCGTGCAGGCGCGGGAACACGGTCTTGTCGTCGAGACGGACGAACGTGTAGCCCTCGGCCTCGAGCGCGGTGAGCAGGCGGTCGAGGTTGGTCGCGGTGTAGCTGTGAATGTCGTGGAACAGGATGACGCCGCCGCCGGTCGAGCGGACCTGCGACAGCACGTAGCCCTTGATGTCGCCGCGCATGTCGTCGGGGACGTACTTGAACGTCGACTTCTTGCACGTGCCGCCGCCGGCCGCGTAGCACCAGTCGGCGCTGTCGATGTGCCAGCCGGTGACGACCCAGCCGCGGTCCTTCGCCATCTTCATCGTGTTGCAGGTCGAGCTGCCGAACGGGAAGCGGAAGTACTTCGGCGTCTCGCCCGCGGCGCGCACGCCGGCATCGGTCAAGTCCATCTCGCGCGCGACGCGATCGAGCGACAGCGACGCGAGGTCCTGATGGTTCTGGCTGTGATTGCCCAGGATGAAGTCGGGATCCGCGGCGACCTGCCGCGCGAGCTCGGCCGCGCCCGGCACGGAGAGCTTGGAGCCGTTGATGAAGAACGTCGCCGGCGCATGGTGGCGCTTCAGGACCTCGATGACCTTCGGCGTCGTGGCCGGGTTCGGGCCGTCGTCGAACGTCAGCGCGATGCGCTTGCCAAAGCCGTTGCGGTCGGGGACGCGCACGCCGGAACAGTCCGTTCCGTCTTCCTTGCCCGGCTGCTGGCCCTCGTCGTAGGCCTGCTCGAACAGCGCGGTCTCGTCCTCGTCGCCGATCTCCTCGCCGTCTCCGATACACGACGCGACACAGGAGGCGAGGACGACTGCGGCGAACAGCTGGCTGCGCATGCGGCGCTCTCGAGCAAAGCGCGATCCATGCGCCGGGCGCTCTCACATGTCGCCAAGCTCGCGGTTCTGCGCAACTTGTTCCTGGCGACTCGGGTTGCCGGCGACATCAGACCTGGATGCCGCGGCCGTCAGCGAGAGCCGCTCGAGCGCCGCGAGCGACGGCAGGAAGAAGTAGCCGCCGCCCATCACGGTGACGACACTCGGGACGTTCGCGAGGCGCAGGCGGACCGGCGAGGCCGGGATCGAGACCTCGGCCGTGCCGTCGCCGTTACCCATGATCGGGTCGGGCTCGGCGAACAGGCCCATGAAGCCGGGGTTCGACAGCCACGTCTGCTGGATGAACTCGAAGCCGCGCGCGATGCTCGCCTGCAGGCTGATGAAGTAGAGGCCGCGTGACCGGCCGTCGTCGCGACCGGCGAGCGCCTCGGCGTCGGCCATCGGCAGGCCGTAGGACCGGCCCCGGCGCAGGATGCGGTGGCGCCGGACGACGTCGAGCGACTCCTCGGCCGAGCCGCCGCGCCCGTCGCGGGGGTTCGCGCGGCGCACGTGCGACGAGATCGGGCAGCGCATGCCGTACGGATCCTCCTCGAGGTAGCCGAACGCGTTCGCGCGCTCCGGCGTCGCGTAGGTCGGGTCGTCGCGATCAGGCGACAGCACGAGCGGCGCCCCGCTCTTCCAGCGGCCGAGCAGCTTGGCGGCGAGCTTCTCGGTGAGCTCGGCGGCGGCCGCCGGGTCGCTCTCGAGCGCCCTCGCCTGCGCCGCGACGTAGCCCCAGAAGCGATCGACGTGCTGGTGGAGCTTTCGGAACACGAGGTACGAGCCATTCGCGCCGAGGTCGAAGCCGTCCCAGTGCGGACTCGCCGGCAGCTTGCCGTACGCGTTCTCGTAGCCGAGCAGGATCTCGCCGGTTGGAATCGGCGGCTCGGCGCCGGCGCGCTGCTTCGGCAGGCCCTCGATCGTCGGCTGCGACACGCCGTCCGAGAACCCGAAGTGCTCCTTGCCGCCGAGCGGGAACGAGAGCTCGGCATCGCGCACGGTCGCGCCGGCGGCAACGAGCGCCTCGCGCTGCTCGATGACGGCGACGGCACGGCGTTCAGGATCGCGCGCGAACACCATGACGAGCACGTCGAGCTCGTTGTCGCGGCCGAGCTCCCACGTCGCTGGCTCGTCGTCGGCGAGGATGCGCGCGCGCGACGCCATGCCGTTCTTCGCCTCCTGTGGAATCGCATCGAGGACCTCCTGCGCCACGCCGAGCTTCGCGAGACCGCCGGGAGACAGCGCGATGTTGAGTCGATCGCCGTCGCCGTACTTGCCGAGCGCGGACGACGACACCTGCGGGCGCAGTGCAGCGAGCCACGCGCGAGACCGCGCGACGTCGTCGCCGAGCGTCGCGAAGATGTACGCGGCATACGGGTGCTCGCCCCAGCCCGAGTAGACGAGGCCCTGGATATCGTCGAGATCGGCGGGTTCGGGTCGTTGCTTCATAGCTTGCGGAGCCAGGCTGCGACCTCGTCGTCGGCGAGGCCGCGATCGAGGTTCTGGCGGATCCAGATGTCGTCGCGAATGTTCTGCACGGTCGAGTCCGGGACGCCGGTCCACCACACCTGCGTGCGGATCTGGTGGTGGCGCGTCCACTGCTTGAACGCCTCCTCGTCGCGTGCGCCCGCGCCGAGCAGCCGCTCGGTGCGAGGGAACCCGACGGTGTTCGACCACACGGCGGTGAGGCCATACGCGGCGCGATCGACGAACTCGCCGAGGTAGCTCTCCCAGCTGCCGTCGTAGTTCGAGAAGAACAGCAGGCGATGGCGCTGCTTTCCCGAGCGATCGACGAGGATCACCCAGCGCGCGAAGTGGATGCTGACGATGCCACCGAGATTGCCGCGCACGGAGTAGACGCGCGCGATCACGTCGATCGCGGCGAGCACGAAGCGAAGCGTCGCGAGCCGGAACCAGCCCGGCTTGATATCGACGAGGTGCGTGAGCTGGTTCTGCTTCACGCCGTCCTGATCCTCGAACTGCGCGAGCCCTTTGTCGTCGTGCACCGGCCGCGTGTTGACGTCGGCGGCGTCGCGCTTCTCCTTGCTGCGCAGCACGAGGTACCAGGGAATGCCGACGACGATCAGCGGGACGAACAGGACGATCAGCAGGGCGATCGCAGCGATCTTGCCGAGGAGCCAGCGCGCCTCCTGCGAGTCGTTGCCCGCGATGTTCAGGTGCGGCTCGGTCACGCGCACGTGCTCGCACAGGCGGCGCTGGATCTCGTGGCCGGGCAGACCCTCGAGCGCCTTGCGGTTGCCGTTATCGTCGAGCGCGTTGCGGATCGCGTCGTGGACCATGCGGTCGTTCAGCACCTGCTTGCGCGGAACGCCACGGTATCCGGTGTAGAACGCCGACGCGCGGACCGCGTGCTGGCCGAGCCACACCGCGCGCGCTTCGTAGTCGCGCTCGCGCGGGGGCGGATAGCCGACGCAGCACTCGAACACGCGATCGATCCACGGCGTCTTGCTCGCGACGAGGTCGAGATACGGCATGGTGTCGCCGTCGTGATTGGACTCCCACACGAGCAGCGCCGGCAGCTCGCGATCCTCGACAACGACAAACCGCATGAAGTGCGTGTCGGGGAGGTCGCGCGGCCGGAACAGGGGGTTGCGTTCGAGGTCGGCCGCGATCGCGGCGAGCCGATCGTCGAGCAGCTCGCGATGGCCCGGATCGATCTCGGCGATGACGGTGAGTGCCTGCGTCGCGGTTCGCATCTACGTCGGTGGTCCTGGCAACATCATCTCGAGCATGCGCTCGGGCTCGCGCACGCCCTCCGCGACAAGCCACGCGCGGACGCCGGCGCGCAGCGCCGCACCCTCGTCGCCGCCGACGAGCCGGCCGAGCCGATCGCGGACCGCATGCGCGAACATGTGCGCGTCGGCGGCATCGAGACCGGTCAGCGCCGCACGATAGCGAGCGATCGCCTCGTCGCGATGGCCGAGCGCCTCGGCGTAGAGGCCCTTGCACATCGTCGCGCAGTGACCGACGAGCGGCACGCCGCCGCGCAGCCCGCGGATGTGCTTGCGCGCCTGAGCGAGTGCGTCGCGCCGCCGCGCCGACCCGGGCGCCGCCTGGACCGCGCACGCGATCGCGTGACGGACGATCGCGAGGCGCAGCAGCATGCCCTGCATCGGCGGCCGATCGACGAGCGACATGCGGATCGGCTTCCACTCGGCCTCGACGCGCGCCGTGACGTCCTCGGGGCGACCACGATAGAGCGCCAGATCGATCCGCGACGCGAGCGCGAACAGGTGCTGGAGCTGGTAGCCGCCGTCGACGCTGTGCCACGAGCCCACCGCCGCCTCGAGCTCGGCTTCGATCGCTTCGGGCTCGGCGGTCGCGAGCCACGCCGCCGGGAACGCGCAGCGCAGCGTCACCGCGGTGTAGCGACTGCCGCCGCGCGCCGCTGCCTCGGCCATCGCGGGCACGCGCCGCGACAGCTCGCCGATCTCGCCGAGGTAGTAGAGCGACCAGCAGCAGAACATCGTCACGGTATCGAGCTCGAAGCCGGCGCGGCCGACGACGGCGCGATAGCTCGCGATCGCCTCGGAGAACTGCGCGAGCGCCGAGCGGAACCGGTTGTGGATGAAGAAGTCGACAAACCCCTTCGTCGTCATCAGCTGCGCCGGCGCGGGCGCCTCGTCGAGCGTCTTCGTCATCTCGTCGAGCCGCGCGAGCAGGCGCTCGGCGCGCTTCGACTTCGCAGTCGCGGCGAGAAAGTCGACCTCGAGCGCGATCGCACGCGACACGCGCCATCGCTCGCCGAGGCGCAGCGCCGACAGCAGGAATCGGCCGCCGAAGTCCATGCCGCGGAACGTGTCGACCATCGCGAGGCCGAACGACACGCCCTCGCACACGTCGACGCGCGTCAGCTCCGCCTGGCTGATCTCGGCGAGCGAGCGCGGCTTGAACCCGAGCCCGCGGATGCGCAGCCACGCGCGGCGCAGCAGCATCGACACGAGCGCGCGCATCGGCGTCTTTGCCATCGCGAGCCCGACGCCGGCGAGCACCTTGCGGGTCAGCTCGAGGCCCTCCTTGACGTAGCCCGACTGGAGCAACGAGCCCGCAGCGCGTCGCTGCAGCTCGAGCGCGGTCGGCGCGTCGGCGCCGTTCGATGCCTCGAGGAACTGGTGCGCGGCATCGCGCGGCCGGCCGGCATCGGCAAGCGCGTCGGCGAGCTGCGTGCGCAACGCGCGCCGTTCGGCCTCGGTCCACTGCGGCCCCATGAGCGCGATCGCGTACCACCGCGACGATCGATCGAAGTCGAGGCGCGCACGTGCGTCGTCGCCGGCGCGCTTGGCATACAGCGCGGCGTGCTCGAGATCGCCGGCTCCATACCAGTGACGCGCGAGCTGCTCGGCGGTCCCGCTCCCCGACAGCGACAGCGCGAGCGTGCGGTGATGTCGCGCGCGCCGCTCGGTGGTCAGCTGACCGAGCAGTGTGCGGCGGATGCGCTCGTGGTGCGTCTCGATCGTGTCGTCGCCACGCGAGCCCGCAACACGCAGCACGCGCTGCG
The DNA here is from genome assembly GCA_013368795.1 of Kofleriaceae bacterium. Classification (GTDB taxonomy): domain Bacteria; phylum Myxococcota_A; class Polyangia; order Haliangiales; family Haliangiaceae; genus JABFXX01. Next base: position 39,483 of record JABFXX010000114.1, read on the forward strand.
CCCTCAGCTGCGAGAGCAGCCGCGACAGCTCCGTCGACGACACCGCACCGAGCGATGCGAGTACGCGACGTGGCAACGGCTCGCCGGCGACCGCGACGATCTCCGCGATCAGCCGTCCGGACTCGCCGAGCGAGTCGATGCGCTCCGACAGCATCGCGTCGAGGCCCTTGCCCGCGATCTCGTCGAGGCTGCGGCCCTGCACGTAGCGCGTCAGCTCGAGCAAGAACAACGGGCTGCCGTCGGCCTCGCGCACGAGCTTGTGCGCGGTCTCGGCGTGACCCTCGCCGAGCTGCGAGGTCGCGATCGCCAGCGCGGCCTCCTCGGACAGTGGCGCGAGGTCGAGCACCGCCTTCTCCGCGGCCATCCGCTGGACGAGCTCGATCACCGCTTCGCTGCCCTCGACGCGCGTCGCGAGCACGAGCAGCAGTGCCGGCGGATCGGGCGCGCGCATCAGATCGGCGAGCAGCGCCATCGTGTCGCGATCGACCCACTGCATGTCGTCGAGGAACAGCACCGCGGTGTGCCGTCTGCCGAGCCTCTGCAGCGTCTCGCGCAGCGCATCGAACGCCGCCGTTCGGCGCGCCTGTGGATCGGCGACGACGCGTGCCCTCGGTGCACTCGCGACCACCGGCACGCGATCGAGCACCGGGAACAGCATCGACAGCAGCGACGCGTCGCGCGGCAGCAGCCTCTGCGCGACCTCCTCGGGCTGCGCGAGCCACCAGTCGCTGAGCTCGTCGATCAGATGGTCGATCGCCTTGTACGGCACGTCCTCGCGATCGAGACACCGTCCGCGCAGGACCAGCGCATCGGGATGCGTCGCGCGCACGCGCTCGAGAAATCGCGACACGAGCGCCGTCTTGCCAATCCCCGACGGAGACCGCACGACCGCGACCGATGCCTTGCCCTTCTCGAGCGGCGCGAGCAGCGCCTCGAGCACGCCAAGCTCGGCCTCGCGCCCGGTGAACCCGCCGTCGCGCGAGATGCTCAGCGTCGGCAAGCTCGTGCGCTCGATATCGGCGACGCCGAGCCGGCTCAGCAGCACCGACCCAGTCGGCCGATCCGCCGGGTCGCGCTCGAGCAGCTCTACACACAACTGATCGAGATCCGCCGGCACGCCATCGGCCAGCTGCGACGGCCGCACCGCCTTCTCGGTCTGCTTCTCGAACAGCACCTTCATCGGCGAGCCCTCGAACGGCAGCCGCCCGGTCAGCGCCTGGAACACCACGACGCCGAGCGCATACCAGTCGGCCGCCGGCGTCAGCGCGACATCGCCGGCGCACTGCTCGGGCGCCATGTACGCGACCGTCCCTACCACTTCCTCGCTGCCGTGCTTGCGCTCGAGCTCCGCGACGAGCCCGAAGTCGAGCAACACCACGCGCCCATCGCTCGTGACCTGGATGTTCGACGGTTTGACGTCGCGGTGGATCTTGCCCGCCGCATGCAGCGCATGCAGCCCGCGCCCGAGCTGCGGCAACGCCGCCCTCAGCTTCGCGACGTCGCACGCCGGCTGCGCGGCGCGGACCCTCGGCGGCGTCTCGCTCGCTCCACCGATCGGTCCCGACCCGCTCGGCATCGACAGCGTCGCCATCGGCATCGGCGTGTGGATCGTCGACGCGATCGCGAGCACGTCATCCACTCGCCGCGACCACAGATGCCCGAGCAGGTCGACACCGTCGAGCAGCTCCATCGTGAAGAAGCACGACTCGTCGGCGACGACGAGCTCGTACAGCGCGACGAGGTTTGGATGCGACAGGTCTGCGAGCGCCCGAAACTCGCGCTTGAGCCGATACACCTTCTCGACGTCGGGCGACGCGATCGTCTTCAGCGCGACCTTCTGGCTGCGCTCGACGTCCTCGACCTCGTACACCACGCCCATACCACCCGCACCGATCCGGCGAACGACCTGGTAGCGGTCGATGGTACCGACAAGCTCCGTCATCCCCGCTTCGCGAGCGTACAACAATCGCCAACGCCAGCGGGCTCAGCCGCCGCGAAGACGACGCGCGAGCTGGCTCATCGGATACACGCTCGCGCGAATTCCGTTCCGGATACCGAGAGGTCGCAACGCTCGCCCCTGGCGAAACATCGACGCGCGCAGCGTTCGATCGTCGTCGGCAAACCGCTCGACGAGGCGCAGCTCCGCAACCTCGATCGAGCTCCCGCCGCCGTGCACGCTCAGCACGAGCCGCGCACGATCTGCGGCGAGATCCGAATCGAGTCTCGCGATCCGATCCACTCCGCGGTCCCGCGATCCCACCACCGGCGCCTTGATCCGGAAGATCGCCGGCCCCGTCCGGCTCACCCACCAGGGTGTCACGCTCGAGTACTCGTTCGCGAGATAGTCGCCGACGTCCGTCTTCGCGCGATCGCGCGCCGCCGTCGTGAACGACTCGAACGATCCAAGCAGCAGATCCTGATCGCCGACGCGTCCATCGCGATCGAACGTCTTCTGCATGCGGATGTCGAACCCGAGCACGTCGGTCCCGCTCGTCCGCTGACCCTCGAACGCGCCCGACAGCCGCACGAGCGCGGGCCCGGCGAGCACCGGTCCGATCACCGGATCCCTCGCCGTGATCTCCGCCCGACACACGATGCCCTCGGCGTGCACGGCCCTCGCGCGGCGATACAAGCTTACCCAGAACACGAAGAAGCCGATCACCAATCCGATCGCTGCACCGAGGACAAACAAGATCCCCAGTCCCACACCCGCGAGGACTCGCACGCCCACGATCGTCGCCGCGCACACGCATGAACGCAAGCCGCGCCGGCCGATCTGCGTGCCGCGCCCCCTCGTGGGCTCGATAGGATGAGGGGGATGCGCGTCTCGATCGATCGAAATCGATAGCCGGCGAGGCCTCGATAATTCGATGTCAGATCGGTCGTGTCCCGCGTGGGACGACGAGCCTGGAGTGTTGCGAGAGGCCCGAATGGCGGCGCACCGGGCCACTCGGCGCGCCGCAGACCGGCGAGTACTCGAACAGCTCGAGGTCGAGACCACTCGTGCCCGACGAGCTTGGAGACCATCCTATTTCGGAACGCGGTGCTGTACGGAATCACTAAGTCCTGATGCCCAGCGCGTGGTGACTACGAGCGACAACTATCCTGGCGCATAGGGGGACTGTTGCGAGAGGCCGATTCCTAAGGGCGGCGCGCCGGGCCACTCGGCCCTTGCGCGCGCCGCAGACCGACGAGTACTCGATGAGCTCGAGGTCGAGACCGCTCGTGCCCGACGTGGAGATCGATCGAAATCGATAGCCGGCGAAGCTGGATGAGAAAGGTCGATGTCGAGGTCGTCGTGTCCCGCGTGGGACAACGAGCCTGGACTGGTTCCGGGACCCATTCCGAAGGGCGGCGCGCGGGCCACTCGGCCCGGGCGCGCGCCGCAGTCCG
>JABFXX010000169.1 GCA_013368795.1 Kofleriaceae bacterium
ACAATGTCGGGCAGTGCCACCACGTCTCGTCGTCATCGTCGGACCGACCGGCGCCGGCAAGACGCGACTGTCGCTCGAGCTGGCGGCCCGGGTCGGAGGCGAAGTCATCTCGTGTGACTCGCAGCAGGTCTACATCGGGATGGACATCGGCACGGGCAAGGTCACGGCGAACGACCGCGCGCGCGTGCCGCATCACCTGCTCGACGTCGTCCTGCCGGATCAGGAGATGACGGCGGCTCGGTTCATCGAGATGGCGGACCGCGCGATCGCCGACGTATGGGCGAGGGGCAGGGCGGCGATCGTGTGCGGGGGAACTGGACTCTACGTGCGCGCGCTGCTGCTCGGCCTGTTCGAGGGACCGCCCGCGGATCTTGAAGTGCGCAAGGAGCTCGTCGGAATGGGCCTCGTCGCGCTGCGCGCCGAGCTCGAGCGCGTCGACCCGATCGCGGCGAGCAAGATCGATCGCAACGACGAGAAGCGGATGGTCCGCGCGCTCGAGGTGTACCGGCTGACCGGCGAGCCGATGAGCGCTCACCAGGCGCGGCACGATCACAAGTCGTTGCCCCGGCGCTACGAGGCGAGGCTCGTCGGCCTGGCGCCCGAGCGCGAGGCGCTGTACCGCGCGATCGACGGGAGGGTCGACGAGATGCTCGCGGCGGGCCTCGAGGCCGAGGTCGAGGCGCTCCGGAAGCGCGGGTACACGCCGCCGCTACGCAGCCAGCAGGCCATCGGCTACGCCGAGCTGCACGACCTGGCCGCCGGGGCCATCGACCGTGGTCGGGCCATCGAATTGATCAAAAGAAATTCACGCCATTACGCGCGGCGTCAACTCTCGTGGTACAGGCCAGATCAGACGATCACCTGGTACCCCACACCGGCCGACGTTGACCTCGTCGAGTTGGAGCGGTACCTAGCAGGGCTCTAGTGTCGACGACAGAACCGCCTCCGCTGACCGACCGCATGATCCTCGAGTTCGAGCGGCCGATCATCGACCTCGAGCGCAAGATCAACGAGCTGCAACGGCTCTCCACCGAGAGCGTCGATTTCTCGGCCGAGATTCGCAAGCTCGAGCAGAAGGCGAAGAAGCTCCAGAAGGAGGTCTTCGCCGAGCTGTCCGCGCAGCAGAAGGTGCAGCTCGCGCGGCACCCGGCGCGCCCGTACATGATGGACTACGTCGGTCTGCTCATGGACGACTTCGTCGAGCTGCACGGCGACCGCGGGTTCCGCGACGACCCCGCGATCATCGGCGGGATCGCGATGTTCGACGAGTGGGAAGTCCTCGTGCTCGGCCACCAGAAGGGCCGCAACACGAAGGAGAACATGCACCGCAACTTCGGCATGGCGCGCCCCGAGGGCTATCGCAAGGCGACGCGCCTCATGCGCATGGCGTCGCGGTTCCGCCGGCCGATCATCTGCTTCATCGACACGCCGGGAGCGTATCCGGGCCTCGGCGCCGAGGAGCGCGGCCAGGCCGAGGCGATCGCGAAGGCGCTGCAGGTGATGGCGAGCCTCGAGTGCCCGATGATCTCGATCGTGATCGGCGAGGGCGGCTCCGGTGGCGCACTCGCGCTCGGCGTCACCGATCGCATCTTCATGCTCGAGTACTCGATCTACTCGGTGATCTCGCCCGAGGGCTGCGCGTCGATCCTGTGGCGCGACCCGGCGAAGATCAGCGAGGCCGCGACGCAGCTGAAGCTGACCGCGCCCGACCTCGTCCAGCTCGGCGTGTGCGACGAGATCATCCCCGAGGCTGACGGCGGCGCGCATCGCAGCCCTGCCCAGACCGCGGCGAAGATGCGCATCGCGATCAAGAAGGCCCTGAAGGAGCTCGTCGAGCTTCCGCCGGCCGAGCTCGTCGAGCGTCGCTACCAGAAGTTCCGCAAGATCGGCGCGTTCGTCGAGACGCCATCGTAGTCATGTATTACGAGCTCGCGCTGATCTCGGTTTTGATCGCGGGCGGATACTGGGGCTGGTACTTCGTTCGCCACGACGGCACGCGGCTCTACGGCGTGCTCCAGGTCGCGGCGGCAGCGCTGTCCGGACTCGGCCTGCTCGGGCGCAAGCTCGGGGATTCGTCGTTCGGCATCCCCGGCGCGATCGGTGTCGGCGCCGGCGCGTGTCTCCTCCTGCTCGGCCCACTCGCGCGCAGCGCCGCGCGCCGGTTCGCGGGTGCCGAGCGGTTCGGCATGGCGAAGCACATGCTCGACGTCGCCGAGGTGCTCGCACCGGGCTCCGGCGTCGCCGAGGAGAAGGCGCTGCTCGCAGCGATGCGCGAGATCCGCGACGGCAACATCGAGCGCACCGTCGAGGCGCTGACGCAGGCGAAGCGTGGCGCGACGCCCGATGCGCGCATCGCGATCGACGAGCGCATCGCGATGCTCTACCTCGCCGCGTATCGCTGGGACGAGGCGATCGCGCACGCCGAGGAGCACCTGTTCGACACCGTGCCGGCGTGGACGACGCCGAACGAGCTCGGACCGGCGACGCCGATCGCGATCCGCCGCGCGCTCGGCCTCGCACCGCCCGTGTGGGTGGAGCTGCTCGGCGCCTACGGCTACCTCGGCGACCTCGATCACGCCGCGCGCATGCTCGCGCGCCTCGAGGACATCTGCGCGGGCCGCCCCGACGCGAACATCTGGCTGCATCGCGGCCGCCTCATCTTCCTCGCGCTCGCCGGGCGCGTCGCCGCGGTGCAGACGCTCGTCGAGCCGAGGAGCTCGCGCCACATGAAGCCGGGCGCGCGCCATTACTGGGTCGCCGTCGCGCACGAACGGCGCGGCGACAAGGCGGCGGCCGAGGCCGGATACGCGAAGGCGCGCTCGCGCTCGCGAGGCCGGCCGCGCGTGTTGATCGATCAGGCGATCGCGCGGTTGCCGACGGTGAGCGCGGTCGAGCTCACGCCGCTCGCGTCGGAGGTCGTCGCGCGCGTCGAGGCCGAGCCTCCGCCCGCGGTCACCGAACGACCGCAGCCTCGCGGCCCGATCGCGACGCGGCTCATCACGCTGTCGCTGGTCGCGGTCTCGCTCGTCACCTCGCTCGTGCTCGGCCCGTCCACCGACGTCGGCGTGCTCCTGCGCGACGGTGCGCTCGTCCGCGGCCTCGTTCACGACGGCCAGTGGTGGCGCG
>JABFXX010000035.1 GCA_013368795.1 Kofleriaceae bacterium
CAGGAGACATATTCGGAGCATGACACGCGGATCGTGACGATCAACGTACAAGGGTGAGCCGATCTGGGGTCGTAACCCTGTTATTTCAGCGATCTACGCTAGCTCAATTGTAATTGGTCGATGACAAGTGTTGGACAACTGTCATCGATGCATTACATTTCTTAGCAGCATGGCGGACGCCGTCTCGTCTGACAGACTGTATCGCAGGCAGAAGTCGCGCTCGCGTCGTCAGCGGAGCGACACCTGGCTCGCCGTCACGGGCCTGCTGGCTGCGATGTGCGCGCTGCCGCTCGCACAGTCGAGCTGGCACGGTCCCGAGGTTGCGTCGACGCTCGCGGTCAGCGCGGTCGCGCTGCTCGCCGGTCAGCGCTGGGCGATCGCCGTCATCGTGATCGCCGAGCTCTTGCTCCTGCCGACGATCTGGCCGCGCGCGTTCTTCGGTGGCGTCGAGCTGTGGCCGGGACGCATCGCCGCGCTCGCCTCGCTCGCCTCGATCGTGCCGGGCCTTCTGTCCGCGCGCCGCGCCGCCGCCGCGCTCGTGATCATCACCGGCATGTCGCGCACTCAGCTCACGTGTCGCAGGTTCCAGTACGGCTTCGTCGCGCTCGGTGTGCTTACCGCACTGTTGCCGCTGTTGTAGCTGGACGCGCGGTACCAGAAGCGCACTACCATCGGGCCCTCGGAGGTTTCGATGAGAGCATGGTTATGCGTGGGCGCGTTGGTGCTCGCGGGTTGCGACGACGATGACTGCTGCAAGGTCGATCCCGATGCTGGCGCCCCGGGTGACGGCGCGGGCGATGGCCGTGTCGAGGTCGCGCGCGTGCCCGCCGTCGCGAACAGCGATGTCGACCTGCTGTTCGTCATCGACGATTCGACGAGCACGCTCGACAAACAGACGAACCTCAAGAACAACTTCCCCAACTTCATCAACGTGCTGAACGACGTGCCCGGCGGCCTGCCGAACGTGCACATCGGCGTCGTCACGCCAGACCTCGGCACCAAGGCCGTGAACGATGCTACGCCGGCCCCGACGATCGGCACCCCCGGAACGGGCGGGTGTAGCGGCAATGGCAAGGGCGGCAACCTGCAGTCGAGCAGCGTGGTCCAGGGGACGTTCATCGCCAACACCAAGAATAGCGACGGCACGCGCACGGTGAACTACACGGGCACGCTCGCGGACGCGTTCTCCTCGATTGCCTCCGTCGGCAGCGCCGGTTGTGGCTTCGAGCAGCCGATCGAGGCCGCCAAGCGCGCGCTCGACAACAACCCCGCCAATGCGGGCTTTCTGCGGCCGAACGCGAAGCTCGCGATCATCGTGATGACCGACGAGGACGATTGCTCGGTCTCGCACGCGACGCTGCTCACGCAGGACACCAGCACGCTCGGCCCGCTGCAGTCGTTTCGCTGCACCCGGTTCGGCGTCACGTGCGACGTGAACGGCGCGACGCCCGACGACATGAACCAGGCGAACGTGAAGGGCCAGTGCCACTCGAACGAGAGCTCGACGTACCTGATGCCGATGGGCCCGTACGCCACGTTCTTCAAGGGGCTCAAGCAACGGGACGACGACGTGCTGTTTGCCGCGCTCATCGGCGACCCGACGCCGGTCGAGGTGGAGATGAGGACGCCGCCGGCAAGCAGCACGCCGATTCCTGCGCTCGCGCATTCCTGCGAATACGCCAGCGCGAATGGCCTCGACGTCGCGGACCCAGGCGTTCGCATCGCCGAGCTCGCAAACAAGTTCCCGCGTCACTCGATCGGGACGGTGTGCATGCAGGATCTCTCGAGCCCGCTGACGAACATCGCGGTCCAGGTGCGATCGCTCACCGGCAACCCGTGCCTTACCCAGGACATCGCGTTGCCCGCTGATTGCATCGCGCGCGACGTGGTCGGCTCGACGTCGACGACGCTGCCGGCGTGCAACAACGGCGCAAGCTCGACGAACAAGCCGTGCTTCGAGCTGATCACGGATGCGGCGTCGTGCAGCTCGGACTCGCACCTGAAGCTGCAGGTGCAGCGCTCGACGACTCCGTCGCCCGACACCGTCACCGTTCTGTCCTGCAAGCTCTGACGCGGGGCCTCGCCGCGACGGTCACTTCTTCTTGTCGTGACCCTTGCACTTGCCCTGGCCGGTGCCGTCGGTCTTTCCGTTACAGCCCTCGTCGGTCGTCGTGGTCGTCGTGTCGGTCGCCCCCGTGACCGTGCCGCCCGACGAGCCGCCGTTGCCCGACGAACCACCGTTCGACGAACCACCGTTCGACGAACCACCGTTCGACGAACCACCGTTCGACGAACCACCGTTCGACGAGCCGCCGTTCGACGCGCCACCCTCCGACGAGCCACCGTTTGACGCGCCGCCACCCGACAGACCGCCGCCCGACGAACCGGAATTCGCCGACGAGCTCGAGCCACCCGACGAGCTCGAATCACCGCTGCCCGACGAACCGCCGCTCGATGCGCCACCGCCCGACGCCGAGCCGCCGCTCGACGCCGAGCCACCGCTCGCCGAGCCACCGCCCGACGCAGAGCCATTGCTCGAGCCGGTGTCGGCGTCGTCGTCACAGTCGGTCGACCTGGCCGGCATCGTCGGGCCACCGTGCGAGGTCGGATCGATCAGGATCCACGCGACGTCGCCGTCGCAGCTGCCTTCGAGCACGATCTCGTACGTGACGAGGTGGCCGCTGCAGCCGAGGTCGGCCGTCGCCCACGCGCGCGCGGAGTGCGGGCCCGTCGCCTCGTAGTGATACGAGAACCGCGTCGGCTCGCTGATGTCGAAGTCGAGCGCCGACCACATCGGGTCGGTGCCCCACTGCGTCGATGCAGCCATCTTCCGGTCCTGCGACTTGCAGCCGTCTCCGTCGGCGGCCGGCAGGACGGCCGCGGTGCCGATCGGGAACTTGTGGTTCTGCGAGTGATAGAGCGTCGCGTTCTTCGCGAGCTTCTCGAGCTGGAGCACGGCCTCCGTTCCCTTGGCCTTGCCCGCCTGCGCGGTGAACATCGGGATCGCGATGCCGGCGAGCACGCCGACGACCGCGACGACGATCATCAGCTCGACCAGTGTATAGCCACGCGATTCACGATGCATGGAGCCATCATTCGACCGAATCGTCGTCGCTGACGAGGAGGTCTGTGTCCCACCTCGCTCCCGGATCGGCAGAACTGGCCGCACTGGCTCGCGAATGTGCCCGGTTAACACCGGGGTGGCGATCGTCTAGTAGCTGACGTTGAAGACGAGGTGCTTGTCGTCCTCGGCGGCGGCCTCGACGAACGAGGCGAGCTTGCTGGCCCCGTTCTTCACGCGGCCGAACACGTGGTCGTCGAGGACGGTGGTGCGTCCTTCCTCTTGCCACGCACGCTTCACCCAGAACTGGACGCTGCTGTATTCGAACTTCGCCTCATCGATCGCGAAGAACGCCTTCTTCAGATCGAGCTTCGCGAGCTTCGCCATGCACGCAGCCACCTTGGCCGGATCGAGCCACTCGATCCGCGTCATCTGGCCCTTGTGGAGTCCCTTGCCGAGCTTGAGGTCGTTGCCGGAGAGCCAGACAACAAACCACCACGCATCGCCCATCTCGAGCACGTCGCAGCCGCGCGTCTTCACGAGGTCGGCAACGTGATCACGGCGCGCGCGATCGCCCTTCATCGCACGCAGCGCCTTCAGCTGCGTGGCGGTGAGCGCGAGGTAGCGCCCGGCGGCCATGCCGGTCGTCTTCGTGCTCGGCGACTTCGCCATCAGTCGACCCAGGCGCGCGCGTTGCGGAACATCCGCATCCACGGGCTGTCCTCGCCCCACTCGGGCGGATGCCAGGACATCTGGACGGTGCGGAACACGCGCTCGGGGTGCGGCATGATCACGGTGACGCGGCCGTCGGCGGTCGTGATCGAGGCGATGCCGTGCGGCGAGCCGTTCGGGTTCGCCGGGTACATCTCGGTGACATCGCCGTGGCCGTCGACGTAGCGCGCGGCGACGAGGCCCTGTGCCTCGAGTGCGTCGAGCTGTGCGGCCGACGCGAACTCCGCGCGACCCTCGCCGTGCGAGTTCGCGATCGGGATTCGCGAGCCGGCCATGCCCTTGAAGAACAGCGACGGGCTCTCCTCGAGACGGACGAGCACCTCGCGCGCCTCGAACCGCTCGCTGCGATTCTTCACGAACCGAGGCCACACGCCGCGCGTCGCGGGGACGAGATCCGGTGCGAGGTCCGCGACCATCTGGCAGCCGTTGCACACGCCGAGCACGAACGTATCGGGGCGATCGACGAACGCGCGGATCGCCGCCTGCGCGCGCGGGTTGTAGCGGAACGTCGCCGCCCAGCCGCGGCCGGCGCCGAACACGTCGCCGAACGAGAATCCGCCGCACGCGAGCGCACCGCGGACGTCGCGCAGATCGGCGCGGCCCTCGATGAGGTCGGTCATGTGGACGTCGACCGCCTCGAAGCCGGCGCGCGTGAACGCCGCCGCCATCTCGATCTGGCCGTTGACGCCCTGCTCGCGGAGGACCGCGACGCGCGGGCGAGCGCCGCGCGCGATGTAAGGCGCCGCGATATCGGCGGCAGGGTCGAACGTCAGCTCGGCGGTGAGGCCTGGCCAGCGCGCGTCGATGCGCGTGACCTGCTCCTCGTCGGCACACGCCTCGTCGTCGCGGCGACGTGCGATCTGGTGCGTGACGTGCGACCACCGCGCGCGCAGCTCGCGCCGCGGCGCCTCGATCAGGGTCTGACCGCGGTGGACGACGTGGATGCGGTCGCCCGGCACGGCGCGGCCGATCGAGTGGACAGTCAGCCCGGCGAGCGCGGCCTTCACGTCGGCGAGGTGCTCGGGCGCGACCTCGAGGATCGCACCGAGCTCCTCGGCGAACAGCGCGCGGAACGGATCGGCGTCGACCGCGGTCATGTCGAGCTCGAGGGCGACGCCGCCGGCGAACGCCATCTCGAGCGCGGTGATGATCGCGCCGCCGTCGGAGCGATCGTGGTACGCGGCGATCTTGCCGTGCGCGACGAGCGACTGCATCGCCGCGTAGAACTCGTGGAGGCGCGCCGGATCGTCGAGGTCCGGCGGCGCGTCGCCGAGCTGGCCGTAGACCTGCGCGAGGCAGCTGCCGCCGAGCCTGCCCTGCCCCGCGCCGAGATCGACCAGCAACAGCTCGCCGATGCCGCGCAGCTCGGGCGTGACATTCTTGCGGACGTCGGTGACGGGACCGAACGCGGTGACGACGAGCGTGACCGGCGAGACGACCGCCTTGGCGCCGGCCGCGTCGGTCCACTGCGTGCGCATCGACATCGAGTCCTTGCCGACGGGAATCGCGATGCCGAGCGCGACCGAGGTCTCGCTCGCCGCGCGCACGCCGGCATAGAGCCGCGCGTCCTCGCCGGGGTGACCGGCGGCGGCCATCCAGTTGCACGACAGCTTGATGCGCGAGAGCTCGCCGATCGGTGCGGCCGCGAGGTTCGTGATCGCTTCGGCGATCGCGAGGCGCGACGCGGCGGCGGCGTCGAGGAGTGCGACCGGTGGCCGCTCGCCCATCGACATGACCTCGCCGGCGTACGTGTCGAAGCCAGCCGTCGTCAGCGCGCAGTCGGCGACCGGCACCTGGAACCGGCCGACCATCGGGTCGCGGCTGACGAGGCCACCGACGGTGCGGTCGCCGATCGTGACGAGGAATGACTTGTCGGCGACGGTCGGCAGACCGAGCACGCGATCGAGCGCGTCGCTGACCGACGCACCGGCGAGCTCGAGCGGCCGGCGCGGCGACGGCACGGGCTCCGCGCGGCGGGTCATGCGCGGCGGCTTGCCGAACACGATATCGAGCGCCAGATCGACCGGCGCAGGCCCACCCGAGGAGTCGGCGAGCGTGAGGCGGCCATCGCCCGTCGCGGTGCCGAGCTGCGCCCACGGCGCGCGCTCGCGTTCGCAGAGCGCCGCGAAGTCGGCGATGCGCTCGGGCGCGATCGCCATCACGTAGCGCTCCTGCGACTCGTTGCACCACAGCTCGAGCGGCGACAGATCGCTCTCGCCCGTCGGGATCTTGCGGAGATCGAGCTTCGCGCCGAGGCCCGCGTCGTGAACGAGCTCGGGCATCGCGTTCGACAGCCCGCCGGCACCGACGTCGTGGATCGACAGGATCGGGTTCTGCTCGCCCATCGCCCAGCAGCGATCGATCACTTCCTGGCAGCGCCGCTGGATCTCGGGGTTGTCGCGCTGGACCGACGCGAAGTCGAGGTCCTCGGTCGACGCACCCTGTGCGAGCGAGCTCGCCGCGCCGCCACCGAGGCCGATCAGGAATGCCGGACCGCCGAGCACGACGAGCGCCGCACCTGCGGGAACCGGCGCCTTCTGCACGTGCGACGGCCGGATCGCGCCGATGCCGCCGGCGAGCATCACCGGCTTGTGATAGCCGCGATCGCCGAGCTCGAACGTGCGGAAGTAGCCGAGGATCGCCGGGCGACCGAACTCGTTGTTGAACGCGGCGCCACCGAGCGGGCCGTCGATCATGATGTCGAGCGCGGTCGCGATGCGCGCGGGCGAGCCAATCCACTCGCTGCGCTCCCACGGCTCGAGCGCGCCCGGGATGCGCAGATCGGACACCGTGAACCCGACGAGGCCTGCCTTCGGCTTCGCGCCACGGCCGGTCGCGCCCTCGTCGCGAATCTCGCCACCGGAGCCCGTCGCGGCGCCGGGGAACGGCGAGATCGCGGTCGGGTGGTTATGGGTCTCGACCTTGCCGAGGATGTGGCTCGGCTCCTCGTGACCGCGATAGACGCCGTCGGCGTCGGGGAAGAACCGCTCTGCGACGTGGCCCTCGACGACCGCAGCGTTGTCCTTGTACGCCGACAGCACGCCCGTCGGCGCGTTCTCCGTCGAACGCTTGATCCACGAGAACAGCGAGCGATCCATCTTCTCGCCGGACACGAACCACTCGGCGTTGAAGATCTTGTGGCGGCAGTGCTCGCTGTTCGCCTGCGCGAACATCATCAGCTCGACGTCGGTCGGATCGCGACCGAGCTCGCCGTAGCGCGCGACGAGATACTCGATCTCGTCGTCTGCGAGCGCGAGGCCCAGGCGATTGCTCGCCTCGCGGAGCGTCTTCGCGCCGTCGGCGCCGAGCGCGACGAACGCGAGCGGCCGCGGCTCGCCGGGCGCGCCGACGACCTTGTGGAGATCGGTTTCGCGCATGATCACGCTCTCGGTCATGCGGTCCGAGAGCAGTGCGGCGATCTTGGGGACATCGATCGACTTGCCGATGATCGCGTACTCGAGACCGCGCTCTATGCGCGTCACCGCCGACAGGCCGCAGACGCGCGCGATATCGGTCGCCTTCGAAGACCACGGCGACACCGTGCCAAGGCGCGGCGTGATCACGAAGCTCACGGTCTCGACGGTCTCGAGCCGCGGCGACGGCGGCTGCGGCGCTTCGGCCGGGCCGTAGCTCAGCATCTGGCCGAGCTGGTCGAGCTCGCCCTGGGTCAGCGTGCGATCGGCGACGACGAGGTGGACCCACCGCGCGTCGATCGACGTGACCTCGGGGCTGACCGCGCGGACCTTCGCCAGCGTGCTCGCCTTGCGGGCGGCGCTCAGTGCTGCGCGGCCCGGGATGACGATCACGCGGCCCCCAGTGCCGCCGCGATGCGCGCGACCGGCTCGCGCGTGTCGGGCACGAACGTCTTCCCCGTCACGATCTCGTAGCTCTTGATGTAGCGGCGTGCCGCCTCGATGCGAACTTCGTCGGGCATCACCGGCGGCGGGCCATCTCCGTTCCACTTCGCCTCGCCGGCGAGCCAGCGACGGACGTACTCCTTGTCGAGGCTCCGCGGCTCCTCGCCGCGTGCGAGCCGCTCCTCGTAGTCGTCGGCGTGCCAGTAGCGCGACGAGTCCGGCGTGTGGATCTCGTCGATGACGACGATGTTGCCGGCCTTGTCGAGGCCCATCTCGTACTTGGTGTCGGCGAGGATCAGGCCCTGCTTCGCCGCGTGTGCCTGCCCTGCCGCGAACAGCGCCTCGGCGATCTGCGCCGCGCGGTCGAACACCGCCGGTGAGATCCGGCCCATCGCGAGCAGCTCGTCCTTCGACACGCTGACGTCGTGGTCGCCCTTCGCCGCCTTCGTCGACGGCGTGAGGATCGGCTTGGGCAGTCGCTGGTTCTTCTTCATCCCGTCGGGCAGCGCGTGGCCGCAGAACGTGCGGTCGCCCTTCTCGTACGCCTTCCAGATCGACGTCGACGTGACGCCCGTCAGGTACGCGCGCATTACGAGCTCGACCGGAAGCGGCTCGCACTCGCGCGCGATCATCACGTTCGGATCGGGAACGCGCAGCATGTGGTTGGGCGCGATGTCGGCCGTCTTCTCGAACCAGAACTGGGCGAGCTGGTTCAGGACCTGGCCCTTGAACGGGATCGTGCCGACGACCGCGTCGAACGCGGAGAGCCGATCGGTCACGACGATCACGCGCTCGCCGCGCTCGCCGTCGATGAAGCAATCGCGCACCTTGCCGTCGTAGCGCGGCAGGTCGCGGCCGCCGAGCGCGTGCCACGGCGTGTCGACGAGCGTCTGCTTGAGCTGATCGCGCAGCGCGGTCTCGAGGTCACTCATGCGCGTCCTCCCAGCGCTCGATCGAGGATCTCCGGCACGTGGCGGAGGTGGTGTTCGAGATCGAAGCAGTCATCGAGCGCCTTCGCGTCGAGCCGCGCCGAGATATCGGCGTCCTGACCGAGCAGCTCGCGGAACCGGCCCGGCAGCGCGCCGACGTGCCCCATCGACGAGGCCTCGCTGATCGCCTTCAGCGCGTTGCGCTGGACCATCACGTACGCGTCCTGGCGCGGCAGGCCCGTCTTGACGAGCGCGAGCAGCACGGCCTCGGAGAAGAACAGGCCGCCCGTGCGATCGAGGTTCGCCTTCATCCGGCGCGGATTGACGACCAGGTTCTTCACGAGGTTCGTCGCGCGCGCGACCATGAAGTCGGCGAGGATCGTCGCGTCGGGCATCGCGACGCGCTCGACGCTCGAGTGCGAGATATCGCGCTCGTGCCACAGCGCGACGTCCTCGAGGCCGGCCTGCGCGTACGAGCGCAAGAGGCGCGCGAGACCGGTGAGGTTCTCGCTGAGGATCGGGTTCTTCTTGTGGGGCATCGCCGAGCTGCCCTTCTGGCCCGGCGTGAAGCCCTCCTCGGCCTCGCCGACCTCGGTGCGCTGCCAGTGGCGAACGCCGAGCGCGATCTGCTCGATCGCGGTGCCGAGCAGCGCGAGCGCACAAAAGACCTCGGCGTGGCGATCGCGGGCGACGATCTGCGTCGCGACGGTCTCGGGCTCGACGCCGAGCTTGGCGAGCGCCTCGCTCTCGATCTCGGGGTGGAGGTTGCCGTACACGCCGACCGCGCCGGCGATCTTGCCGACGGCGATCGCGTGGCGCGCGCGGACGATCCGGCTCGACGCGCGGATCACCTCGGCGTGCCAGCGTGCGAACACGAGACCGGCGGTGATCGGCTCGGCGTGGATGCCGTGCGAGCGACCGATCGTCGGCGTCTGCGCGTGCTCGCGCGCCTTGTCGGCGAGCACCTGCGCGAGGCCGAGGACGCCCTTCATGATCTGGTCGAGCGCGCGCCCGGTCTGCATCGCGAGGCACGTGTCGAGCACGTCCGACGACGTCATCCCGAGGTGGAGCCAGCGCGCCGGCTCGCCCGCGAGCTCCTCGACGTGCGTCAGGAACGCGATGACGTCGTGGCGCGTTATCGCCTCGATCTCGAGGATGCGCGCCGGATCGAGACGTCCAGCGGCCTTTTCGCGCACGGTATCGGCGGTCCCAGCGGGGACGATGCCGCGCTTCTCCATGGCCTGACAGGAGGCCAGTTCGATCTCGAGCCACAGCTCGAAGCGATACTTGTCCTCCCAGAGGGCCGCGAGCTCGGGTCGGCTATAGCGGGGAATCATCGAGGCGGGCACCTTGTACCACGCGCCGCTGATCGTGAGGCGCCGCCCGTTCGGCGGAGGACGATTCGGTACGAGTTTCCTCCGCGAACAGATCCGCCGCTCCACGCAAATCATTCACGAGGCCGCATGTTTGCGCCGACGGTAGAACGGTTCGTGCGGGCGATCGCGCTTCCCAGTTCGTTCTGGCCGCGCTTCGATGCGCGCGCCCGATACGTCGCTGGCATCGTCGCGATCGCGCTCGTCTACCTCGCCGGTGGCGAGCTGGCAATTCGGCTCCACGAGCTGGCGGGCATCATCGGCGAGATCTGGGTGCCCTCCGGGTTCGGGCTCGCGGTCATCCTGCTCTACGGGCCCAGGTGGTGGCCCGGTATCGCGATCGGGACGTTTCTCACGGTGGTGCTCCGCAATACGCCGCTGGCGGCGCTCATCGGCAGCACCACCGACGTCTTCGAGGCGCTCGCGACGTACTACGTGCTGCGGGTCGTCCTGCGCATGAGGGTCCAGCTCGATCGCGTCCGCGACGTCGCCGCGTTCGCCGCGGTCGAGATCGTCGTCTCCGCCGTCGGCGCAACGCTTGGCGCGACCGCATTCGTCGCGGTCGGCCTCGCGCGGCACCAGGAGCTGCTGCAGCTGTGGTCGAGCTGGTGGTGGTTCAGCATCGGCAGCGATCTCATCATGACGCCCGCACTCCTGACCTGGGCAACGCGAGCCCAGGTGCCGCGTCTCGACAAGCGACGTCGCCGCACCGAGGCCACAGCGCTTGTCATCGCCGGTATGATCCTGCTCGCGCTGCTCCTGACGAGCGTGCATCCGCGCTGGATCCCGCTCCGCCCGTTCACGCTGATGCCGCTCCTCCTGTGGGCGGGCCTGCGGTTCGGGCCGCGCGGCGCCGCGACCGCGACGTTCGTCGTCAGCACGGCTGCGGTCATCGCGGATGTATTCGGCACCGGTCCATTCACGAGGACGGCCGAGCTGCAGGCGTTCATCGTCGTGTCATCGGTGACGACGCTGATGCTGAGCGCGCTCGCGCAGGAACGCGTCCGCGCCGTTGCCCGCAAGGTCGCGATCCAGCTCGGCGCGCTCGACGCGATCATCACGATCGACACGTCGGGGCGCGTGCTCGAGCTCAACCCCGCCGCCGAAGAGCTGTTCCTCGTGCGCGAGAGCGAGGTGCTCGGCAAGGAGCTCGCCGACCTCGCAATCCCACCGCGGCTGCGCCATGCCTACCATCGCGCGCTGCACGAGTACGTCGCCAGAAACGGCACCAGCGTCGCCGGCACGCGGTATCGCACGACCGCATGGCGCGCCGCAGATGGCCTCGAGTTTCCTGTCGAGATCGCGGTCACGAGGATTCCGATCGAGGACCAGCTCGTGCTCACCGGCTTCGTCCGCGACGTGACCACCGAGCAAGCGGCCGAGATCGTGCGAATCGAGGCCGCTGCCGAGCTCGAGCGCAAGGTCACCGAGCGGACCTCTCAGCTCGAGAACGCGCTACGCGAGAAGGACGTGCTCCTCCGCGAGGTCCACCACCGCGTGAAGAACAACCTGCAGGTCATCTCGAGCCTCCTCAACCTCCAGCTCGCCGCGGAGCCGAGCGAGTCGACGCGGCGCGGCCTGCGCGAGAGCCAGAACCGCATCCTGTCGATGGCGCTCGTCCACCAGCTGCTCTACCGCTCGAGAGACTTCGCGCGGATCGACGTCGGTGCCTACCTGCACGACCTCGTCTGCCAGATCGTGAAGGCATACAACGTGCGTCCCGAGCGGATCGCGACGATCGTGACCGCGCCGCCGGCGCCACTCGATCTCGATCGCGCGATCCCGTGTGGCCTCATCGTCAACGAGCTGGTGTCCAACGCGCTCGAGCACGCATTCCCGGCACCACGCACCGGCACGATCAAGGTCGCGCTCGACACGCGCGAGAGGCTGATCGAGCTCACGGTCGCCGACGACGGCATCGGCATGACGACCCCGCTCGGCGAGAGCACTTCGACGTTCGGGCTCCGCATCGTGAAGACGCTCGCGCTCCAGCTCGAGGGCACCGTCGAGCACATGCCGGGCCCGGGAACGAGCATCCGAGTGACGTTCCCGAACACGCCCGTGGCGTCCTAGGGAATCATCAGCATCGCCGATCCGAAGTCCGTCACCTGCCCTTCGTCGATCTCGAGCACGCCGAGATCGACGACGGAGCGCGGTTGGCCGCTCGTAGAGTGCAGCGCGAATGTGACGCCGTAGATGCTGGACACGAGGCCGGAGGTGAGCGCGACCTGGCCGGCGCACGGAACCTCGTCGACCTGGACGATCGACGAGTTGGTCACGTCGGTCGACGTGATCCGGAGGTCGCTGATATCCAACCGCTCCCGGGCCTCGGCGCACGTCAGCTCGCGCGCAAGCTGCTGGCTGTAGAACGTCCAGGCCACCTTCGCCCAGCCGCGGTCCGTGTCGACAATCACGTCGCGGTTGACGACCTCGATCGGTACTTTCGCGTACACGCGGTCGCCGGCGATCGCCTCGAGACGTAGCGTGTTCGCGCTGCGACCTACGCGCAGCGTCGCCCGGCCATCAGCGCACGCCGCGCTGACCTCGCCACGTGGAACCACCGCGTACGATGAATCGACGATCTCGCGCTGCTCGCCGACGAGTCGGATCGAGGTCACCTCGGGTGGGCACGCGACCGTCGACTGCGTGCCTGGATCGCGGAACGTCCACGCCCATGCGAAGCAGGCGTTCGCGCCGTCGGCGACGCATCCCGCATCGGGGAGCTCGGCCGGGTCGGCCGGCTGCCCGCACGCGATCAGGAACACGCACCACCAGGCTCGCATCGAGCCAACCGTAGCGCACGACGCGAGCTAGCGCGCCACGAACCAGACGACGACGGCGATCGCCGAGGCAATGATCACGGCGAGGCACCCCCACAGGATGTACTCGCGCGTCGACTTGGCCCGCGCCGCTCTCGGATCGTAGGGCGGCGCGAAGTTGCCGAGGTTCTGCGGCGTCTGTGCACGCGTGACCTCGGACATCGCGCGCAGCTTCACCGCGGGCAAGACGGGCGCCTTGACCTCGCGCTTCGGCGCATCGCCCGGCGTCTTCATCGAGATCGCCTTGATGCCGCCGGTGCCGTTGCTCGGCGTCTTCATCGAGATCGCCTTGAACGCCGGCTTGGCGGGCGTCGCCTCGTGGCCGAAGTGCCCCGCGTCGATCTCGGTCGGATCGATGTCCTCCTCGTCGAGGTCGAGCGTCGGCCCCGGCGGGTTGCCCTTCGTCGTCGGCGTCTTCGACCGCGCGGTCA
>JABFXX010000570.1 GCA_013368795.1 Kofleriaceae bacterium
TTCGGCTTGGCAGCGGTGACTGCTTTCGGCTTGGCAGCGGTGACTGCTTTCGGCTTGGCAGCGGTGATTGCTTTCGGCTTGGCAGCGGTGACTGCCTTCGGCTTGGCAGCGGTGACTGCTTTCGGCTTGGCAGCGGTGACTGCCTTCGGCTTGGCAGCGGTGACTACTTTCGGCTTGGCAGCGGTGACTACTTTCGGCTTGGCAGCGGTGACTGCTTTCGGCTTGGCAGCGGCGAGTGCCTTCGGCTTGGCAGTGCGACGTGTCTTCGCCTTGGCAGGAGGAACGGCGCGGCGGGCCATTGGCAGAAATTAAACGAAAGTTGTCATGGCTGCCACGGCGATCGGGCGGCACGATGCGCTCATGAACATCGGCATGCTTCTCTTTCCCGGACTCACCCAGCTCGACCTGACGGGACCGTTCGAGGTGTTCCACCGCATCCCCGACGCGAAGGTTCACCTCGTGTGGAAGGACCTCCAGCCGGTGCGTGCCGACTCCGGCCTCGCTCTCCTCCCGACGACGACACTCGCCGATTGCCCGCAGCTCGACATCGTGATGGTGCCGGGCGGTTTCGGCCAGGTCGCGCTGATGAAGGACGCGCAGGTCCTCGACTGGCTGCGCGTGCAGGGTCAGGGCGCGAAGTACGTGACCTCGGTCTGCACCGGCGCGCTGCTGCTCGGCGCGGCGGGCCTCCTCGATGGCTATCGTGCGACCAGCCACTGGGCATTCACGGAGCTGCTCGCGGGCTTCGGCGCGACGTACACGCCGGGCCGCGTCGTCATCGACCGCAACCGCATCACCGGCGGCGGCGTGACGGCCGGCATCGACTTCGGGCTCGTCATCGCGGCGCAGGTCGCGGGCGAGCAGACGGCGAAGGCGATCCAGCTCGGGCTCGAGTACAACCCGGCGCCGCCGTACGCGTCGGGGCATCCGGATATCGCCGAGCCGGCACTCGTGGCGACCGTGCGCGCACGGCTCGTCGAGCGCGGCCGCGACCGGTTCGCGAAGCAGCCGAGCTGAGGGCGCACGGACCGCTCGTCGAGCACAGCCACGACCGCATCGCGAAGCCGGCATCCTACGGGTCTGTCGCAGCTGTCGCAGTCGTGGGCTGCGCGCGGCGCGGGAGCCGCCGACGATCATCGGCTAGAGTTCGCGACGGAATGCTTCGCCACCGCGTGCTCGCCATGATCCCACCCCTCGTCCTCTCTTCCTGCTGTCCACCAGCCCCGACGAAGACCACGACGACCGTCCCGAGCGGCGGCGGCAGTACGTCGGGCGCAGGCGGCGGCGGAGGAGCGAAGGCACCGGGCGAAGACGAGGCGCTCGGCGCGCTCAGCGAGGGCAAGAAGGTCCGCGGCTTCACCGCGACCGCGCTGTACCTCGACGACGCCGACAAGCCGATGGGCGCGCGCTTCATGCACGACGCGACCGGCTTCACGTTCGACTATCTGCGGATCGAGACGGCACCGCAGGGCTTCATCTGGGTGAACTCGTTCCCGACGGGCGACATGGGCGAGCCCCATACGCAGGAGCACCTGCTGCTCGGCAAGGGCGACCGCGGCCGCAAGCTCGGCAGCTTCGAGGCGATGGCGCTCGCCGAGTCGAGCGCGTTCACCGCGCAGTGGCGGACGGCGTATCACTTCCACACGGTGGCCGGGCAAGACGTGTTCTGGCCGGTGTTCGAGAGCCACATCGATGCGCTGCTGAACCCCGACTACACCGACGAGGAGATCAGGCGCGAGGTGCGCAACTTCGGCGTCGACAAGGGCGACGACGGCAAGCTGCGGCTCGAGGAGAAGGGCACCGTCTACAACGAGATGGTGCGGTCGTTCGAGTCGCCGGAGAACAACCTGTGGCGCGAGGCGGGGCACCTCGTCTATGGCACGAAGCATCCGCTGTCGTGGGACTCGGGCGGCTATCCCGACGCGATCCGCGAGATGACGCCGCAGGATATCCGGACGTTTCATCAGTCGGCGTACCACCTCGCGAACATGGGCATGATCGGCGCGTTCCCGTCGTCGATGAAGCTCGAGGCGGTGCTCGATCAGACGTCGGCGGTGCTGAACAAGGTCGCCGGCCGCAAGGGCCGCGTGATGAGCGAGGCGGATCTGCCGAAGCCGGCGCCCGCGGCAGCGGGGACGGTGAAGGTCGTCGACTATCCGTACGCGACGACGACGAATCCGGGACCGATGATGCTCGTGTGGCCGGCGACGCGGAAGCTCGACGCGACCGAGCGCACGCTGCTCGGGCTGTTCCTGGACTCGTTCGCGGGGGACGAGGCGACGAACCTCTACAAGAAGCTGATCGACAGCAAGACGCGCACGATGGATCTCGGCGCGAGCGGCGTGTGGTCGTATCTGTCGAGCGATCAGGGCCAGCCGGTCTACGTGGGGCTGTCGGGTGTGAAGTCCGACAAGCTCGACGACAAGACGATCACCGACGTGCGCTCGCTCGTGATGGCGGAGCTCGAGCGCATCGCGAAGCTGCCGGACGGCGATCCGGATCTGGTGGCGTTCAACGAGCGCGTGAAGAGCCGCGTGATCGATCTGCGCCGCCAGTACGCGAAGTTCCTCGACACGCCGCCGGGCTTTGGCATCCGCGGCACGGGCGAGGGCTGGAACAATCACCTCCTGAACCTCCAGCGCGAGCCGGGATTCAAGAAGTCGCTGACGCTGCGGCCTGCGCTCGCGAACGTCGAGGCGATCCTCGCGGCGAAGGGCAACCCGTGGCGCGATCGGCTGAAGACATGGGGCCTGACGGAGACGCCGTTTGGCGTCGGCGCGAAGCCGAGCCCGGCGCGCCGTGCGCAGCTCGACGGCGAGCGCAAGGGTCGCATCGATACCGAGCTCGCAGCGCTCCAGAAGAAGTACGGCACGAAGGACGCGGCCTCGACGCTCGCGAAGTACGAGCAGGACTACGACGCCGAGACCAAGCGCATGGAGGACGCGCAGAAGGGCAGCGAGCTGCCGCCGCTCGTCGCGACGCCGCCGATGACGCTCGATGACGGCCTCATCTACAAGACGGGCACGGTCGGCGGAAGCTCGGCGTTCTACGCGACGTTCGAGTCGATGGTGAGCGCGCGCGTCCAGCTCGCGTTCCGGCTGGCGGTGCCCGAAGACAAGCAGATGTACCTCGCGTCGCTGCCGGTGCTGATGAGCGACGCCGGCGTGATCGACAACGGCACGCCGATTCCCGCCGACGAGATGAAGGAGCGGCTGCGCAAGGAGATCCTCGAGCTGAGCGTGTACTTCGTCGACAATCCGAAGACGAACCGCATCGAGCTGGTCGTCGCGGGCGCCGGCAACGGCCTCGGCGAGACGAAGGCGGCGGTCGGCTGGATGAAGCGCGTGATGCTGTCGCCCGACTGGCGCAAGGAGAACCTGCCGCGCCTGCGCGACCTGATCGATCAGCGGCTGACCGCGCTGCGCCAGCGCATGCTCGGCGCCGAGGAGGGCTGGGTCGAGGATCCGCGCGACGCGTGGCGCATGCAGTCGACGCTGTACGGCCACACGTCGTCGTTCCTGACGCGCGCGCACGACATGCACCGCCTGCGCTGGCAGCTGTCGGCGGATCCGAACGACGCGAAGCAGACCGACGAGGTCGTGAAGTTCCTCGCGCTGCTCGGCGACGCGAAGTCGCTCAAGCGCGCCGAGCTGGTCGAGCTGACCGACGCGCTCGCGAAGGGCGGCAAGGCCAAGGCGGCGAAGCTCGCGAAGTGGACCGACGCGGCGGCCAAGCTGTCGGCATCGGCAAAGCCGCTCGCGGCGCAGGCCGGCAAGGACCTCGGCGCGCTGCTCGGCGATATCCCGGATAGCGCGCTCGCGATGGACTGGACGTACCTGTGCAAGCAGATGAGCGCGGACCTCAAGGTCGGCGCACCGGCGGCGCTCGCGGCGCTCGAGGATCTGCGCCAGCAGGTGGTCGTGTCGGCGCGCGCGCGCATCGTCGAGGTCGGCTCGACGGCGAACCAGCAGGCGCTCGCGGGCGATGTCGACTCGCTCGTCGCGGCGCTGCCGGCGGGGGCTCCGATCAAGGCGGCCGCCGAGCACGGCCCGCAGGTGTTCCGCCAGCGCCTGCTCGACCGAGACCCGAAGG
Organism: Kofleriaceae bacterium; assembly: GCA_013368795.1. Lineage (GTDB taxonomy): Bacteria > Myxococcota_A > Polyangia > Haliangiales > Haliangiaceae > JABFXX01. Next base: position 4,093 of record JABFXX010000570.1, read on the forward strand.
CGAAGGATCAGACGTTCGTCGGTCTGTTCGCGCCGTCGACGTCGAGCGGCGTGTTCGTCAACCTCGCGCCGAACGTCTACTACACCGACACGAGCGACGACGCGATCTACAACTACCTCGCGTCGAACCTCTACACCGGCCACGGCGCGCACTCGATCTTCATGAAGACGTGGGCGGCCGGCCTCGCGTACTCGAACGGCCTGCGCCCGCGCATCAGCGAGGGCGTGCTGACGTACTACGCCGAGCGCTGCCCGCTGTTGCCGCAGACGCTGCGCTTCGTGATCGACCAGCTGAAGAAGGCGAAGACCGATCCGAACATCGGTCGCTACGCGATCGCGAAGGCATTCGACTCGCGCGTCGCGATCGGCTTCGAGGAGCGCGCGAGCGCGATGGCGGCGAACCTCGCCGACGGCGTCACACCGGAGATCGTGAAGACGTTCCGCCAGCACGTGCTCGACGCGGCGAAGAACGGCAGCCTCGCCGAGACACTGTTCGGCCGCATGGAGAGCGTCTACGGCAAGGTGCTGCCCGGCTACGGCAAGCTCGATCCGAGCGGCGTGTACTTCGTGATCGGCCCGGAGAAGCAGATGGCCGCGTACCAGGACTACCTGCACGCCGCCGTCGGCAAGACCGCGACGCTCCACCGCCTGTACCCGCGCGACTTCTGGATCCCGGCGAAGCTGTAAACGCGAAAACGCCGGCAGCGAGCGCTACCGGCGTTGCGTGTCGAGCGAGCGCTGACTAGTGGCGGCGGTGGTCGCGAACCGTCGGCGCCGAGCGCGGCGGCGGAGCGGACCGCTCCGAGCTCGCCGGCGGCGTGTACGTGCGATGGTCGCGCGTCTGCGGCGCGCTGCGCGGTGCCGAATACGTCCGCGCGGGCGGCGAGTACGTGCGGTGATCACGAACGGCGGGGCCGCGGTTGCCGTAGCGGTAGTCGCCGCCGCGGTACGCGGGCGCCGGTGCGCGACGCCAGCCCGAGCTCGGGCGGAACCGCGCGTACGAGTACGGCCGCGAGATGCCGCGCACGCCGTATGGAACGTTGTACGAAACGCTCCATCCGCTGTTGTAGTACGGCGACGAGTACCAGATGCCGTTGTCGTATCGCCAGTAGTAGTTGTCCGAGTAGAACACCGGGTAGTCGGAGTACGCGACGACCGACACGCCGGGGCTCACGTAGTAGAGCTCCGGCGCGGCGTACGCGGTGCTGTAGCCACCCGAGTACGACACGCCGACATCGCCGGTCGTGTAACAGCCGGCGAGACCGATGCTGGCCAGAACCGGAAGGAGCAGTCTCTTCATGAGGGCGATCGTACCGCTCGTCCTCCGGATGTCCACCGGTTGACTGCGCAAGTCCCTGATCTGTCGTTGTGACTTAACACACGACAACAATCAGGCTCGTGCGCTTGCGCTCAGCGGCCGCGCGATCCCGAGCGCGTCGTCGTGTGCGAGCGTGTCGTCGTGTGGGTCGAGCGCGCGGAGCTCGAGCCGCGGTTGTAGCTCTGCGTGCTCGTCGGCCGGTTGTAGCTCCGCGTCGTCGTCGTCGACCGGTTGTAGTTGCGGTTGTAGCCCTGGTAGTTGCGACCCTGGTACCCGCGGTTGTAGCCCTGGTACCCGCGGTTGTAGTTCCGGTTGTAGTTGTAGTTCCGGTTGTAGTTGTAGCCGCGGTTGTAGTTGTAGTTCCGGTTGTAGTAGCCGCGGTTGTAAGCGCCGCGCCCGTAGTAGCGGTTGTAATAGTTCCGCGAGTACGCGCTGGGATACGTCCGCGTGTAGCCCGCGCGCGGATACCAGTTCCGGTACGCGTACGGTCGCGGAATTGCGCGCACGCCATAGGGCACGTTGTGCACGCCCACCCAGCCGGCGCCGTAAACGGGCGAGCGGTACCAGGCGTTGTTCGAGTAACGCCAGTAGTAGTTGTCGGCGTAGAAGGTTGGGTACTCGGAATGCGCGACGACCGACACGCCCGGACTCACATAATAGAGATCAGGCTCCGCATACGCGTAGCCGCCTGTCGAGTAGGCGACGCCAGTCTCGCTTCCGGCACAACCGGCGCCGAGACCGATGCTGGCGACGATGGGAAGAAGGAAGCGCTTCATGATCGGACCGTACCGCCGGCGTGATCGATGTCGACCGCGTCATGCGATGCGGGCGCGCCCTAGTGACGTCCGTGGTAGTAACCGCGCGCGTAGCCGCGCGTGTAGCCGCGGCCGTAGGGGTAGGCGCGGCCGTAGTAGCCGCGGCCGTAGTAGCCACGGTTGTAGTAGCCGCGATACGCCGGGTAGTAGCCGCGGTTGTAGTAGCCGCGATACGGGTAGTAGCCGCGGTTGTAATAGCCGTACCGATAGTACGGCGCGCCATAGCCGTAATAGCGATACGGGTAGTTGTACCCATAGTAGGGCGCGTAATAAGGCGAGTAGCCGACGTACACGCTCGACGACGGATAGCCATAGCCATAGTAGCTGTCCGCCGGATACGCGACGTCGTAGGTCCCGGCGTAGCACCCGGCCGCGGTCCCCAGACCGAGGCTCGCCACGATGGGAAGTAGGAAGCGCTTCATGATCGGAAGCTACCGCCGGCACGATCGATGTCGACCGCGTCATCGCGTGCGACGCGCGCTGTTCGTCAACTGACGACGGCGATCGATTCAGGCGCAGCAGCGAGCGCGAAGCGACGATCGGGTGACGCGACGTGGCGCGCCATCTCCGTCGGCAACAGCTCGTACGCTGCATCGGCCATCGCGATGTCGCGCACGAGGCGAAACTCGCGTTCCTCGAGATACGCGGGCAGCTCGTCGGGCGTCCAGCCGAACTTCCACGGCTCGCCGACGGCGCCGACAACTGCCTTCATCGCGCGCGTGACGAACGATGGCCGCGTGATGCGCGACTTGGCGAAGTACGTCATGGCGAGCTGCGAGCCAGGTGCGCTCCACGCACGGATCGCGCGCAGGGACGCGTCGATCGCGGCGTCCGTCAGATACATCGTGACGCCTTCCCAGATCGTGAACGTCGGCCGTTTCACATCGAGGCCAGCCTCGGCGAGCACGTCGGGCAGGTCCTCCATCGGCCGTTGCTCGAAGTCCCACGTCACGTAGTGCGACGGCGAGCGCGCACCCATCCGCGTCAAGATCGACTTCTTGCGCGCCTGCGTCGCCGGATGATCGACCTCGAACACCTCGGCGCTGGCGAGCTCCGGCATGCGCAGCGCGCGGCAGTCGTAGCCGGCGCCGAGCAGCACGACCTGGCGCCCGCCACCCTCGATCCATGCGCGGAGCGCGTCGTCGATCACGCGGGTGCGGACCTGCATGTACAGGATCCACGTGGACAGGCCTGGGATCAGCGCGAACGGGCGCAGGCTGTCCTGGCGGCGCTCGAGCAGGCGCGAGAACACCGGCGACGCGAACGCCGCGCCATACGGATCCTCGACGAGCTGGGCCGAGGGCGGGAGGAGGGCGCCGAGCTGGCGGGCCGCGGCGACGAACGCGGCAGTACGGCTTGGCGAATCGTCTCTCATCGCTGGTTCACCCGCTGGCGCATGGGACGAACATACCGAAAGATGCTAGACGCGTGTCATGCGCTACCTGCACACGATGGTGCGAGTCCGCGACCTTCCTGCCGCGATCCGGTTCTTCTGCGACGGCCTCGGCCTGCAGGAGCTTCGCCGCCGCGACAACGAGAAGGGCAGGTTCACCCTCGTGTTCCTCGGCGAGAAGTCCGAAGGCGACAGCCCCCACATCGAGCTGACCTACAACTGGGACCAGACCGACGCATACTCGGTCGGGCGCAACTTCGGTCACGTCGCTTACGAGGTCGACGACATCTACGCCGCCTGCCAGCGCTTCGTCGATCTCGGCTACACGATCTCGCGCCCGCCGCGCGACGGTCACATGGCTTTCGTCCGCTCTCCGGACCTCGTGTCCGTCGAGCTCTTGCAACGTGGTGACGCGCTCGCGCCGAGCGAGCCCTGGACGTCGATGCCAAACGTCGGCGAGTGGTAACGCAGTGAAGGCAACCGCCGACGAAATCCTCAAGGTCATCGCCACGAATCGCAAGGCGACGCACGACTTCCACATCCACGACCGCGTCGAGGCCGGCATCCAGCTCGTCGGCTCGGAGGTGAAGAGCCTGCGCGACGCGCGCGTCGTGATCTCGGATGGCTTCGTCGAGTTCCGCAAGGGCCAGGCGTTCCTGCACAAGGTGCAGATCAACGAGTACGCACAGGCCAACCGCTGGGGCCACGACCTCGAGCGCGTGCGCAAGCTGCTCCTCCACAAGCACGAGATCGACAAGCTCGCGACCAAGGTTCAGCAGAAGGGCTTCACGCTCATTCCGCTGTCCCTGTACTTCAAGGGGCACCGCGTGAAGGTCGAGCTTGCGCTCGTTACGCACAAGAAGCAGCACGACAAGCGCGAGTCGAAGAAGCTGGCGGACGACAAACGTGAGATGGACCGCGCCATCAAGCGCGCCCGTTAGAGCAGCGGTACACCACGGGGCATGACGAAGCTCCCGCTGCTAGTCGTGCTCGCCGCGTGCGGAAGCACGGCACCGACGACGTCCTCGACGACCCCGACCGCGCCGACGAACGAGACGACCGGCGCCGGCGACGACACGCGGCTGTCGCCCGACCAGTATCCCGAGCGCAAGCTCCAGATCCTGCGCACGCCGAGCGAGATGACCTGGGCCGAGGCACCACAGGCCAAGGGCGTCGCGACCACCGGCGCGTGGGGCAACCCGGCGAAGGAGGGCGGCTGGTTCATCAAGATCGCCCAGGGCGCGGGCACGCAGCAGACGTACGAGTACGACGCGCGCGGCGTCGTCGTCACCGGCACGCTGAAGCCGGCGACCCCGCCATCGCCGAACACGCGCGTCGCCGCGCTCTCGGCAGGCGCGACGTACTTCCAGCCCGCGGGCACGCCGAAGACGCTCGAGTGCGCGAGCGGCGAGTGCGTCGTGTTCGTCGAGACGACGGGCGCCAAGGAGGGCGGGAGCCCGACGGAGCAGCGCGCCTACGAGCTGACGTGGGAGCCGCTCGATCCGAAGAACGCGACGGGGCCGCAGGTCGCACAGGTGTGGGGCGACAAGACCTCGGGACCGAACGGGCTCCTGATCAAGATTCCCGCCGGCAACCCGACGTTCTGGCACATGCATCGCAACGACCATCACGCGGTCGTCCTCGAAGGTGGCGTGTTCAACAACCTCGAGTCGGGCAAGGAGCCGAAGGATCTGCCGGCCGGCTCGTACATCTTCGAGCCCGGCGGCAACAAGCACACCGCGAACTGCAAGGCAGGCGGCGCGGAGTGCCTCGTCTACATGCACTTCCTCGGCGCGTACGACACGAAGGCGATGTAGCGCTACGACGCTTCCGCGAGCTGCTTCTGCAGCCGCGCGACGTCCGCTCTCGCGAGACCCGCGTGATAGACCTGCTCGAGCGTCACGCGGTCGCCCGACACGAGCTCGGTCGCGCCGAGCCGGATCACACCGTCGGTGTCGATCGTCACCTCGACGAGCACGAGCACGTCGCCGGCGGGCGCTTCGGGCAAGTCGACCACCGCGTAGCGGCCGAGGTGGCGGTTGACCGACGGATCGGGCGACTCGCCTTCCCACAGGTCGAACTCGACGCGGACCTGATCGTCGTGGCGAGTCGGCAAGAGCTTGTGCTCGCGCGTCGGCACGACCGACGACTGCGCGACGACGATCTCGCAGTCCTGGCCCTGGCGCGAGATCATGAGGCCGCGCGCGGCGACGTCGATGAGCAGGATGCCGTCGATGACGCCGTCGAGACGCGCGACCTCGAGCGCTGCACCGACGGCGACGACCTCCTCGGGATTCGCGATCACCGACGGCTCGCGACCGGTGATGCGCGCGAGCTCCTTGCGGACGGCCGGCATGCGCGTGCCACCGCCGACGAGGAGCACCTCCTCGAGATCCTCGCGCTTGCGGGCGCAGCGGCGCAGCGCCTCCTTGATCGGCGGCTCTAGGCGCTTGATGAGCGGCGACGCCCACAGCTCGACCTCGTCGCGCCGGATCGCACGCGAGTATTCGAGCGCCTTGCCCGAGGGCAGCTGGGCGAGGTCCTTGATCTGCAGCTTCGCGATCGGATGCTCGGATAGCTCGTGCTTCGTGCGCTGTGCGCCGAGGCGGAGCTTCTCGATCGCGATCGCGTCGGTCGAGACGTCGATGCCGCGCGAGGAGCGCACGTCGCGGACGAGGTTCTCGACGAGCGCGCGGTCGACATCGTCGCCGCCGAGGAACGCGTCGCCGGTGGTGGCGAGCACCTCGAACACACCGGCATCGACGTCGACCGCCGCGACGTCGAACGTGCCGCCGCCGAGGTCGCATACGAGATAACGGCGGTCGGCACCGCGGTGCGCGCCGTGGCCGAGCGCGGCAGCCGTCGGCTCGCTGAGCAGGCGCATGACGTGGAAGCCGGCGATCTGCGCGGCATCCTTCGTCGCCTGACGCTGGGCCGCGTCGTACCAGGCGGGGATCGTGATGACGGCGCGCGTGACAGGCTCGCCGAAGAACTTCTCGGCGGTGCGGCGCAGCTCGCGCAGGATCAGCGCGCTGACCTCCTCGGGCGAGACCGCGCGGCCGGCGGCGAGCTGGATCCAGGTGTCGCCGTTCGGCGCCTCGGTGAGCTCGTACGGCAGGACGCGCGCGAGCTTGCGGATGTCGGGATGATCGAACCGGCGGCCGAGCAGACGCTTCGCGCCGAAGATCGTGAGATCGGGGCTGTGGTCGAGGCCCTCGCGCGCGGCCTCGCCGACGACCGGGCCGTGCGGCGAGTACCACACGAGCGAGGGCAGCATCGTCGAGCCCTCTTCGGTCGTCAGGATGCGAGGTGCGCCATCGCGATCGATCACGGCGACGACCGAGTTCGTCGTCCCGAGGTCGATGCCGACGGCACGGCCGGCCGAGGTGGATGCGCGTGAAGGCGGCGGTGTCATCGGAACAACCTCTGCACGATGCCCGGCTCCGCGCCGCCGTTTTTGCGAATGTGCTCGAGCAGGCGCGCGGCCTCGGCGGACTGCTCGTGGTGCGCGAGCGCGGTCTCGAGCTGCGCGGTCGCGAGCTGGACCTCGCCCTCGCTGATCGCGGCGATCGCCGACGCGACGTAGTAGAGCGAGCGCAGCGGCTTGCTGCGCGGATAGACGACGAGCGCGGCGGCGAGGACCTCGCGCGCGGCGTTCGCATCGCCCTGCGCGAGCATCACGCGTGCGCGCTGCTCGAACGCGTCGCTGCCCTGTGCCGCCTGCTGCTGTGGCGCTGCGGCAGGCGAGGGCGTCGACGACGCACCGAGACCGAATCCCGACTCGCCGGGCTGCGACTTCGGTCGCTCGAACCGGTTCGGCGCACGACGCAGCGCCGCGTGCGAAGCATCGGTGCTCGAGATGTCCTCGAACCCGACGAGCCAGCCCGGCGGGGTCTGCAGCGACGGGCCGGCCACCGTGCCGCGGCCCTCGCTGACGAGCGCCTGGCGCAGCCGATCGTAGGCGCGGTTCGCGAGGATCGTGAGCTCCTCGGCGAGGTGCGTGATCGCGGGCGCGTTGCGGCGCGAGACGAGGTCGGGATGGTTGCGGCGAATGAGATCCTTCCACGCGGCGCGGATCACCGCGGGGCCTGCATCGCGCGGCACGCCGAACACCTCGTGGACCGCCGCGGAGCGCAGCCGGCGCAGCTCGTTCGACAGGTGCTGGAACAGCTCGCGCTCGTTCTCGGGCAGGTCGTCGGTGATCGGGGCGGACAGCGGCCGGCGCTGCGGCGCAGCCGGTTGCACCGGAATCTGCGGATCGGTCGTCGGCTCGGGCGCCTCTTGCTGGAACGCGCGCAGCCTCGCCTTCACCTCGTCGGTGAACCCGACGAGCTCGATCTCGATCCACGTGCGGTTCGGATCGGTCTTGCCCTCGACCTCCACGGGCGCCGACTTCTGGATCACGCCGTCGATCGCGATCACGACCTCGTTCGGCAGCTCGAGGCCGATCGTGACCTGCGAGCCCTGCTTGGCCGCGAACGGGACCTTCATCGAGAGCAGCTTGCCCTTGCGCAGCTTGCGCTGCGTGAACACCTCGACCTGCTCCCAGGTCGCGCATCGCACGTGAAGCGTGCGCGCGGCCATCACTTGCCCTTCTTCTTCGGATCTTTCCAGTCGGGATCGGGCTCGAGCTCGACCGTCTTCGAAAGCACCGGCTTCTTCTTCGCGACGTCGATCGGCATGTTCGGATCGCCGCCGTCTCGCCAGTCTTCCGCCTTGAACACGACGTGCTGGGTCTTGAAGCCGGGCTTCACGACGGCGACCTCGTAATCGCGTCCCGCGTAGAGCTCGTTGAACCGGGCGTGACCGTTGCCGATGAACAGCCAGACCTCCGCGTCGCCCGGCGTCGAGTCGATGTGGACCGGGCCGGAGCCGACGACACCCGTCGACGCGAGCACCGGCGTCGACGGCCTCAGCGGAGGCTCGGGAAGGTCCTTCGACTTTGCCGGCTTCATCGTCACCGCGAGCTTGGCCTTGAGTGTTGCCTTCGCGCCGGTCCAGTGGGTGCCGTTGACCTGCGCTTCGGTGACCTCGCTGCCGGCCTTGAGCAGCACCAGGTCGTGCGGTTGACCGGCGGGGAGCATGACCGGCGTATCGAGCGGCGTGCGGCCGAGGCGGAGCCAGATGCCGGTGCCGCTTGCGGTGATCTCGATCGCGCCCGAGTCGGGCTGCGCCGCGTGCAGCTTGGCCTCGAGCGCCTGCTGCTCGGCGTCGCGCTTCTCGCGGTCGAGCTTGGCCTGCGCGGCCTTCGCCTCGTCGGCGGTGTAGCGCGTGTACACCATGTAGCCCGCGCCACCGAGGAGGCCGAGCAGCACGAGGCCGCCGATCGCACTCTTCAGCGGGCTGCGCAGCTTCGGCGTCGGCATGTAGACGTCCTGGATCGGATCGACGATCGGCCTCGCGGCGGGACGCGACGTCCGCACCGGCGCGACGTCCTCGTTCTCGGCGCGGCGCGCGGCACGCTCGGCGCGCACGGCGGCCTGTTCGAGCTTGGCGGCGGCGGCCGCAGCCTGCTCGGCGGCGGTCGACACGCGGCGCGCGCCCGCATCGAGATCGCCGATCGCGGC
>JABFXX010000655.1 GCA_013368795.1 Kofleriaceae bacterium
GCATTGCACCCGCCGCCCGCACCGTCTTCTTCCTCGGAGCCATCGCTGCTCTCGTCCCCGGTCATGCCCGGCACGACGGTGAGCGCGAGCTGGATGTCGCCGAACTTCGTGCCGCCGTCGTCGAGCACGAGCTCCTGGAACACCGGAAGCTCCTCGGTCTCGGTGAACGGCGTCGTCACGTCGAAGTCGATCGTGCCGGTGTTGCCGGCCTTGATCGCGGCGCCGAGCGACGTGATCACCGTGTCCGACGTCCAGCTCTCGTCGTGGAGCGGGCTCGACGTGCCGTCCTTGAGCTGCAGCTTCGTCGTCGCGGGCCAGTCGAGCGTGCCCGCGTTCTTGATCGCGATCGTGTAGTGCGCGCGCTGCTGCGGCGGCACGCGGTCGGGTCCCATGATCGACACGACGTCGAGGTCGCGCGTGCCGTTGCAGTTCGGTCCGATCGGGAAGCCCTCCGACGGCGACATGCGCAGGCGCGCCTCGGTCATCGGCCCGTAGTCGCCGTCCTCGGCGATCGTATCGTTCGGATGGTTGCGGTTCCACAGGCGCTGGAACGCGAGCACGTCCTTGCCGCGGATGTCGGGTGACGACAGGTGATCGAAGTGAACCGGATCGTTCGGCACGTCGTGCGACCAGCCCTTGGCGCCCATCGCCGAGATCAGCGACGAGTAGTTCTGAATATCGAGCGCGCGGCCGCTCTCGTGGTTCGAATTGCCGGGCGTCGCGGCGGCGGTGATGCCGCAGCGGCCCTGCAGATACCATTGGTACAGCAAGTACTGCGCGGCGACGGTGCGGAACGCGCTGTTGACCTGGACGGCTCGTCCCTGAGCGACGGCCAAAAGGTCGGTCTTCGCCGTCATCGACAGGTACGGCAGCACCGAGTTGTTCGTGATCGTGAGATTGCCGCCGGCGGTGAACTTCACGAGGTCGTTGGGGTTCGCGCAGCCGACCTCGTCGGCGATCTGCTTCGACAGACCCATTACGACGGAGCTCGAGCACGTCGTGTTCACGTAGCTCGACACGGTCGCGAACGACTCGATCTGCGACACCTCGTCCGCCGGATCGGTGCAGCCCGCGGCCAGGAGTCCCGCAGCGAGCACGGCGCTGTGCAACATGCAGGTTGCAGGTGTTGCGTCGTTTCGGCGAGTTGTGCGCTTGGTGAGCATGGCGCTGCACGTTCAGCAAACCCCGGGCCGAGCTAAAGTCGCCGCGAACATGCGTCTTCTGTTCTGTGGCTCTGGCTGGCTGCCCATGGTCGAGCGCGTCGCGGTCCGGCTTCCGGAGGGCTCGTCGATCGAGCGCTGGGATCTGAAGACACCGCTCGTCGAGTGCGTGCGCGACATCGACGTGCTCCTTCCGTCGAACGGCCACATCACCGCCGACGTGATCGCCGCCGCGACGAAGCTGCGCCTCATCCAGCAGCCCGCCGCCGGCACCGAGGGCATCGACAAGACAGCCGCCGCGGCGCGCGGCATCCCGGTGTGCAACGCGCCGGGCACGAACCACGTCTCGGTCGCCGAGCTCGCGCTCTATCTCCTGCTCGCGCTCGCCCGTCGCGCGCCGCTCGCGGCCCGCACGTTCGCCGCACGCGAGGTCGGCGCGCCGCTCGGCATCGAGCTGTCGGGACGCACGCTCGGCATCATCGGCATGGGCCGGTCGGGCACCGCGCTTGCCGACCGCGCCCGCGCGCTGGGCATGACCGTGCTCGCGCTCCGCCGCGGCGCGACCGCCGAGGATCGCCACGCGTTCTTCGCCGCGTCCGATGCGATCAGCATCCACTGCCCGCTCACCCCCGAGACGCGCGGGCTCGTCGGCGCCGACGCGTTCGCTCACATGAAGCCGGGCGTGTTCGTCATCAACGTCGCGCGCGGCGGCGTCATCGACCGCGGCGCCCTCGTCGACGCGCTCGCCACGGACCGGCTCGGCGGCGTCGGCCTCGACGTCCACTGGCACGAGCCTCCCGATCCCGCCGATCCGCTCTACGCGGACCCGAGGGTCGTCGCGCTACCGCATGTCGCAGGCTCGACCGAGGAGGCGTTCGCGAGGATCGCCGACGCCGTCGTCGAGAACCTGCGGCGCCTCGACGCAGGCGAGCCGCTGCTCCACCGGGTGGCCTGATCCGCCCGAATACCACGTCGGGCGGGCCAGCAAAGTGCCTGGGCACCGTTTCTTCCGCACGTAGATCATTGAAGAAACGGTGCCTTCTGTGGTGGCATCCAACGGCTCGTGAGCTGGTTAGTACGTTACCTACGCTCGTCGATCGGCGCCAAGCATGTGATGGCTGTGACCGGCCTTCTCCTGCTGCTGTTCGCGATTGTCCACATGCTCGGTCACCTCCAGGTGTTCGGCGGCCAGGCCATGTACAACGCCTACGCCAAATTCCTGCAAGACCTCTGGGAAGTGAAGTGGCCCGTACGCGTCGGCCTGCTCGCGCTGCTGATGCTGCACGTGATGCTGGCGATCGCGCTCGTCGCGAAGAACAAAGCGGCGCGCTCGGTCAGCTACGCGGTCTACCGACCTGTCCGGTCGTCGATCGTCGGTCGCTCGATGACGATCAGCGGCCTCGTCGTGCTGGCGTTTCTGATCTTCCACATCTTCCACTTCACGATCTCCCCGGCGTACCCGCACGACGCGTACACGCGGTACGTGACGGCGTTCCACGACCCGCTCTACTACGCGGTGTACCTGATCGGCATGCTGCTGCTCTCGCTGCACCTCGGTCACGGCGCGTCGTCGTGGATGCAGTCGCTTGGCTGGCGCCACCCGAAGTACCCCGCCGATAAGCTAGGCCCGATCGTCTCGATCGGCCTGTTCGTCGGCTACATGCTGCCCCCGACCGCCATTCTCCTCCGCGTGGTGTCATGAAGTTGGATGCAAGAATTCCTGCGGGGCCCATCGAGCAGAAGTGGGCCAACGCCAAGTTCGAACTGAAGCTGGTCAATCCCGCGAACAAGCGGAAGTACAAGGTCATCGTCGTCGGTAGCGGCCTCGCAGGCGGCGCCGCGGCGGCCACGCTCGCCGAGCTCGGCTACGACGTCGCGTGCTTCTGCTTCCAGGACTCGCCGCGCCGCGCGCACTCGATCGCCGCGCAGGGCGGCATCAACGCCGCGAAGAACTA
>JABFXX010000699.1 GCA_013368795.1 Kofleriaceae bacterium
GCGATCAGGCGCAGCAACACGCGCGTGCCATCGCGAAGGGTCGCGCGCTCTAGGTAGTCGAGCGTGAACGTTCGCGCGGGCATCCGCGCCAGCCTACACGAAGTCGGTCACGCGACTCGCGACCAGCCGTTCGGGTCGCCGTCGGGCGGCATCGGTGGCTGCGCCGCCTCGACCGGCGCGCCCTGGCCGCGGTTCATCATCGGCATCATCTGCATGAAGTCGAAGCCGCTCGACTGCTTGCGACTGGCTGCGAGATCTTTGATCGACGACATCAGCGACTGCAACATCGTCGTGACTTGCTCCGACGAGCCAGAGGACGCACCTCCCGTCACGGCGGCGAGCATGGCGGGATCGATCGAGGCGAGCTGGTTCGGGTCGTCGGCCATAGGTGTGTCCTTGATGGAGGCGCTGCGGCCGTAGACAGCACGGTGCATGCCACGCGGTTTTGCGTGGCTCGTCGCGGCGTTGGCGATGAATGTGGTGGGACCGCGGACTTCACGTCGTCGACCACGGGAGACAGCCGACGGGCTTCTCCCGAGGGCGCGCTGGCCACAGTGCAATGCGTGGCGCGAGCAATGCACGCATTCTAAGTATGCAGACTCCTGTCGATATTACCTTCCGAGAGATCGAGAAAAGCGAAGCCGTCGAGGCTCGTATCAACGAGTACGTGGGCAAGCTCGAACGGTTCTTCGATCGGATCATCCGCGTCGAGGTGCTCGTCGAGACCCCGCACCGGCATCACCAGAAGGGGAGACAGTTTCACGTCCGCGTTCGCGTCGTCGTTCCCGGTTACGACATCGTCACGAGTCACGACCCAGGACCCGATCAAGCACACGAGGATGTCTACGTCGCGCTGCGCGACACGTTCAATGCGACGCGCCGCCAGCTCGAGGACTACGTGAGGAAGAGCCTGCACCGCGGTGACGTGCCGCGCGAACAGAGCGGCGCGATGCATGGTCGCGTGACGTTCATCGATGTCGAGAAGGAGTGGGGATGGATCGAGCCCGACGACGGGCGCCGGATCTATTTCCACAGCAACAGCGTGCTCGGGGGCGTCGACGGTCTGCACGTCGGCGATGAGGTGCGCTTCACCGAGGAGAGCGGACGCGAAGGTCCGCAGGCGAGCACCGTCGCGCCGATCGGCAACAACGGCCGCCACGCGATGACCGCGATGTAGCGGATCATCTCCGGAGCAAAACCACCCGCCGCTCTCGAGCCGGGTGGTTTGATCGTTTCGGCGCGTGGACGCGCTCACCGACTCCCGGCTATACCGCCGGCCATGGCACTCAAGCGCACAGCCACCGCCGTGTGGCACGGCACCGGTCCCAAAGGCAACGGCACGATCTCGACGCTCTCGGGCGCGTTCAAGGATCAGCCGTACAGCGTCAACACCCGCTTCCAGTCGGAAGACGGCAAGGCGGGTACGAACCCCGAAGAGCTGATCGGCGCGGCGCACGCGGCGTGCTTCACGATGGCGCTCGCGTTCCAGATCACGAACGCGAACCACGAGCCGACCGAGCTGCGCACCGTCGCGACCGTCAGCATGGAGAAGCAGGATCCGGGATGGACGATCACGAGCATCCACCTCGACGTCGAGGGCAAGGTCCCCGGCATCACGGCGGAGCAGTTCCAGCAGTTCGCGGACACCGCGAAGAAGGGCTGCCCGGTCTCGCGCGCCCTGTCGGCCACGCCGATCACGATGTCCGCGAAGTTCTCCTGATGCGAGCGTGTCCCGAGTGCGCGCACCGTCAACCGGACGGCATGGCGTGCACGTCGTGCGGCTACGACGGTCTGCTCGACCTCGGCGACATGCGCCATCGCGAGCTGTTGCGCGACATCGATCGCCGCAAGCTCGATCGCCACACCGACCGCTCGCGCAAGATCGCCGTCGCACTCGCGATGGCGATCGTGATGGGCGCCTGGTTCATCCCGGGCTACTGGGCGGCGCGCCGCGCGGCGATCGCCCTGCCGTTCCTCGCCGACCAGTGGGCGATCATGATCGTGATCGCCCTCGGGATCTCGAGGCTCGTCGAGCGCATGGCGCCCAAGCCGAAGTTCCCGTGGATCGACGACTACGGTAATCCGTGATCCGTTAAGCTCGCGGTTCGATGCGCGAGCTCGTACAACGTCGCGGTCTGATTCGCCGAACCTATGCGCTGACGCCGGACGGCATCCGCGTCTCGGCACAGGGCCTCCTCAGCGGTCATACGGTGAGCTTTCCGTACCTCCTCATGTTCGGTGATCCGGTCGAGATCTGGACCTCATCGCGGATCGCATTCGTGTCGACGTTCATCCTCGCGGCGCTCGCGATCGTCGTCGCGGTCGTGCCGGATGCCGAGCCCTACGCATGGGCGTTCTGGGGCGCGTTCGCCGTCGTGGCCGGCGCCTACTACTACTTCTCGCGCAGCCACCTGTTCGGTTTCACCGACGGCACGAAGACGCTGCTGTTCCTGCACGATACAAACCCGGAGCAGCTCAAGGCGTTTCTCGCCGAGGCGCGAACGGTCGCCCGTACGCGCGCTCGCGTCGTCATGATCCCGCTGCGCACGAGCGGCGACCCCAGCGCCGATCTGCACCACGCGATGACGCTGCACGCAAAGGGCATCATCACCGACGACGAGCTCGCCGAGTTCAAGGCAAGGCTCGACGGCCGAGAGTGGCGCAAAGCCGACGAGTGGAATCCGAACTAGAGCCGGTCTCGCAACCCACGGATCCAAGGGCCCGTTCCCGGGTCTTGGCGAGAGGATCGACAGGTGGGCCTCACCGCTCACCAGTGGGAGGCGATCGAGGGCTGTTTCCCACGTCGAGGAATTGAAGCGGACGACGAAGAAGGGCGGCCGGCCTGCCGCGGCGCTACCCGCCGGCTCGAGCGCGTACTCCATAAGCTCGCCGAAGATCTGCGCGACCGCTGCCGCTGGAACAGAAGCCGTGCTTCCTGCGCAAACAGCTGACCGACGTTACTGATCGGCGATAAGGCCTACGATAGCGACCCGCTCGATGCCGAGCTTGCGGCAGATCGAGATGGTTGCGCCGCAATCAGCCGAGGCGTCGACGCAAGAGACAAGTCGGTCGCAAGCTGCGCAGTTACAAGCGGCGCTGGAAACTCGAGCAC